>JAJYGI010000147.1 GCA_021790735.1 Actinomycetes bacterium | reverse complement strand
TCGTGGGATACCTTCTTTCCAGTTCCAGTAGCCCTTTCGAATATCTCTGCATAAGTCACCTTTGATGTGGGAACACCCACTACGTTCAGTCCATCTCCGTCAGGAGTAACCACGAGGTCACTCGGATTAGCCTCCAAAATCTCTGCAGCGATGTCTTTCGCAATTGCAAATGCACCTATCGAGGCTTCATGAACAGCGGAGCCGCCAAGTTGCAAAGATCTAGAGCCGAAGGTTCCAACTCCGTGGGGGACCACATCGGTATCACCAGTTACTACTTCTATCTTTTCGAGAGGAATGCCAAATATCTCAGAAGCGACCATCGACCAAGCAGTTCTATGTCCTTGGCCATGTGGAGAAGTGCCTGACCTGATCAGCAAACCACCACCTTCGATCAGTTCTACGCCACCAAACTCTGCGTTGGGGAAAGGATTCGTAATCTCAACATAGACAGATAGTCCAAGTCCAAGAAGGTTCTTTGACGACTCCTCAATACGTCTTTTTTGTTCAAGGCGAAGCTCGTCGTAACCCGCGCTATCGAGTAGTAGATCGAGAGCTCCAAGGTAGTTCCCGACATCGTAGGTAGCACCGGTTCCTGTTTCGTAAGGAAATGCCTCTTTGGGTATCAGGTTCTTTTTGCGCACATCACTAGGATCAATACCTAACCGATGAGCCAAAACGTCGATAACTCTTTCCAGTGCTTCGGTAGCTTCTGGTCGTCCTGCACCTCGATAGGATACGATCGGAGTTGTGTTAGTCACTACCGAGGTCGAACGAAACTCGATTTTAGGTATCCGATAAACCCCCGAGGCCATAGTCTTGGTAAGCATCGGTAAGAAAGCTCCGACGTTCGGGTATGCTCCTGAGTCCTGAATAACATCGATCCGATAGGCTACGAAGGTTCCATCAGACTTAGCCCCAAGGGTTAGATTCTGGACCTGAGCACGTCCGTGTCCCAAACCAACCATGTTCTCGCTTCGTGTCTCTACCCACCTTACTGCTCGACCTAGCTTTAAGGCTACCCATCCAACTAGGATCTCTTCGGGATACTGCGTCGCCTTCGCTCCAAAACCGCCACCGACATCGGGAGTAATAACATGGATCTGAGTTGGGTCTAATCCAAGACTGCTTGCCAACTGAGACTTAACTGCGTGCGGAGTTTGCGTTGACGCGTAAAACACGAGACGTCCATTATCATCAACGTATGCCATCGCCGCCCTAACCTCTAAGGGAGCAGGAGCCAATCGCTGATTTATTACCTTCAAGGTCACTATGATGTCAGATTGGTCAAAAAATGAGTCTCCGCTTAACTCACCAAATGAAGTCACTACATTTGAGCCCACGTCACCGTGGATTACCATGTCTAAGCCAAGTGCTTTCTCCGGATCCACAACTACTGGTAGTGGTTCATAGTCAACAAAGACCACCTCGGCAGCGTCTACTGCCGCTTCTTGACTCGTTGCTACAACCAACGCTACTGGTTCGCCTACAAATCGAACTCGATCCTTGGCCAGGAATGGACGATCCATCGAGGGTTTGTCTCGAAACATTGACCTCATCGGTGAAAGTTCTAGGTCTTTCGCGCTATAGATTGCCACCACTCCTGGCATAGAAGCAGCCTCAACTACGTCGATTTCAAGAATCTTTGCATGTGCGATAGTCGAGTTAACGTAGCAGATATGAAGCATAGAGTCGTGTTGTAGGTCGCCTACATAACTTCCACCGACAGTCAAAAGCTTAGGATCTTCGAGACGAAGTACCTTATTACCTAGAATCGACAAGAAGACGTCCTTTCTAAAACCTCAAAACGAGCCCCACCCAAACCTAGTTTGATCGTGACACCTCCCTACCCTCCCTAAATGAAGGGGCATTCAGCTGTTTTGATAACACCTGCAGACACATAGGAGACGGTCACATTCACCCAGATTCTCCGTTTGACCAGGCAATTTCAGCCAGCCGGAAGAGGCGTTGGAGAACTTGACTTACCAGACGGAGGAACATAAAGAGAGCTGCCAGGCATAATCTGATACGAGAACTCCCCGGGTTTTACAAGCCCAAACTCTTCTCGAGCAAGTTTATCCAAGAACGTGGGACTCTCGTAACGTCCTACCGTAGTCTGAAGCTGTTTATTAGTCCGCTTCAACGCCTGTAGCTCACCTTGAGCACTTTGGAGTTGCTTTCGTTCAGCCAAGAACTCCCCTGTTGGAAATACGAAACCAAGGTAGACTCCTCCAGCTACAACTAAAGTCGCCACTACAGCCAATCTCTTGCGGAGTCTCATTGTCATTGTCGTAACAAACCCCCTCCTCCAGCAAATCTACATTGATCGGCAAGTTCATACTCGATCTCAAGTAAGCGGTTGTACTTAGAGACTCTATCAGATCTTGCTGGTGCGCCGGTCTTTATTTGCCCGGCATTTAATGCAACCGCTAGATCCGCTATCGTAGTATCTTCGGTCTCTCCTGACCTGTGCGAGATTACTGTTGTATATCCAGCCCTGTGAGCCATCTCCACCGTCTCTAGTGTTTCGCTCAAACTCCCGATCTGGTTTAGCTTCACCAGAATGGAGTTGGCCACAACTTTGTCTATTCCTATCTTCAGTCTCTCTGAGTTTGTTACAAAAAGATCGTCGCCTACCAACTGAATCTTTGAGCCAAGCCTCTCAGTCAACAGCGACCAACCCTCCCAGTCGTCCTCCGCCATAGCATCTTCAAGTGACACAATGTTGTACTTGTCTATAAGTGACTCCCAGTAGGAGACCATCTCATGGCTAGAAAGTACTCGATCTTCTCCGCTTAGATGATATGCACCGTCTCTATAGAACTCAGAAGATGCCGGATCTAAAGCTAGCGATATCTCTTCTCCAAGTTTACGACCAGCGACCCCTATTGCAACAGAAAGTAACTCCAATGCCTCTTCGTTTGTGTTTAGGTTTGGGGCAAATCCACCTTCATCACCCACTAACGACGACAACGATCGTTCCTTGAGAACGTTTTTCAAGGCGTGATAGACCTCAGTCCCCCAACGCAGGGCCTCAGAAAAACTCTTAGCACCGTGAGGAACGATCATAAACTCTTGAAGATCCAAGTTATTATCAGCGTGCACGCCTCCGTTTATAACGTTCATCATTGGAACTGGAAGAACTCCAGAAGACAACCCTCCGAGATATCGATAAAGAGGGAGGTCTAACCCATTAGCCGCAGCCTTCGCCACCGCTAACGAGACGCCCAAAATAGCATTTGCTCCCAAACGTCCTTTATTTTGGGTTCCATCCAGATCGATCATCTTGTAGTCGATCTCTCTTTGTTTGCGAGAATCCATCCCTAAAATCGCATCACGGATCTCGGAGTTCACATTTGAAACTGCTTTTTCAACCCCTTTCCCACCATAACGTCGTCCTCCGTCACGAAGTTCAACCGCCTCAAGCCGCCCGGTAGATGCGCCTGAAGGTACTGTCGCCTTGCCGCTAGCACCACCACTCAGACGGGTCTCAACCCGCACTGTGGGATTACCTCGTGAGTCGAGGACCTCCATTGCATGAACGTCAACGATCTGAAAGCTTGACACGCCACAACTCCTAACTAAAAACTCATGAGGATTGATCCTAGGCTACAGTAAGGATATATGCAATGGGTCAAAACTTGAATCGAGTACCGACAAAGGTGCTCAAGGATTAATTTCTCCCTCCAAAGTCACTACTGCTTCGACTATCACACTTGAGAGCCTTCTAAAGACACCATCTAGATCAACCTTTGACTCTAAAGCCTCCAGGGCCGCTACGTAAAGACTGCTGGCTGATTTGGCATCGTCAAAGAGCGAGGCCACTTCATCAGAGTGGCTGGTAAGCAAGGCAAGACTACCCCCCAAACCCTTAAATTTTCTATACAGTTTCTCTGCCTTTAGAGTGGACGGTAGGTCAGCAGAGAGCCCTTCTAACACCGAGGAACGAGACTTCTCGACACGCTTTAGCTGTTCCCAGTTCGCCACCACCTCCGCTGCAGTGGTCGCCTGCACGTTGCCAAACACGTGTGGATGCCGAAATTTCAACTTCTTGTCAGTAGAGCTTGCTACGTCTTCAATAGAGAACCAGCCTGATTCTCGAGCCAAGTTCGAGTGGAATAGCACCTGGATCAGGATGTCTCCTAACTCCTCTCTAAGGTGGTCCATCGCTACATCCATCTCTTCGTTGGTCGCCACAGTCATCTCATCAATCGCCTCGACAACTTCATAACTTTCTTCTAGTAGATGTCTTGAGAGACTTTGATGAGTCTGTTCCGAGTCCCAAGGGCACTGCACTCTGAGTATACGAATTGTCTCCCAAAGTTGTCCAAGTTTCGACGACGGATTTTGAAAATCTGCCAAAAAGATTGAGGTCAAGTGATCTGGCTCGCTCGGTAGTGGCCATCTATACCCTTCAACAACCCTAACAGCTTCTTCTGCAAGTCCCAAGTGATAAAGGACGGTGACTTGAGAGTCGCTCTCTTCAGCAAGAGTCATTAGTTCGTTCACAAGATCGGCCGAGTAACATTGCATCACAAAGATCGATCCAGTAAACCGGCTTGCATCTGTCAACAAATCGTGACAGTCGACGACTGTAACACCGTCTATCGGGTCCAGATTAAGTGTAGACCATGCAAGGTCCAATACGGAAAGAGATGGATGAACCTCTACATTTAGATCCTCTAAATTCCTTAGCATCACAACGGTCCGTTCTCCAACGCTCGGAGATCCTGGCACGGCATAAAGGATCGATCGGCCAGATTCGGCCTCCTTTACGACTCGTTTAACAATCTCCTCATATACCTGGTCAAAACTCTCCGCTGACTCGTATAGCTGGTCGAGAACCACCACTTCCTTCTCAAAGCCTCTACACCAACTCAGAAAAGTCTCAGCACTAGGATGTCGGGATGTCCTAAGGTACACTAGGTCGACTCCTTGGATCTGTTCTTTGATCCCAACGTCCAAGAGACCGTTGCTACCAGGACCTAAACCAACGATATCGACTTTCCCTTTACCCATCTTCAAAACGTTAGTAGGTCCGCACAACTAAGCTGTGTTTCCTAGGATGGAGTTGGGAAGAACCCTTTTTGAGCTACCGATGAAGGTTGCGTGGGTGGCAAGACCGCCACCTGTCCATTAGCTAAAGAGAGACTTCCGTAGGCTGGGTTTACGTACACCGAAGACGACTTTGCGAAGCTTTGAACATACTGCGCTAGCTTTATGGGAGCCTGGGAGCCAAGAAGCTGAGATACGATCGAGGGTACCGCCTGCGCCTCAGGAACTATGGGCTTAGATGTGACCTCCACTAAGTACCACCCCTGCCCCCCTTTGAACGGCTTGGAAACCTGGTTCACTCCGAGAGCTGATACGGCTGTTGAAAAGCTAGATCCAAAGGCTGAGGTATACTGCGACAGTAATCCACAACCTAAAACACCCCCATTCGCAGCTGTATTTGTGTCTTTAGAGTACTTTGTCGCAATAGTTGAGAACGAGGCGCCCTTCGAGATCTGAGTAGCCAAAGTACTAGCTTGTGACTGTGTAGAGACCAACACGTCCGAACTACAGTACTCCGTAAACGAGCCAACGTTTTGATTGTAGTAACTATTGATAGTCGAAGATGTCAGTGCCTTCCCGGCTAAGTGAGCTTCAAGAGTGTTTACGGCTGCAGTATCTGAGATAAGCTGAGCTTGGTAAGACTTAGGGAAAGCCGCAAAGACCGTTGTACCTCCAAACCCTGCCGACGCTACCGGATATGCCACAGCAAGAGCCGAAGAACTCACTTTGAGATGAAGACGTTTCAATGCCTCGTTAATCAGAGTTATCGAGATTCGCCTATTTAATATCTCTGCCGTAAAAGTAGAGGAAAAGGTACCAACGCCAGAACCGTAAATGGAACCTTGGGATTTTTCTAGTTGCGACACGAAAGACTTATTCGACGCCACTGACTTTAGTTCATTGAGGAGTTCACTTTGAGTAATTACTGTTCCATTTACCTTGGCTGCATACGGTGAAACAGAACACGCTGACAACAAAACACCTGCTCCAGCAGTAAGGAACACCTCTCTTAGATATCTAAGCCTCACACAATTCCCTTCTCAACTTCCTATGGCAGTTTCTATAGATCCAAGACCAGTTGTAAATGCGTTAAAGACCAAGGATACTTGACGAAATCCTCCAACACGCAACTGAGTCTTCACGATTTTTTATCAAACGCCGGTTCCAATCATCTGAGTTGCTATTTCGAGTCAGAGAAGAGGATCTCCCTACAGAACCTCTCGATGGTATCCAGCGACACTGTCTTTGACTCTAACGGAACTACTATCTCTTTCAAATTATCTTTCACGAGTGCTCGAGCATATAGTCTTTTCAGTCGAACGCTACGAGAGCGTGGAAGTTCTACCGGCGAAACCTTGAGCTCAAAACCCAGCGCACCAATCTTTTTCGTCACTGACAGCTCTCGAACACCAACTGCTAACAGCCTGACCTGTAGTCGAACTAAGCCAACAAGATTCTTGACAACAACTGGAGCCTCTCCAAAGCGGTCCAAAAGTTCGGCTTCAAGATCATCGACGTCTTGAAGGGAGGTTACACGAGCAAAGCGAGAGTAGAGGTCTAAGCGCAGGTCTGCTCTGTCTACGTAGGACTCGGGGATATATACGTCCAAAGGTACGTCAACACTAGGTAGTGAGACTACTTTTTCAACAGGCATGCCGTTTAGTTCCGCAACAGCCTCTTTGACCATCCTCACATAGAGATCGTAACCCACAGCTGCCATATGACCACTTTGGTTCTCACCCAAAAGGTTACCCGCTCCCCTAATCTCAAGATCACGCATGGCGATACGATATCCCGATCCAAGTTCTACGTTCTCCGAAATCGTCTTTAAACGTTCGTACGCAACGTCAGATATTTGGTCTGACTCTGGATAAAAAAGGTAAGCGTACGCACGCAATCCCGATCGGCCAACCCGTCCTCTGATCTGATGCAGCTGTCCCAAGCCCAAAAGATCAGCTCGATCGACGACCAACGTATTGACGGTCGGCATATCAATGCCCGACTCGATGATGGTAGTACAGACCAATACGTCGTATAAGCCCTCCCAGAAGTCAATAATTACCTGCTCCAAGAGACTCTCATCCATCTGACCATGCGCGACAGCAACCCTTGCCTCAGGCACCAACTCCCTCAACTTTTGAGCTACTACTTCTATGTCTCTCACTCGATTATGAACAAAAAATACCTGACCTTCTCGAATTAACTCCCGCCGAATCGCTTCAGATACAGCGAGTGTATCGTAGGGACCTACATGGGTAAGGATCGGCTGTCTTCGTTTAGGAGGTGTTCGCAAAAGCGAAAGGTCTCTTATTCCGGTAAGGGACATCTCTAGAGTCCGCGGTATCGGCGTAGCAGTTAGGGTTAGCACGTCGACACCTACCTTCAACTGTTTTATCTGCTCTTTGTGGCTCACGCCAAAACGTTGCTCCTCATCGACGACTAAAAGCCCCAAGTCTTTAAAACGAAGGTCCTTTGCCAGCAGGCGATGAGTCCCAATAACCACGTCAATCGACCCATCTGTGATTCCTTGAATAACATCTTTTGATTCTTTAGCTGTCAAAAACCGAGACAGCATAGCGACGTTCACTGGTTGTCCTTCGAAACGGTCTGAAAACGTCTGATAGTGTTGTTGGGCAAGTAGTGTCGTTGGGACTAGAACCGCGACCTGTTTAGAGTCTTGGACCGCCTTGTATGCCGCACGAATCGCAATCTCGGTTTTTCCAAATCCAACATCACCGCACACCAGACGATCCATAGGCTTAGGACTTTCCATATCTTGTTTCACATCCATGATCGCTCTGAGCTGATCTCGAGTAAGCTCATAGGGAAAGCGGTCCTCGATCTCAACTTGCCATGGAGTGTCACCGGCAAAAGCATGCCCATCAGAGACGATACGTTTTTGATATAGAACCACTAGTTCTTGTGCAATCTCCTGTGCAGCCTTGCGAGCTTTAGCCTTGGTAACTTGCCAGTCTGATCCTCCTAGACGAGATAAGGCGGGCCTTTCGCCCCCCATATATGGAGTAATCAAGGATACCTGTTCGGTAGGAACGTAGATTTTGTCTGAACCTTTAAACTCTAAAAGTAAGTAGTCTCGCTCCGCCCCAGCCAGGGTTCGCTTAGTCATGCCCTGATAGATTGCAACTCCGTGAGTGTCGTGAACTACGTAGGATCCGATCTCCAAAGCTTCAAAGTCTACGCGAACGGAACGTACTTTTGTGGAAGTAGACCTCGATCGATGTGACCTTCTCCGACCGCTTAAGTCTGACTCTGAAATAACTGCTAACTTAGTTACATTAGATATTGCACCCTCGTGTAGCGGTGCTTCTGGCACTACTTGAATATAGTTTCTCGTCACTTTCGAAACCACTAATGGGTCCTCAACTAAAACCGCATCCAGCAAGTGCTCCCGGAAAGACGTCACAATTGAAGTAGCACTACCTACAGTCTCAGCACCGACAACCACCAAGTACCCCTGGCGTATCAAGGTTTTAATCTTGTTGATAAGGTGCTCACTTTCGCGTCCAGAGAGCCCCCAAGTCTCGACTACCTTCGCGTGGGACGCACTAGGTTCAACTATCATCAGTTCGGATTGCGATGTCTCAAGAACGCTATCTACTGGAATATGGAAACTAGGCATCTGCTCTACGTCTTCTATACCCCAACTCTCGGCTAAAGCCCTTTTCAGAACCGTCTCTTCATCTATAAGGTCGAGGGATCTAGCACGAAGTCGAGAAGGCTCAAAAAGGATTATCTTATCCTTCGGACCGAGTACTGTAGCAAGAGACAGCTCCTTTACATCCAACCACTGCAGCCAGGACTCAACCCCGTCGAAGTACTCTCCACGAGCAATTCTCTCAAAAGAGTCTCTTCCAAAACTCCAAGTCCTCGCCGCTTCTTTAGCAAGCGCCTTCGTATGTTCACCGATAGAAACCTCTCTCGCAGGAAGTACCTCAACCTCTGAATGAGAACCAAGTCTGCGTTGGTCGTCGGGATCGTAGTCGTATACTCCTTCGACCTCCTCCCCAAAGAGATCCACTCTCACTGGCAAATCAAACGCTGGGGGATAGATATCGACTATCGAACCTCGAATCGCAAACTGGCCCTTTGCTTCAACGATATACTCCCTAACGTATCCCATAGATACAAGCTTGTCAGCTAGATCGTCGACATCTAAGAGAGAACCTACGGCCAAGGAGACTGTGCTCATCTGAGAAGGGACAAGGGAAAGACGTTGCATAAAAGCTCGTATTGTCGTCACTACCACCATACCTTCGGTCACAGAGTCATGACTTTCCAGTTCACGCAGTACTTTCACGCGCTGTCCTATAAGTTCCTGTGAAGGAGAGACCCTCTCAAAGGGGAGGCTTTCAAGTTGTGGATAGTAGCGTACCCTATCGGGGCCGAGGTACGTCTCTAACTCTTCGCTTACTCGTAAGGCAGCATTGGAGTTCAGCATAACTAGTAGATGGATCTCACCTGGGTTTGGTCTACAGTGGAGAGCAACGTACAGAGCCCAACCGCTCTCATCAACGCCTACAGGCGAGTGAAGCACATCTTTAGGACGAATCCCAAGACGATCCAAGATCCCCGGTCTCATTTAGCGGTTACATTAAAGTAATTCATTGCCTGATCAACTCCATCTCGAATAATTGAACGAACCGCTTCGGCGGCACGCTCGATAACCACATCTAAGGCTTCGCGCTCTTTGATACTAGGTCGAGAAAGAACCCAGTTTGAGACGTCACCTCCTGATTGAGGTCTATCTATACCTATCCGGACTCTGATAAAGTCGTTTGTACCGACATGCAAAGACAGCGATCTTAGGCCGTTATGACCAGCGAGTCCGCCGCCTCGTTTCACCCGAACCACTCCGACCGGTAGGTCTAGTTCATCATGCACTACTACAAGAGACCCGATACCAAGTGAAGGGTTACGCCGCATCACGCACGAGATCGTCTTGCCAGAGTCATTCATAAAATTCTGGGGAAAAACCAATAGAGTGCTCGCACCTTCAAGTTTCACTTCGGTACCTAAGAAGTTGCAAGTCTTCCGAAAGCTTAATTGAGATCCCTCGGTTCGAGCTAAGTACTTTATTACCTCAGCACCCACGTTATGACGAGTGCGATCGTATCGATCCCCCGGGTTACCTAGCCCGGCTACAATAAAGAGCACTCCCAACTAACCCGGCTGACGCCTACTCCTCCAAGATAAGCTTGGCGACGACAACGTCGGTCTCCGATACGACCTTTACTCCTTTTGGAAGTACAACGCTTGAAGCCATGATCTCACCGTTCTCGTTGGCCTGTTCTGCTGTTACTTCAAGCGCTGCTGGAATCGACGAAGCAGGGCCCTCAACGTTCAAAGCAAAGACTTCCAAATGCAACGACGCTGGCGCCGTTAGCGTTACTGACGATGTAACAACATCTTTCGCGTTCATGTATAAAAAATCAACGTGAGTCACGTCCCGCCGAACGGAGTGCACTTGAACATCTTGAACTCGAACAATTTGGGACTTACCGTCTATAGACAAGGTCAAGATCGACCCTTTAGCGACCCGGTTCGATAAAGCTCCTCTAAGCTCCCTCAAGTTACAAGAGATCGAGATTGGCGTGGCCTCAACACCATAGACTACCGCTGGTACCATGCCTTCTCTACGGATACGACGAGAAGCTCTGCTTCCCGCCTCACGGCCTCCAATGGCTTTTACCTCAACCTGCGACACAAAACTCTCCTCGGTATGCAGCTAGGAATTCACTTGATATAACCAGAATAACCTAGTCGTTCAAAGCCACAAATCTTACAACTATCACAAATTTCAAGCCACCGAATTCAGCGCTCAAGACTCTCTACAGACAACTTAGAGCTACGAAAGGTTGTCACCTTTGAAAATATTCGACACTGAGCCATCTTCAAACACTGCAGCGATAGCATCAGCTAATATCTTTGCAATAGAAAGTACTTCGAGTTTATCAAAACGTCGCTCCTCAGAGAGCGGCAAGGTATCTGTAATGACCACTCTGGAAATCTCCGAGGCCTTTAGGCGATCAACCGCTGGACCCGATAGCAGACCGTGTGTCGCCATTGCCCACACATCAGAAGCTCCTCTAGCGACCAAAAGCTCTGCCGCTGCGCATATCGTTCCTGCAGTATCTATCATATCGTCTATTAGAACGCACCTTCGACCTGCAACCTCCCCCACTACGTCGAGAGCTTCTACGACATTAGCGGTTCCTTTCGGGCGCCTCTTATGGACGAAGGCCACATCTGCATTTAAGTACTGAGAGTAACGAGAGGCTACCTTCACACGACCTGCGTCAGGCGCTACAATCACAAAATCTTCGCTACCAAAGCTTCTCAAGTACTCCATTAGAACCGGCATAGCAGTGAGATGGTCGACGGGTCCGTC
This sequence comes from Actinomycetes bacterium, assembly GCA_021790735.1. Taxonomy (GTDB): domain Bacteria; phylum Actinomycetota; class Acidimicrobiia; order Acidimicrobiales; family Acidimicrobiaceae; genus Ferrithrix. The sequence goes on along the minus strand of JAJYGI010000147.1, from coordinate 1,175 downwards.
AAAAAATCCTTGGATCTGCCCTGAATGAAGGTCGACCGACACGATCCGATCTGCACCTGCTGCAGCGAACATATCTGATACCAACTTCGCAGTTATAGGTTCTCGTCCAGCAGACTTTCTATCTTGACGCGAGTAGCCATAGTAGGGACAAACCGCTGTAATTCGATCTGCAGAAGCTCGTTTCGCTGCGTCAATCATGATAAGTTGTTCGAAGATCGAGTCATTGACCGGTCCAGCATGAGTTTGGAGAATAAATACATCTTTCCCACGAACCGAGTCACCAAAACGGCAGTAGATCTCTCCGTCGGCGAAGTCTTTCAGAACCATAGGTCCAAGCCTCACCGCTAGATGTTTTGCAACTTCGACGGCTAGCTCTCTATGAGCTCTACCTGCATAAAGTTCAAGTCGTCTACGTAGTACAAGCTCCATCTACTTACTACTCCATTTTCCTTGAGGATTCAACCTCTTCATACGGTGACACCTTTGTCCCCGAAGGTAGATTGACAAATGGTCCCACCTTAGCCCCATCACCAATGTAAGCGTTATTCGCTTCACAGTACGATAGGCGAACGTTCTCACCGACTACGCAGTCAACGAGACGGCATCCGGGTCCAACGTCAGAACCAGTACCAATGGTCGTAGTACCTTCTAGAATAACTCCTGGCCAAATCGTTACATCTTCGCCAAGTGTAGCTCGACGATCTATATAGGTTACCTCAGGATCGACTAGAGTAACCCCGGACTTCATCCAAGTAGTATTGATCCTTTTACGCATTACTTTCTCTGCCTCTGCCAACTGCGCTCTATCGTTGACGCCCATTACCAGCGAAGAGTCATCAATCTCTAACGAGCCAATCGAGTACCCCGCACCAGAGAGCACCGATACCGTATCTGTAAGGTAAAGTTCACCTTGTGAATTGGAAGGAACTAATCGTCTTAGCGCAGCTGGAAGTGGAGCAGTGTCAAAGACGTAAAGTGACGTATTAATTTCACGTATTAGGCGCTCTTCCCTCGACGCATCTCGCTCTTCCACCACACCTACTACAGCGCCGCTTTTTGACCTTAGCACTCTTCCATATCCATAAGGGTTCTCAACCGACGCCGTGAGAAGAGTGGCCGCGTAGTTACTTGAGAAATGTGTTTCGACTAGAGATGTAAGGGTCCGAGCATCGATA
>JAJYGI010000061.1 GCA_021790735.1 Actinomycetes bacterium | reverse complement strand
GCCCAAATGGCAAAATTGCAAGGATATAGCAGATATCCAAAACGGGTGGCTGGTGCTAACAACGTCGCTAAAGTTAGTACCACGGCAGCGAACGCGGATGTGGATGAGATAGTGCTAGGTTTCCACTTACTGTATATGAACCAAGTTGTGGTCGCTCCCAAGAAAATCAATACCATGACAACCCACACTTGATAATTGGAGAACAAATGCATCAATGCTTGTCCTAGAAGTGGACTTTGGGCAGGCGAAGTAACATTTGTGAGACCGAGGGGAAACAGTAGCTCGTTTACTATAAACGCGTGTGGATTGACAAGGGCAGCAATTGAGATAACTGGTATTGGAAGCAGCACAAGACCCGAAAGATACTGGATCCACCGTGACTTGTGATTATGATCCTGTCCTCGTTGGGAAAAAAGAAGAATGATTGCAATTGGCCAAGCAGTGAGCTTCATAACCATGGCCGCGCCCATTGCCAGTCCAGCTGCCCACGATCGATCTCGATTTGCAAGAACTACTCCGAGTAGTAAAAGCGCAATTACTGGTAGGTCATCCCCGCCTGTTACTAATGGTAGGGCGCCAACCGGAAGTACTAGTGCAAATTGAAATATCCTCCATTTAGAGAGGCTAGGCAGTGCGGATAAGCGAAGGGCTAATATGACAATGGCAAGGGTGAATACAGCCATTGCGACCCGAGCATCCCTAAGAGGTAGCGGTATGTTTAGCGAATTAGGAATTCCGAAAATTACAATCCCTGGCAGATACGGAACAAACGAGTGGGAGTCGAGTGTCTTGGAGTAGTTGGTAGCGCTTACACCAACAGTCGTGGGATGGTTCAGATAGCAGTTTTGGTCTGCAGCGACTCTATCGCCGCAGCGTTCAATAACAACTACTTCTGCTTGAACATGAGCCCCAGGAGTAGATAACGTACGCTGTGCTACAGATATTGAGAGAGGAAGAATTAACGAGGTGACAAATAAACCGAGAATCATGACTTTGCGAGTTTTGGATTTGTTAGACGTTGGTATCTCTTTTTTCGAAAGGTGATACGAAACTACAGCAGCAAGGAAGTAAGGAAGGAAGGTGAGAAGTCCCCATTGGCGGTAATCACCACCGGCCGCTACAAAAATGTTCACGAACGCGAGTGCTGAGGAGCCGAGATAAAGTATGGCGTCAAACATCTCTGGGGACAATGTTTTTATTTTCATGACTACGGTTGCAACCGATGCTTGTTTATGAACCACGCAGGAAGGTTATATGGAGTTTCGTGATTTGTGCCTCTATGACGGTCGTAAGTGGTGTTTAGCACAGGGAAGCTTAATAATGGATCTAACCTACCGCTAAGGTTCTCTGGCTCCTTCCCGATGGTTCAGAAGCGTCTATACCTATGTTTTGTGGGGGGTTGTCAAGTAACGATGGTTGGGCCGATTCTAGTCCCGAGGTATGCTTAGTCTTACCCTTAATGCAGGTCGATTTACTGCACTGACGAGGGGTTGTTCCAGAGTTGTAGCCACCCGTAGAACTCAGGTCGAAATCCCTTGAGCTGCAGTGTTATCTCTGTGTATTCGCAGTTAGAGAACTCCTTGAATACACCTTGAGGTCTATAGTTTCTCCCGCTAGGCGGCTCTGTCTGCTCGAAAAGAAGGAGCGTCTCTTTAGTTGACCTCTACCGTCTCATGTCAAGATCTATCGCTGCCTCCTCCTTTTCGGTTCTTGCGAGCTACCGACAGGGTTAGCATTTGAAGGTAGAGAGCTCTCTAACAGTAGTACACGTAGATCTCCCTGAATTAGTGAAATAGTATGAGCCATCAGCCTTTAACCTCAGCGTAAACTGCCCAACTACCAATCTCATGTGTTGGCTTAACGGGGTTATTTATCTATCTAAATTTGGGGAGCGTCGTCAGGCTCTTACTGTGGCACGACTGTTACTAAAGTACCAATATGCACTTGCGGGTAGACGATCGCTGCGTTGGCTACTGGAAGCTCAACACATCCGAGGCTTTGGGGAAACCCATACTGCGATCGTACGAATCCGTGTACAGCCTCACTACCTAGGAAGTAGTTTATCCAATGTACCATGTCGTGGTATGTTGTTCCGTTTGGGTTGGTGCCACTCATATAGTCTTGAACAAATCTTAGGTAGATTGGATAAGTCCCAACTGTAGTATTTAGTCCCGGTATTCCGGTGTTTACTAGGCTGCTAAAGACAACAGATCCATTTTCGTATAGATACATATTTTCCGGTCTCTTTTTTTCAACTTCAATCCATGAGTACCGATGAGGGTCGACTTTGTTTGAGATAGTATTTTGTAAAAGAGTTGGCCAAAGTAATGGGTTGCTCAATCCTGTCGTATCTAAATGGTTGAACTGTTCAAAGGACATTACCGCACCTCGAGTAATTACGTTGTAGGTTCCGCTCTGCCATAAAGACGTGAAGTTAGATGGCATAGACCACTTCCAGTTGAAGACTCCAGTCGGTGCAGAGAGAATCGACGAGGACAAGGTGTCTATCGTCGGATTTGAAGTTGTTGTACCTGAGTTCCCTTGGAAACTGAGCGGCAGATAGTTAAGCTGTGCTAGAAGCTGCTGAAGCCTTGTTATCGATGGTGCTGCGCCCTGGAGAGTTAGCGAGGTTGACGGTGTCGCAACACTACCGCCGGACTGCGCTATCGATATAGACGTTGGGAAGCTAAGAGTGAACTGTTCCGAGGGCCAGAAGTCTGGTTGTGATGGAGTGTAAGACATAGTGTACGGGGTAGTTTGGCTCCACTTGCCCTGTGGAATGAGAGCGCCATTTATTGCCGGTGTAAGTGTTGGTACTTTGTTCCCGAACACCTGAGAGATCGGTCTCGACAACGTTAATGTGAGTGTGGATGATGGAGATAGGCTGGTAGGTGACGGTGAGACCACAGCGACTGGAGTATTAGAAGAGTTTCTGAAGTAGGTTAGCTGTGTAGGTGTAGACAGAGTCTCCCACGGTTCTGGGGACGCAGCCACCGTTATCGTTCCCGCTAGCGACTGTCCAATGGTGTTGAGAAGTGGAATCGTTGTGGAGCGGGTGGTAAGGTTGAGAATCTGCGTTCCAGTTGGACCGGCTATGGATGCGACGGTTACAGGTTTCGAGAAGTAAGCCAAGAGTGGCTTAGATGGTGAGTCGAAAGCAACTGAGTTGAGGAGCTTTGCTTGGGGCGTGATCACGGTATCGCTAATGGTCTGCGTTTTCCCAACTAACCAACTTATCCACGATGGCCGTTCAACGGTGACTGTGATGTGCGCTGAGGCGCCCTCAGGAACCTTCTGAAGGGGCATTATCTCTCCGTTACTGACAGCGAACTTTATTGCCTTGCTATTGACCGACGCAGATGATTGGGTTACTTTTTGTGTTATCCCACTTAGATTAAACTGTACCAGAGCCGTCGATGACCTACTAAAGGTAGCCTTAGGCCACTCGACGACTAAGAAGATTGCGGTTCCAATAACTGCTACTCCCAAGGTAGCACCGAGCCCTATAGTTACACGCTTTAGTAACTTGTTACTCGATCTACTATGAGCTTTTTTATTCTGCCGACGAACTCTCACGGATTCCTCACTTAGTGTACTATCGGTTGTCTGGCCTAAACTCTTAACGATAGAATACCTTGGATCTCTTAGTTTGTATCTTACTGTGTATCTTGATTTTTGGCCGATAGTTCCAATATTTGTAGTTGTTGCTTAGTTTAGTTGAAACACCGGTGATTGAATCCCAAGCGTTATTGGTTGCTTTCAGGTTGGAGGTATGACAGAGATATCAGTGCGACTGGGGCTGCTATACCTGTACGGAAGTCATAGCAGTTAGCCGCTGTGTTTGAAAGGATGGGTTAATCTGTGTGAATGAACCAGACTGAGTAACGGTCAAGATGGCTCCGGTTGAACTGAAGGTTAACGAAACTATACCTATCTAAGGCGATGTTTCTGTTTATGTCCATGATCATTTGAATACATAAAAATTAACTCACTTTGGTCTAACGATCAAAGTGAGTTAATTGCTTTTATCGCTTGAACCAACCCTTTAATCCGCCAGCGGAGGAGCTTGACTCGCATTGGCATCTTTCCGAAGCTGGTATATGACCTAACACTTGCTCTACGTGTTGTCCACAACCGGCCCACGTAGGCTTCTTACATCTATTACACGTTACTGCTCTACACATACCCTATAGGGTATAGGGAGTTCGCTTACAATCAGTCGAAATAGTCTATTGAAACCGTGTTAGGTCCTACAAGTATTTCAATACTACCGTGTTGAATTGGGTAAGAGTTGCGAGATGTTGTTTGGATGTTTGCCGATTATTCGTGAAATTATGGCTTTCGAGAAGGTTGTCTCACTCGGTGACTAACTTATTGGTGAGTTAGTTGACTTGGACTGAGACAGTGTTTGGAACTAACTCCACCCAGGTCCGCCCTGGCATGAGCGGTATCTTCGTCCCAGCGCTCGTGTAGTAGGTGGTTGGGTCGGAGTAACTTGGACGACTCCAGTACCCTTTGTACTCTCTACCGTTGCGAAAGATCATGGCTGAACCCGTACCAATCGTGATTGAATGAACGCCGTATACGTTTGTGCCGGTTTCTACGTATGGTCCAGGTACCGTTTGTACCATCTGAACCACCACGTTCGTTGCATTTTGTTGTACTCCACCGTTGGAGATATCGGGTTGAGTTCCATAAGATCGCAACCAAAGTTGCTTTTGCTGACTCCATGTCCAGTTAACTTGGGCTGCATAGGAGAAGGGAATATAGACATTCGATACCGAACTACCACCTGTAGGTGCTTGTGTTTGAAATGAAAATATCCGTGGCGGCGGGGTCGATGATGGGTCTAAGGCATAAAGTAGCTTTGTTGAGGTGTAAAGATTTTCAGGCGCCACTCGAGTCGACACTCGGTAGTACGCATGAATATATCTGAAGAAGTCGGCATCAAAGAGGTAAGGTTTTTGGGAGACAGCGTATCTGTCTGGATTTATACCACCGGCAAAAGCGATAATTGGTTTCCCAAGAGGCTCGATTACGTGCCAGTCTGTCCATCTCAATGATCTCACGGGTCCGATTGCGGGAACACTGTTGCACTGGAAGACGGCGATATATCTGGTGATACCACCTTCGACTTGGACTTCATATACAATGTCAGCCTCTTGAAGTCCACTTTGTGGCCTAGCCGCTGGGTCGTTACCTACCTTAACGGCGAGAGCGGGACGTTGAGGTACTATGCCGTTCGGAGCCGGAAGATCAGTAAGTGGGCATGTAGCGGTTGATTTCGTGGATGAGGCAGGTGTCGATGCCGGACTGCTTTTTGGTATCGTGGTTGATGTCGCCGCCGCACTGGTTTTCTTAGATGTTAGGTATACGTAACCAAAGCTACCTGCGACTATGAGAACTAGTATCGTTGCGATAACGATGATCTTTAGACGACTAGAAGACCCAACCTTACCTTGACTCGATGTACGAGCGTGACTACCAGGCACGCAACCTCCCTAGCTAGGCGTTAGCGGTAAAACTCAACGCTGTTATTCGCAGATAATAGCGGTTTTATCGGCAAAGTTCTCTAAGACCTTAGTTGGGAATCAGGTAAGTCAACTTATGTAAACGTTTGATAAGTTGATCGATTTAATGGTAGCGTTCTTCTTGCGGAGTTCGTGGTGATTTTAGTTTTTCATGAATGGTCTGAACGTGAGAGTATCTAAGGTGAGGTTCGTAAGAATAGTTTTCGGTAATTTCCGACTGGAGGGAGCGCTAGATGGTAGCCAAATCTAGGTCAACTACAAAGGATGCCTCCGCAAGGTACAGTCCTGTGCAAATACTCAATTCAGAGGGGGAGTTAACTGGACCCTCTCCTGTGATAAAAGATGAACAGTTGGTAAGAACTTTGAAACTGATGATCATTGGTAGATCCTTTGACCAACGGGCGCTGTCTCTTCAGAGACAAGGCAGAATTGGAACTTACGCTCCCATCTCTGGGCAAGAGGCCGTTCAGGTGGTAAGTTCTTTGTGTCTGAGTGACGATGAGTGGATGTTTCCGACCTATCGAGACTATGCCGCTATGTACGTGCACGGGATGCCCCTTCGAGATCTCTTTTTATATCCAATGGGGCATCCTCAAGGCGGCCGTGCACCGGAGAGTGTAAATATATACGCGATTTCGATATCGATTGCTACTCATCTTCCCCATGCGGTGGGTGCAGCGTGGGCATCGAAGATAAAGGGCGAAAAGAAAGCCTTTATGACGTACCATGGTGACGGAGCGACATCCGAAGGAGACTTTCATGAAGCCATGAACTTTGCTGGTGTCTTTCAGGTCCCCCTCGTGACTATCTGCGAAAATAACGGTTGGGCGATAAGTCTCCCTAGGGAACGCCAGACTCACTCCGAGACCATTGCCCAAAAGGGAGAGGCTTACGGGGTCGCTGCTGTAATGGTCGACGGCAATGATATATTGGCGCTTTATAAGGTTATTTCGGAGAGTCTGGATAGGGCTCGTGCTGGCGATGGTCCGACCTTTATCGAAGCCGTAACGTACCGTCTTGGACCTCATACTACAGCAGACGATCCGGGTCGATATCGAAGTCAGGAAGAGTTAGAAGAGATGAAGCTCAAGGACCCCTTAGTGAGAACCGCTAAGTATCTTAGAGGTCTGGGTCTACTCAGCGAATCTGAAGAAGCTGAGATGTGGGAAGAGGCAAAATCTCTAGTAGGAGATGCTCTCAAAGAGGCAGAAAGTATCGCTCCACCCAATCCAGACTTTTTCTTTGATCATGTGTATGCAGAACTGACACCTAACTTGTTAAAGCAGCGACGTGAGTTCGTTCCAGAGGAGGCTGAGTGATATGGCTAAGTTGACTATGGTTCAAGCGATTAATCAAGGACTGAAAGTTGCGATGGAATCGAATCCAGACGTAGTTGTTCTTGGTGAAGATGTCGGTCGGGACGGAGGTGTATTTAGAGCTACTGAGGGACTGTTAGACCTGTTCGGGAACGAGCGTGTAGTAGATACACCTCTTTCAGAGTCGGGAATTTTAGGAACGTCGATTGGGATGGCCGTTTATGGCTTACGTCCGGTTCCAGAGATTCAGTTTATGGGATTTTTGTATCCAGCCTTTGACCAACTGGTCTCCCAGGCGGCACGTATTCGAACCCGAAGCACTTCGCGTTTTACATGCCCTATTACTCTAAGAGTGCCCTATGGCGGAAACGTAAAGTCTCCCGAGCTGCACTCTGATTCTCTCGAGTCTTTAATTGCGCACTCGCCAGGTGTAAAGATTGTGACCCCATCTAACCCTTACGATGCGAAGGGACTATTGTTAGCAGCTATCTCAGATCCTGACCCCGTCGTTTTTGCAGAACCACTGCGTCTTTACAGATCTATTCGGGAAGAGGTTCCTGAAGGGTGGTATCAGATCGAACTAGGTAAAGCGAAGGTCGCTCGAGAAGGTAGCGATGTTACCGTGATCTCTTGGGGATCATTGCTTCCTACCTGTTTACGTGCAGCGGAGCTAGCTAACGAAGAAGGAACGTCGGTAGAGGTGATAGACCTAAGAACTGTATCTCCAATAGATGCGGAGACTATTTTGCGCTCAGTCGTAAAGACGCATCGGGCTGTAGTCGTGCATGAGGCTCCAAAGTCAGCTGGTCTCGGAGCTGAGGTAGCAGCCATCCTTGCAGAGGAGGCGATCTTAGATCTAGAGGCACCTGTAAGTAGGGTCACTGGTTACGATACTCCGTTCCCGCTTCCCGTGGTTGAACGTAGCTATGTGCCGTCGGATAGGCGCGTCCTTGAGGCGATTCGCGCCTGCATAAAGTTCTAATAACGAATTCAATCGCTGGAAATGAAGTAGTTCTTATATCGGAGGTGTGTTGCTTTGGCTTACGAGTTTCGGATGCCAGACGTAGGTGAAGGTATCACCGAAGGTGAGATTCTTAGATGGTTCTTTGATATCGGAGACAAGGTTGATGAAGACGCTCCCTTGGTCGAAGTGCAGACTGACAAAGCTGTAGTGGAGATTCCATCCCCGAGCGCTGGTTTGTTACTAAAACGTGGTGCTTTAGAAGGGGAGATAATCGACGTAGGACGCGTGTTGGCGGTTATTGGCGATTCCGAAGAAGTTGGTGTTGAAGAGACAATAGTTGAACACGGGTTCATATCCCCCAACGACGATGCTCCCATAGATGTAAAGGATAACACTATAGGTAAGTCGCAGGTGACACGTGACGATATGGCAAGCGACGATGGTCATCTCGGTGGTACGACACCCGCTCGAGTACTCGCGATGCCATCGGTTCGGAAGCTCGCGAGGGATCTTAGTGTAACTATTGGGTTAGTTCCAGGTACGGGTCCAGGAGGAAGGGTTTTAGCAGAGGACGTGAGAGCCTTTATCGATCAACCCAAACCTCAAAAGGGAACGCAAACGTCGACTCATTTTGGACACGATGAGGTTGACGCGGAGCTTGACCATGACGCAACGAAGATTGCTGAGACGAGTCTATCGATTCCCGAACAAGGAGACATAAGGGTGCCTCTGAGGGGACTTAGGAGAAAGATAGCAGCTCATATGGTAGAGAGTGTCTCCAAGATTCCGCACGTGACTACCTTCGATGAAGTCGAGATCTCTAGTCTGGTGAGCTTACGTTCCCGGCTTAAGCCCTTGGCCCTTGAGCGTGGAGTAAAGTTAACCTACCTTCCGTTCATACTAAAGGCAACAGCGTCGCTTCTTGGACGATACCCCTATCTCAACTCTTCCTTTGATGAGGAGACGCAGGAGATAGTGGTCCATGCATCCAGAAATATAGGGGTGGCAACGGCCACAGCGGCTGGTCTTATGGTTCCGGTTGTGAAGAACGTGGACAGACTATCGGTGCTTGATCTAGCGATCGAGATCGATCGGTTGGTCAGTCGTGCTCGAGATCGGAAGGCGACGCTCGAAGAGCTCAAGGGTTCAACGTTTTCAGTCACCAATATAGGTGTCGTAGGAGGAACGGCAGCAACCCCTATTATCAACTATCCAGACTCTGCAATACTTGGGGTTTATCGACTTACAGAAAAGCCCGTTGTCATAGATGGAGAGTTGGCCGTGGGACAAGTACTGCCACTTACTCTTACCTTTGATCATCGGATCATCGATGGTGAGACTGGAGCTCGATTTTTATCCGAGCTGTGTGGATTGTTGGCAGATCCGGATCGTTTGATACTGGAGATGATCTAGTTGGTCGTAGGGGAGCTGACCGTCGAGTGTGATCTTTTGGTTATCGGGGGCGGACCGGGGGGATATGTCGCGGCTATTAGGGCAGCACAGCTTGGTCTCGACGTAACGTTAGTTGAAGATAGTTTCGTTGGCGGTGTGTGTCTTAACGTTGGATGTATTCCCTCGAAAGCTCTAATTTCGGTCGCAAATAGAGTTGATCAAATTCAGCACTCCAAAGATATGGGTATAGCCGTGGGTTCCATTGAACTTGATTTTCCACAGGTGATGACTTATAAATCGCAGGTTGTGTCGCGCCTTACCTCTGGGGTAGCGAGACTCTTGGAGGGTAATGGGGTTAACGTAATTGAAGGTAGAGCAACGCTTATCGCTGCGAACTTAGCGCGGGTGCAGCTAAGCCATGAAGTGCAGCAGGTGCGTTTCAAGTCCGCCATCTTAGCGACTGGATCAAGGCCATTTGAGATCCCCGGGATTCCTTTTGATCATGAAGTTGTAGTTGATTCAACAGATGCCTTAAGTTTTGAGTCGATCCCAGAACGACTTGTCATTGTTGGTGGTGGCTATATTGGCCTTGAGATTGGCACTGCCTATCGAAAGCTTGGGTCTCAAGTAACTGTTTTTGAAGCTACCGATCGGCTATTGGGAACTATGGACTCGTCGCTCGTTTCCATCGTCGCGAGAAGACTCAAGAGTTTAGGTGTAGAGATTAACTTGTCCTGTAGCGTGTCTGATGTAACGGTCTCAGGCTCAACAGCGCTAGTCACCTTTAGAAAAGGTGAGGCAGTAGAGACACTCGAAGCAGACAAGGTTGTCGTGGCGGTAGGACGAGTACCTAACTCCAAAGATCTGGGCTTAGAGCACCTAGGCGTGAAGCTAGACTCCAAAGGCTTCGTCATAGTCGATGAACAACGTCGAACGTCGATCGGCTCCATCTTCGCTATCGGTGACGTAGCGGGTGGACCGTTGCTTGCCCATAAGGCGTCTTTCGAAGGTAAAGTTGCGGCTACAGTGGCAGCTGGACAAAGGGATGCGTATGATCCTGTCTCAATTCCAGCTGTGGTCTTTACCGATCCGGAGATCGCCAGTGTGGGGCTAAGTCTAAATGATGCGGAGAGGCTGGGATATCAAGCAGTAAGCGCCCGATTTCCGTTCGCTGGCATAGGTAGAGCGGTATCTATGAATGAGACAGACGGCTTTTGCCAGGTAGTTTACGATGAAAAGACCGGTGTTATCTTGGGCCTTCACGTGGTTGGCCCTGACGCCTCTGATCTGTTAGGTGAGGCGTCGGTACTGGTCGAGTTTGGGGCAAATCTCGAAGATCTAAGTCGTACGGTTCATGCACATCCAACTTTAGCTGAGATTTTTATGGAGGTAGCAGAGGTGGCCCTGGGCTTTCCGGTCCATCAACTACCAAAAAAGTCTCATTGAAAATGGTGACATCACATAAAAAACGAGTCTCAATAAGTAATTCGTTCCAAATCGTGTAAACAGGGGGACTCTTCTAGCTGGGGATTTGAGATCGTCGAAACAACTACGCCTTATTTAGCTTTTCTGTAACAAAGCGGACAAACTGACGAAACAGGATAAGGGTAACTTTGAGCAACTGTAGAACCTATAAAGGAGGCTTTGCTTTGCTCGTACCCTATGCGTCGTGGCTTCATCCAGGCGACAACTCGTGGCAGTTAACCGCTGCTACGTTAGTTGGCCTTATGAGCATTCCGGGACTCGCCGTACTTTACGGCGGTCTTGTGCAAAAGAAATGGGTAGTGAACACCATGATGATGGCGTTTACGGCTTTTTCGGCCGTTCTTATCGTCTGGGTGCTTTGGGCTTTCAAGATGGGTTTTGGTGTTCCGGTAAATCTTGGTCCAGGTTTTCTGGGCCAGTTTGTTGGACATCCGGGACCCGTTTTGAATAGCCTGTCGGAACAAGGTCAGGCTCAGATTCCACTACTCAATGGCCTAATGCCAAAGTTTAGATTTCCGGAGTCGAGCCTTATTTACTTCCAGTTCGTATTCGCCGGCATTGCTCCCTTGTTGTTCCTGGGCTCAGTGTTGGGACGTATGAGCTTTAGAGCTTGGATGATTTTTGTTCCCCTTTGGTCAACGTTTGTATACGCTATCGATGCATTTCTAATCTGGGGTGGTGGATTCTTTGGCGCAAAGGGAGCTCTCGACTACTCTGGCGGGTACGTGATTCACCTTTCTGCGGGAATTACTGGATTTGTAGCAGCGGCAGTCATTGGTCCGAGACTCAGGAAAGACAGAGAGACAACTGCTCCAACGAACTTACTGCTTGTGGCGGTTGGTGCCGGTATCTTGTGGCTCGGGTGGAATGGATTCAACGGTGGAGACCCTTACTTTGCATCTGCAGATGCTTCAGCTGCAGTTCTAAATACGAACATGGCAACCGGAGCTGCTCTGCTGACGTGGGTGTTTATGGATGCATTTAGTCACATCAAAAAACCGACTTTCCTTGGTGCTGTAAATGGGATGATCGTTGGACTAGTGGCAATTACTCCAGCTGCTGGCTATGTGAATGGATATGGAGCCATAGCGATAGGTGTCATAGCGTCCTTTATCGTTTGGTTCTCATTCAACAAGTTGTCGCAGAGGTGGTTCTTTGCAAAGGTTGATGATGCTTTAGGTGTTGTTCATACGCACGGTGTGGCTGGTTTGGTCGGTGGTCTCCTAACTGGAGTGTTTGCAAATCCAAATATGATTGAGTACCTAGGGGTAGGTAAAGCAGCAAGCTCCTCAGCTAAGGGTCTCCTCTACGGACATCCTTGGCAGGTGGTTATCCAGCTCTACACGGGCCTCTGGGTGATTGGATGGAGTGCGTTGATTACCTTCATACTACTGAAGCTAGTGAGCCTTATAACGCCACTTCGCATGAGTGACGACATCCTTGAGATCGGTGACCTAGCTATTCACGGTGAACAAGTTGAACCTTCAGAGACTGCTCGACGAGTAGTTCCTGCGGCGTATGAGTACGATCAGATCGACTCTTCAAGCGTAGGAGGAACGGAAAGTGGTGTACCGTCGATGAAGGTGGAGGAACTATAGCCCCGTTACTTCACAACAGAGACTAAGACTAAAACTACTGTAACATAGGTGCACTTCGAGAGATTGACTCTCTTGGTGCACCTATACTACGTTTACTACTCGCTACTTTCGCCGCTAGATGCTTGCAAATTTGATTCCATAGATCTAAAGAGAAATGCTTTTGCAGCTATAAAGTACCGTTCTATTAGGCGGGGTATTTTCTCTGGTTGAAAGGTGGAGTTTTCTAAAGAACTCTGTTGGCAAGACTGTAGATGGGCTAGTAGTGACTTTAACGGTTCACTTGCGAGCGTTTCTTGATCTCCTACTTACTTGCGAATTCGTTTCCCATGCTATGGAGTACTTTGACCTTAT
>JAJYGI010000036.1 GCA_021790735.1 Actinomycetes bacterium | reverse complement strand
TGATCTGGAAGAGGAATCAGCTGGGACCCAGATGTGGTTTTCACTGATTGGGCCTACGCTAAGCGCCTTAGGTAGCGGCTAAATCCTTATCTTTGACGAGATCGACAGTAGTCTTCATCCCAAACTTATCGGCACGTCTTTTGGAATTATTTCAAGATCCCGAGACTAACCCCAAAGGCACACAGTTGATCTTCACCACCCATGACACTAGTCTTCTAAACCACCTGAATCGTGATGAAGTATGGCTGACTGAAAAAGGTGAGAACAGCGCTACCGCATTGACCGCCCTGGCAGAGTATGGTGGCAACAAAGTCAAGAGATCATTAAACCTGGAAAAGGCATATCTAAAGGAAGATTTGGCGCAGTTCCTGAACTTGACCAGTTTACCCTCCGTCAGGCTATTGGCCTCTGTTCGACAAATGGCGAGATCTAATCGAAAGTCCAGATCTTATTCTCTCAAGTGTCGAGTGGGGGTTCGCAAACCTCGAAGAACCATTCTCCTATTTTGTGAAGGAACAAGGACCGAGCCGGAATATCTTGAAGCATTAAAGCGACAACTATGGGTACGCGATAGTGCAGCGGTTGATTTACAAGTACAAAACGGACTAGGCGGGTTGGTCCCAACTACATTGGTATCGATAGCGATCCAAGTCCGCAACAAGTCGATCGAACTCGATGGTGAGATTGATGAATTCTGGTGTGTTTTTGATGTTGAATGGCCAAATAACCATCCTGCACTCAGAGATACAGTCGAGCAAGCCCGGAAAAACAGAGTAGAACTCGCTATTTCCAATCCTTGCTTCGAACTCTGGCTTGTCCTCCATTTCCAGAATCAGACTGGTTGGTTAAACAACGCTGAAGCCCAAAGACTTCGGCACATCTTGGACGGTTCACAAGGCAAGGGACTAGACACAGTAAGGTACATGCCCTTGATTATGAATGCAGCCCAGCGTGCAGCAGAACCCGATGAACGTCATAATGGAAATGACACGGAGTTCCCACACAACAATCCATCTTCTGGAATGCACCGACTGATCTCACGTCTTGCCCCAGAAGAGATTTAATGGCTTTCCGATTACGGTGAGACTAACTCTGTATAACACATTGCTTGGCAGCTATAACAATATCAACATTCGCTAATTTTGCTATCAACGATTAACCAAGTAGTTGGCATCGACGCAGCGTAACCATTAGCCCCTCTCATCGAACCTGATCCTTACATCGCAGTCCAACCAGATCGAATGACCTGACGTGGAGTCAAGTAGAGCCTCTCATCTGTAGAGTCGAGAAGCAAGTTAGACTGTGCTTTCCGGTGTCCGTGGGGAACAGCCAAAGCGTTCACCAAAGGAATTTCGGCTAAAGAATGACACCCTATACACTGCGTCAACAACCGAATTAATTTGATCCACCCAGTAGGGGCGGTCTTAAGTGAAGTATCAAACTTCACTTAAGACTCTTGCTGTCACCCTCCTACAATTGCTTGAGCAAGATCGTTCGCGCTAACTCCTGGAATCTCTATCTTCGCCTCGGCTATGAACTCTTGAACGGCTGCTGCCACTGACTCTTTGGTAAAGGAAACCCCATATAGTGCAGACTCAAGATCGGCGAGTCGATCCTTTGGAAGACAAGTAAAGTCACCGGTCAAGATGACCTCTCTCACCTTCTCGTCTTCGACGACTACCTGCGATCGAATCAGTCCACCAACAGCCTTGTGCAGGCCGGCTCTAAAGGATACGCCTTCTCTAATACGTAAAACATCGTAACGACGAGTCCTCGGAGCATACAGTGCGTTCTCACTTTGCAGTTCTTCAACTATCTCTCGTGCTAGTTCTTCTACCTCACTTGGAAGTGGACGCTGCTCTAACTCTCCGAAGTACTTTGACAACTCATCTATTAGACGATCTTCCACCAACTTATTTGCAGGCACATATCCTAACTCTGAACCTATAGAGGTAACGTTATCTTCAAGTGTCTTTTGTAACTTGTCTCGGAACTTCTCGTCGGGTACTTTTATAACCTGAGCCATCAGCGAAGCATCAAACTCTCGCAAGATCGCTCCCACGAAACAAAATGTATCTGCAATATCTGCGGCGCCCTGGCCCGAGATCTTTTTGCGAGACTCGTTGACTACCAAGTCGTTAACTGGTTTGAAGATGGTCTCGACTCCAAGCGTACTGTATGTCGCCACGATAGGTTTAGAGAACTCCTCATACGCCTGAAGCACGCTTCTTGGGACTCTTGAGTCGTCCCTCTTGAGCACGATATTATAAAACACCTGACCCGGTCCCAAAAGTACCGGTCCACCACCGATCTCTCTACGCAATATGGGGATGCCTAGACGCTCACATCGCTCTACATCTATCACGGCTTCAGTATCGTCAAAGTAGCCAACGCTCACAAAGACGTCGTCTGGCTCGACGATCACGATTCCTTCGATACCAAGACGCGCCATGGCATGGAAGTATGCTATCGGCAGGCAACCGCCTCGATCTTGCGGTCTAAATAAAGGTAGAGACACTCATCTGCTCCTTTTACAATCTCGAATCGATGACTATAGACCTTATCAAATACAGACGCGCGAAGTTCTTTTACCGACCACCTGCTTGTCTTGTTATATACGATACACCTACAAACGCCTTATAGATGGCCAATGAATCACTGTGTGTTATCGTGGCACTACGTGTCTCTTTTCGGTCCACCCCTTTTATCCATGTTGCAAGCTCCGCTTGGTCAGCAGTCACAAAGTGCATCTCCAACGTGGACGGTCTAGCGAGGTTGACCCTAGGCCAACTGCGTGAGGTCGCCATGACCTCGGCCGCTGCTTCATAGATCATCTCGTGGGCTACCTTAGGATGAAGATTATGCGATGCGAATCTAGTTATAGAACCCTTGACCTCGACCGTCCTGGCAGGAATAAGTCTCTCTGCTTGGAGCTTCGTAGCTTCGTCCCCGGATATGAGTCCGATGGGAACATCAAACGCATCAGCCACTAATGAGTTTATTCCGCTCTCTCCTACTTCAACTCCGTTCAAGGTTATGAGATTGAACACTGAAGAATTATAAGTATGCGACAAGACAGAAGGTTCACCTGATATCGAACCATGGTACCCAATAAAAAACACCATGTCGAAGCTGCTATCCAAGCCTTGCATCATGTACATAGGTTTATGAGATCCCGAGATATACGTCGCATTACCGTGTAGCAGCATTGGGTTCAAGTTACGCATCTTCCAGTGCGAGTCGTTGACCACAACCTCCGTGGCACCGCCCGCCACTGCACCGTCGATCGCAGCGTTAACCTCGTTGAGAGTTAAGTCGACACCAATGGCGTAGTCAACTCCCACTCCGCTAGTTTGGTCCCAATCAACCACGCCAGATACCCCTTCCATATCAAAAGATATGTAAAGTTTCACCTACTCTCCTCTCAGTAGCGACGATCGAACCGGCTCTAGTAGAGCGCAACGTGAGTACGCTTGGTAAGCACCGTGGTTTTACAGGTCTCATCTCGCCAGGCATAAGTTGCGTTCGGATCGGTAGAGACTCCACCGTGCGTTCCATCGGACGAGAGTATCACTGTGTGCATTATTAGTTTCTCAGGAGGTTCGTCAAGATGTTTCAGGTCTAATAGTGCCTGCACACCTGCCTCTTCAGGAGTTGCGCCTTGGGATAGATAGTTCACCACAGTCCTTGCTGTCGAGGCTCTAATAGATAGCTCACCAAATCCGGTACAAGCGGCCGCTCCAAAGCGAGCGTCGCAGTAGTTACCTGCTCCAACAACTGGAGAGTCACCTGCTCTTCCCGGCCATTTCCACGCCCAACCCGATGTCGAGACGGCAGATGCCATCGCTCCTTGAGAGTCAATACTTAAAAAGTTCACCGTACCCACCGCCTTTTCAGGGTCTTGCGTCAACGCTTGAGCCTTCTTCAGTATCTCCCCACTTAGACCCTCTGGGAGCGACTCCAACCCCTTCTCCCATATCAGCGAGGCCTTTTCAGTTAACAGGTCCCCAGGTTCAGCCCCCACTTCCTTTGCAAAGCGCGCAGCTCCATCTCCCACTAAGAGTACATGAGGAGAGATCTCCATCACCGCTCGTGCCACAGAGATTGGATGTCTAAAGCCCTTAAGACCAGCCACTGCACCAGCGCGTCTCTTTGAGCCCTCCATGATCGAGGCGTCAAGTTCAACCTCCCCGTCTAGGTTCGGAAGCCCACCAGTACCTACAGAGTTATCCTCTACATTGTCCTCTACGATCCAAGTAGCGCGCTCCACTGCAGTCAGGGCATCAAGCCCATTTTGGAACTCACTCCAAACTCCGTCGATCCCTATCGATCCATTTGCGCTGGACACCAGAATCATAACATCGCCCTTCTATTCTTTGAACACCATCCATTTTCGGACCGGCCTAACAAAGGTGACACAACAAGCAATCTCAGCTTAAGTAACTTAGAGCAGTAGCCCATCAGAAATGACTGCTCAAGCTACAGGTTACTTGGTGAAGTACCAGTTTTCCGGTAGAAGGTACTGATATGGGCTCTGTGGAGTTGCACCCTTGAGATTGGACTTTATCTCCGAGAGCTGGTAGTAACCTTCGGGCTGGTAGATAACTGGAAGTTGCTGCACAAAGTAGTTTTGATAGCTATCGAGAGCTTGTTGTGGATTACCTGCATCGACTTGGGTTTGAAGCACCAAGTTGTTCGTGGTTGGAGAGTCGTAGCTTCCAAAGTTTGCACCAGCACCTATGGAGAACAAAGACTCACCTGAAGGGTAGTAGTCAGGAGAGTAGCTCCATCCACCGCCCCAGTTCGCGATCTGCCATCCACAAGATGGAGAGGTCGAGGTACATGCGGAAGCGTTTGAAATCACAGTATTGAACGGTGCAACCGACAACGAGATATCGATACCAACCTTGGCTGCTGCAGACTTTAGTGACTGCATCTCCTGGGAGACCGAGTTGATTCCTGATAGATACTGAAGAGACATAGTCAACGGTTGGTTCTTCAAGACTCCTACGCCACAGTCGCTCGCTTGAGTTCCAGGACGGATACAGGTAGCCGGTCCAGTACTAGATAGCTGCCATCCGTGGCTCTTTAACAAGGTCGCCGCAGCCTGGACCGAGTAGGGGTAAGGATTGGTCTCTGACTGCTTATCAGCAAAGGTGTTAGATGGAACCACAGGCACTGGCGAGTACGTAGGCACCCCTAGACCATGCAGAAAACTTGAGATCCAAGCCTGCTGATCCACAAGGTGTTGAAGCGCCTGTCTAAAGTAAAGTTGCTTGAAGATCGGACCATCAGTGGGGTTATTAAAGTTCAACGGCATGTAATCGAAGCCGAACAGCAACCAGGGCGAAAAAGTGTACCCCAGCGAACTCAAACGGCTCTTTTGTGGAAGATCCGAAACAGGAAGGTACCCATACGTTATCGAACCACTCTGCAAGACATTGAACTCCGAAGACTCCGAGTTGAATGGAAGCTCCACAAACTGCGAGAGCGTCGGCTTGATAGGGCCGCTATAGGTTGTGTTTGGGACAAAGACCGCTTTACCTACCGCTGTAAAGCTCTGGAGTCTCCAAGGACCATCCACCACCTTCCAAAGTGGACTGGTTCCATAGGTCGATAGATTCTCAGACTGAGTATTTAAGAAACTGTACACTGCTTTAGCTCCAGCCGTGGTCAGATCTGGAGCCGAGGTAGATGTCGTTGAAGGCGTTGGAGCGGTCAATGACGTCTTATCCCAAAAGAGTGGTATCGGGACCAACTGCGAGAGTTCGTTGTATGTAAACCACGATGAACTGTAGGTCCTATTTAGATGAAGAACAAAGGTCAAAGGTCCAGTTGCAGCGTACGACACCACGTTGTCAGGAAAGTCCCCAGGCGTATAGTCAGCCCAAACAGTCTTGTTAGCCTTCATAAGATTCATCCAAAAGACCAGATCTCTAGCGTTGACCGTCGCGCCATTTGACCACTTCCAACCCTTTAACTTAATAGTCACCGTCTGGTTATTGTTGGAGTAAACCGGAGGGTACGCCAAAGACTCACTGTAGTTGATCTGAGCCTTCGCCCCGTTACCAAAGAAGTAAAGGTTGCGATACATAAGTATTTGAAAGTTATAGAGATTAACGTTGGTAAATACAGAGGAGTTTATAAAGGGAAAGATGTAGTTAGGAGGCGAACCCGGTGCCTCTGCAAAGTACGCCACTCCTCCTTTGACCTTCGTAGCCGACGAGGAGCTACCTGAAGAAGGTGCAGTTCCACAAGACGCCAGAACTAATATAGCTGCGAAAAGGGGCATCACTGACTTAGTCAACGTAGGAACCCACCTAGATCTCATACACAGACCCTCCGACTTTCTACTTAACGAGGCAACCTCCGACGCCTTATCCAATCAAAAAGG
Source organism: Actinomycetes bacterium (assembly GCA_021790735.1). Classification (GTDB taxonomy): domain Bacteria; phylum Actinomycetota; class Acidimicrobiia; order Acidimicrobiales; family Acidimicrobiaceae; genus Ferrithrix. The sequence goes on along the minus strand of JAJYGI010000036.1, from coordinate 6,491 downwards.
AGAAAACGAAACCCGACCAATTCGAATCTATGTAGAAGGTATCACGCAATCTAAGCTTACGATTGGAAGCAGTAAGTGTTTTAACATCCATGTAACTTTTAATTGAATCTCCTACACACCCACAAAAATTAACCCAGAGGGAGTCCGTACTCATTCCCTCTGGGTGATACTGAGTTTCTTTGGAGGCTATACCTCTTTAAAGTCTCTTAAAAGGTTTCCTATGCACTAGTCTATGTCAAAGCGAAACTCTACTGTCGTTGCTTAAGCGCCTCTATAAGCTTGGGCAATACTTTATGAGCGTCACCGACCACACCTAGGTCAGCGATCTGAAATATCGGTGCATCTTTATCCTTGTTAATGGCAATAATATTTTTCGACCCCTTCATACCTACCATGTGCTGGGTTGCTCCTGAAATTCCAATCGCTATGTAAAGGTTAGGTTTTACCGTCTTACCTGTCTGACCAACCTGGTAGGAGTACGGGACCCAACCGGCATCCACAATTGCCCTTGATGCCCCTGGGGCAGCGTTGAGCAGCTTCGCTAGCTCCTCAACCAGTGAGTAGTTCTCCACATTACCTAGGCCTCGACCCCCTGAAACAACTACAGCTGCTTCATCAAGTTTAGGTCCAGAACGCTCCTCCGAGTGAGAAGAGATGACCTTCGCAGAGTTCGAAGGACCAATTCCCTCAACGTTTACGTCTTCTATCACAACTTCCTTAGGGTGTGTCTCGTTCTGGACAAAACTCTTGGCGCGGATCCCAAACAGTCGCAGACCCGGATGAGTAAACTGCGAAGTTACTACCTTTTCACCACCAAAGATGAGATGCTCTGCTCTAAGGTCGTCATCTATTTCAATGAGGTTCACAACGTTCGTAAGTATCGGAACGTCTAGCTTCACGGAGAGTCTTGCCAACGTGTCGCGTCCGGTGAAACTCTGTGCGCACAAAAGTGCCCTTGGGGGCTCCACTCCTTGAGCCAGTAACTGCGCTAACGCGTGGGAAAGCACCACTCCAGGAAGGGATGATCGTTCAGCAGCTACCGCGTACAGTCGTTCAACACCATAAGGTTCAAGTGCTTTAGACAGAGCCGTAGCGTTGGTGGAAAACGCAATCCCTGATACCTCTTCAACGAAGTTATGTGCAGCCGAAATTAGCTCAAGACTCGTCCCTGAAGGCACACCATCTTGATCTTCAACAAGGACCCAAATACTACCGTTCATTAGTTCTCTAACTCTCCTCTACCTAGAACTCACACGACTTTGAGTTGCTCAAGATACTCAACAATCTTCACAAAAGCCTCACCATCATCCTCTACCACCTGGCCGGCCTGACGAGCTTCCGTCTCCCTTACAGCAACGATCATCTCCCTGGCGCCGCTGCCTCCTACGTTGTTCCCATCAAGTCCTAGGTCATCAAGAGACAGGGACTCGATGGGTTTTGACTTGGCCGCCATTATTCCTTTGAAAGATGGGTATCTAGGTTCAACCACTCCGGCAGTTACAGATATCACTAGGGGTAGCTCTGACTCTATCTCATCATATCCAGACTCGCTCTGCCTCTGTATTAGTGCTCGTGTACCGGTTATAGTCACCTTCTTAGCGAACGACACAGCCGCAACTCCAAGCAACTCGGCTATCTGAACAGGAACGGTACCTGTATATCCGTCAGACGACTCCGTGGCAGATATCACGAGATCAAAAGGATTGCGCTTAATGGCAGCCGCTAAAACCTTTGCCGTTGAGAGAGCGTCAGACCCAGAAAGTCGCACATCACTAACTAAAACTGCCCGAGACGCTCCCATAGCCAAGGCAGTCCGAAGTCCAGATGTCTCTCCATTTGGCGCCATGGAGATTAGGGTCACCTCTCCACCGCCAGCAGCATCGACTAGCTGCAGAGCCATCTCAACTCCATAGGAGTCTGAGTCGTCCATAACTAACTTACCTTCCCTAATCAAATGGAAAGAGTCGGGCGCTAACCGTCCCGGAGCTGCCGGGTCTGGGATTTGTTTTACACAAACCGCTATGTTCATGAACAGGCTCCTTCTATGCCTAATAAAGGCCGTTCTCTTGGCCCTTGACCAACAGGTCAACTCTATTTGTAATTATATTACTTACCGACGAGTAACAAAAACCATTCGCCCGAATGGGATCATCTAGCGTCCACAGACCAACCTTCAGAGCGTGTTCTCGGCAAAGCGACAGAGCGAAAGAGCTCGCTCGTAAGTAGTGAATGTTGACACCCTCACAGCCTAAACGTAGAGCCTCTCGCACGCCTCGGCGAGTTGAGTCGGCTCTATCTAGTAAAAGATACCTAGGTACCCCTGGCAGGACCTTAGCTAGCTCTTTCAGAGTCTCAAGATCAAAAGATGAGAACAAGATAGCCGAATTCACAACCTTACGTTCCCAGTAAGGGGTTTTCATCGTCTGAGCTAAACGACCTACTACTTCATCCACTCTTGCTCGGGAGTCACGTTTGACCTCAAGGTTGATTAAACCATCATAAGATAAAAGTGCTTCGTCTATAAGTGGAACCGCTAGATGCGCATCTTGAGAGAACCCCCAGATCTCAGCTAACGACTTGTTAGCAACCTCCAGACCCCTGAAGCTCTTATCGTGACAAAGCACAAGCTCCCCATCAAGCGTCATGCGAAGATCGACCTCAACACCGTCAGCACCCAATTCTCTCGCTCTAACGATGGCCTCTTTGGAGTTTTGGGCATGATCGGGCCACCAGAATCCACGATGAGCATAGATCTTTAGAGACGGGATCTGAGAGCTGTTCACGACACATCCGAGGTCGGGATTGGAATCTCTATCGATACCGCAGATCCGAAGTTATCTGAGCTGAGTTGAAGCGTACCTCTTAGCTGTGAACGCACCAGATCTCGTACGATAAGAAGTCCCAGTGAGGTCGCAGACTCGATCGAAAACTCCCTAGGGAAACCTACTCCATCGTCCTTCACGAGTAGCATTGCCTTGCCATCCACGCTAAGTAGAGTCACAGATACACTGAGTGTGAAACGACCCCTAGCTCCGTGTTCTATCGAGTTCTGAATTAACTCTTGCAACACAACCGCAAGAGGAGTCGCTAGCTGTGCTTCAAGCTCTACAGAGGCGACTTCAATATCTATCGTTAGCTTCAAACTCGGCGGAGCCGACTCCTGAGCCAGTTTCACAATTGCCGCTACGATCTCCTCCATAGAGACCTGCTCTCCGATCTCTCGAGACAAAACCTCATGAACTACCGCTATCGAACGAATACGTCTCTCCGCCTCCTCTAGCGCACTACGTGCCAGCGGAGAATCAACCCTACGGCTCTGAAGTCTGAGCAACGAGGAGATCGTCTGGAGATTATTCTTGACTCGATGATGAATCTCTCGAATGGTAGCGTCTTTGGAGATCAAGAGTCTCTCGCTACGCCGAATGTTGGTTACGTCTTGCAGCAAAAGTAAAAATCCGTCAGCCTTTCCTGAGGCGATGAGGGGCATACAAAAAAAAGTTACTGCCGCCTCCTGCTGACCTTCGATCTCTTCAAGAACAGGAGCAAGAGTCTCAGCAGACCTAAGAGGCCCATCGAGTTCAATTCCTTGCTTCGCCAAGGTCCGCCCTATAGTAGGAGAGGAACATCCCAGACGATGAAGTGCACTAAGAGCGTTTGGGGATAAGAATCTAACCGTAAGGTCTGCGTCTAAGAGCACTACCCCATCTCCAACCCTTGGGATACTAGCCGAATCGTCTACTTTGTAGGGGTAGTCGCCAGCAAGAATCATCTTTGTAAAGCGATCGAATATCTTTACGTATGTGGACTCCAACTCGCCGTGAATCCTGAGAGGGTTCAACATGTAGTCACGAGCTAAAATACCAAACACGTTGCCGTCAGCACGCAGCGCTATGCAGTTCGACACAACCATATGGTTGGAGTTCGGGTCCACCCACTCTGCAAAGGCCATTCCACCACTTTTTAGTGCTGACTCTACTACTCCTATAGATGCAGCGTCGTAGTAGATTCCGACGAGATCTCTTGGGTGAACTGTCTGCGAAGTTGCGGGGCGAACTTGAGCGGCGACTACGAACTCCTTAGCGCTTGAGTCACTCGGGATATATATCAAAAGATCAGAAAAACAGAGATCAGCTAAAAATCCCCAACGCCTTACTAAGTCTTTGAAGTAAGACCTAGTCGCTTCTGGTAAATTTGCCACAACCTCGTCTGGGAAGCTCTGCACGTCGGTATCCTCTTACTCTAGAGTTATTGGGGTAGGAAGTGGTTTTCTTGCACTAAATGAAAGTAACGAGTCGTAACCAGCCTTCGAGATGAGGCTCTTTATGTCGTCGATTCGATAAGCAACGTCTACAACTCCATGAGAGTCGGAGGCGGTAGTGATAGGAACACCCTTTTCAAAAAAATAACTAAGTAACGTTGGGCCCGGATAGGGTTCCTTCACTGGCTTCCGCCATCCAGCAGAAGATACCTCAGCGGCGATCTGAGCAGAAGCTGCCGCTTCAGCCATTCTCTCATAGAACTCCTCCGGGACAGAAGGGAAGAGTCCTGCGACCTTAATCAGGTCTGGATGAGCGAGCACATCGACCACTTTGGATGCACTAAGTTCCTCGAGTGCTCTCGTGTACCCCTCCCAGGCTGGTTCGATACCAACCTTCTCCCAATGCTTCATGATCTCAGGGTCATTTACATGGTCGAAGGGCCACTCAACGACCCAGTGAACTGAGCCCAAAACTACATCGAAGGGGTACTGTCGGATAAGTTCACCAACCGCGTCCATAGAGTCCTCGTAGTAGTCCACCTCGAGGCCAAGTACTACCGGTAGTCCCGCGTCTTTAGCTTCGAGAACCACAGAGACGTACTTATCAAGGTCGGCTCTTGCATGATCCAACCAGTACTCTTCCATCAGCGTTCTCATAGAAGACTCTGGATAACGTCTAAAGTAACCGCTCAGTAACTTCGCGGTTTGACGAAACCTAAAGAAATGCTCTGTTATGGCAATTTGGTCCACTCCGTGTTCTCGAGCTCTCTCGCAGTACGTTGCCAGTTCCTCAACGGTTGGAGTACGATCTCTCGTGCCGTGGGGCCATAGATGTAGATGGTAGTCGATCACATAACCATCGTAGAGGCTAACGGTACGGAGACATATTGAGAGCTAACTTTATCAAGCTTTCAATAGAAGCCACGTCTCGATCTTGCTGCGTCGAAGTATACACAATCGAGTCATCTAACGGCAGACGGCTAATTTGAATCTCCTCCATTACTTTTTGGTTCTTAAGCCCTTCATAGGAGTTAGCCATCTCAATAAGAACGCGCGAGGCCAGCTGACTCATAGAGGCGATCTCGACCTCTTTTTCAGAAGAAGTAAAACCAATGACATCTAGAGTCTTTACCAGTACATCTTGGGACTCGTCAGACAACCGGTCGGCAAGTTCATCGGAGGCTCTCGAAAATATCGACTCCGGTAACGAACGATTCATCACGACAGCTGAGAGATTAAAGTTACGACGCGTAACCTCAGAGATAAAGTAGATCGCCTCTGTGGTAGGGATCTCTTCTGGAATCGTGACGACCACAAATCCAGCCTTATCCGAAGAGACCAAAGCCGTCACTAGCCGCGCTCTGGCCACAAATCCCTCATAAAGTTGCTGAAAGTCAAAAAAGAACTCCGATATGTCTTCGACAAACGCAGATCCCAAAATTCTTTCAGCCACAAGATAAAATGGCCTAAAGGCTGAGGCCACGAGCTTTGATTTTCGTGGGATCGTAAGCCATCTCAGCAGTTTGGAGGCGAAAAACTCCTCCATATTTTTAGGAGCATCCAAGAAGTCGATGGCGTTTCTTGACGGTGGAGTATCCACAACAATGACATCGTAGTCGCCTCGTTCGTAGAACTCATATAAAGCCTCTATCGCTATATAATCATGACTCTGTACAAACCTAGTACTTATCGACTCGTAGATAGGGTTAGAGACAATTTTACGAACCGTCTCACCGTCTGGAGAGTATCGCACAACCATCTCGTCCCAGGAGGCTTTCATATCCACCATCGCCGCAAACAGCGTACCTCGTGCTCCAGGTATCTCTACCTCTTGAGGTAGATGGGTAAGTTCATCGACGCCCAAAGTACTCGCTAAGCGTTTTGCAGGGTCAATTGTTAGAACAAGAACCTTCTTGGTCGTCTGCGTTGCAAGTGCCACGCCTAGAGCCGCCGACGTCGTAGTTTTCCCGACCCCGCCGGCACCTCCAATTAGTACTATCTGAAGATCGGATAGGAGTGTCACTAACGACGATTCATTTGTTCTCACGCCAGCTCAACCTCTATCGTCTCGGCAACTTCTCGAACAAGCCCTATACCCATTGACACTCCCGGTATCATAGGTACCTCAATCATTGAGATCGATGCCCCAAGAGCATCTCTAAACTTTGTCACGTTCTCTTGATTGGATTTTGCCAAAGACTCCCATAGCAAGGTGGCATCAAGTAGACCCTCT
>JAJYGI010000019.1 GCA_021790735.1 Actinomycetes bacterium | reverse complement strand
TATGAAGATCGATACTCAAAGTCGTATAGTCCGACTGTCAAACATGGATCTTGAGTCAACGGTAGAGCTGACCCTTACTCCAACGTCTAGTCGCTAAGGCGAGCCTAAGTCGGTCGCGCTGATCGGTAAGACATTATTTCATCTCCGGGGGTATATTGGAGTGTATGGTTCCTGAACTTGAGTATGTGGCAGCTTTCGGAGGAGGCGTAGTCTCGTTTCTGTCCCCATGTGTTCTTCCTCTTGTCCCAGCGTACCTCTCCGTAGTCAGTGGCGTCGAGACCAAAGAGATAGTCTCAAGCTCCACCCACAACATGAAGAGGGTCGCTATCTCCACCTCCCTGTTTGTACTTGGATTTGGTTCAGTTTTCACGGTCCTAGGTCTTACGGTTAGTGCCCTTGGTTCATCAGTGAACGCATACAAACCTCTGCTAGTAAGAGCATCTGGGGTCGTTCTTTTGATAATGGCCGTATTTCTCGTCGCCTCTGTTTATTTGAAGTTACCTTGGCTCTATCAAGAGAAGCGATTTCATCCACAGCTATCTAAGTTCGGCTTGTTAGCGTCTCCAATCGCTGGAATGGCCTTTGCATTCGGTTGGACACCTTGTATCGGACCAATCTTAGCCTCGGTACTCACGGTTGCGGCTACGAACGGGAAAGCCACCCAAGGCGCTCTACTGCTAATCTCTTACTCCCTTGGCCTCGGCGTCCCTTTTTTGATAACAGGACTCGCATTCTCCAGGCTTGTTGGTGCGTTCGCCTTTATAAAAAGGCACTTTACTGTTCTAACATCTGGTTCCGCTTTTGTGCTTGCGGTGTTTGGGGTCCTTTTGAGCATCAATGAGTTCTCGTGGGTCACGATACACCTAGAGGGTCTCGCCAACTCGATAGGACTTGGTGCTCTAAACAGGTTGGGGTAAGGAAGATCTCGAGTAAGTCTGGATGTTACGACAGAGAGATTATCTCGTAGTACTCATCGTTCATGAAGTCCTCGTCACCATCGGGTAGGAGAAGTACGCGCTCTGGATCAAGTGCCCTCACCGCTCCGGGGTCGTGAGTGACAAGGACTACGGCGCCCTTATAGCTATTTAGCGCCCCAAGAACCTGTTCTCGAGATATGGGGTCCAAGTTATTGGTGGGCTCATCGAGCAGTAAGACATTCGCCCCGGTAGTTACTAAGGCGGCTAGAGCTAGCCTAGTTTTCTCTCCTCCAGATAGGGTCCCGACCCTCTGAGCCATCATCTCAGAGGTAAAGAGAAAACTTCCCAACAAAGACCTGAGATCTCTATCTTCCATTGAACCTGGAGCTTTTGATCGCAAGAAACGATAGACGGTTTCTTCGTGATCTAAAGTCTCGTGTTCTTGAGCATAGTAACCTACAAGTGCCCCGTGGCCTAGTTTTATCTCTCCTGTATCGGAAGGTTCAACCCCAGCAAGAACCTTTAGTAAAGTTGTCTTTCCAGCACCGTTTAGACCAAGGATGACGACCTTTGATCCGCGGTCGATAGCTAGATCAATACCCATAAAAACCTCTAGGGAGCCATAGGTTTTACTTAAGAACATTCCCTGAAGCGGAGTTCTACCACAGTAAGCAGGCTCCGGGAAACGCATTTTAGCGACTTTGTCTTTGACCCTCACCTGTTGGATCGACCCTTCTATCTTTGAAGCACGGGCATCGAGTACCTTAGCTTTACGAGCACGCTTCGAGGTGGATCCGCGCATCTTGTCAGCCTGTTGGTTCAGCCTATTAACTTCGGTCTCTGCACGCTCTCTTTCTTTTCTAGAGCGATCTTCGCTCTGTGCCCTAGCCGTCAAGTATCTATCGTAACCCAGATGATACATATCTAACTTAGATGTGTTCGCATCTAAGTACGAGACTCGATTAACTACATCACGAAGCAACTCAACGTCGTGCGAGATCACAATTAATCCACTTTTGTGCGTACGAAGGTAACCCTTTAGCCACTGAATCGAGTCGGCATCAAGATGGTTTGTCGGTTCATCCAAAAGCAGGGTTGTTGCATTTGAAAAGAGGATCCGAGCAAGTTCTATTCTCCGTCTTTGACCACCCGAAAGGTTCCCCAACGGTGACTGAAACAGTCTTGACGGGATCCCAAGCGATAGACATATGGCCTCAGCCTCTGCCTCTGCTGAGTATCCACCTAGAGAGGAAAAACGGTGTTCTAGCTCTCCATAGAGTTTTGTCCCATGTGCAGCCGTATGTTCGTCTTTGCTAGACATCTTATGAGTCGCCAAAACTAACTCTCGCTTCAAATCTGAAAGACCCCTGCCAGAGAGTACCCGCTCAAATGTATCCTGCTCTAAGTCAACCGACCGTGGATCTTGCGGTAGATATCCGATCGATCCGTTAGAGGTAACCTCTCCTTTGGCAAGTTGAGTCTCACCGGCAAGTGCCTTGAGCAAAGTGGTCTTTCCTGCGCCGTTGCGACCCACTAGTCCCATTCTGTCGCCTACGTTCAGAGTGAAGGTTGTCTCCTCTAAAAGAAGTCTCGGGCCAATTCTTAGTTCGACTCCGACCGCTCGCAGCAAGTATTCTCCTCCGTTAAATCAATGGTAACACGGTAACTTAGGAGGGGGTTGCATGCCCTCTCTCCAAAGCTTTAGACACGAAAATTTAGCTCGCTATCGACCCTGATG
>JAJYGI010000131.1 GCA_021790735.1 Actinomycetes bacterium | reverse complement strand
CTATTGAAGACCTGAAAGTCAAGAACATGACTAAGTCAGCCAAGGGAACCAAAGACAAGCCAGGTAAGAACGTTGCTCAGAAGGCTGGCCTCAACAGATCCATCCTCACACAGGGCTGGGGTTTGTTTCGCAAGCGCCTTACTAATAAAGCTACTCATGCCTCTACGCCGGTAGAGGTCATCTCTATCAACCCTGCATATACGAGCCTACGTTGTTCTAAGTGTGGGTACACGGACAAAGGAAATCGCAAGAGCCAAGCGGTCTTTTGTTGTTCTAAGTGTGGCCACAGCGCCAATGCAGACATCAATGCAGCTAGGAATATAATCTCAACTGCCGTAGGACATACGGTCACAGGACGTGGAGGGACATCGCACGCTGCGCCTAATCAGGTTAAGCACAGCGACCCAGTGAAGCGTCAACCAGCCGAAGCTGCGTGAGCAGCCTAGGAAACCCCATCTGTAAGGGCGGGGAGGATGTCACGAAATATCAGCTATCAAAGTGGTATGAGTCTCGGAGTTGCGTAAAGTCCCATACAGCCACAGCCCATCTGGATTTTCCAATCGACTGCGCCTTCTCATCTAGCTGAAACCGGCACCGTTAATCGTTTCGATTGAAATACCTACATACAGTTAGTTAAATATGTCCGAATGGTTCAGGTGTTCTATCGACTCGCTGTCAAATCACAGCGACGTTCGGTTAGATATCGATCACGACTCCATGTTCAGCTAGTGACGTAAACATCTACTACACCAAAAAGATTCGAAGTTGTACGCCCTAATCAGATCTTCCTTAGGCCAGTAAACTTGAGATCCATTGGCTCTTTGGCGAACTCTATAGGTACTTGACCAACTCAAGCCTTGAAGCTGGTGTCACTTTCCATATGTACGTTCAGGAACCCAAGCAATACTCCTTGTGCTTGGAGGTCGACTATCGAACCTACCCGGTTGCATCTATCTCTTCGTAGATGAAAGGAACTCCGCTTCGGTATAAAGTTCACCCAACCCTTGCCCTAGGAGTTAGAGAAGCTCTCTTTCGGACTCAGCCAACTTTGACTTCAGCTGCAAGACAGCCTTTGTATGGATTTGACATACTCTACTCTCGGTCACGCCAAGTACATCTCCGATTTCCGCCAAAGTAAGACCTTCGTAGTAGTAGAGCGTAAGAACAACCTTTTCACGATCCCCGAGTCTATTGATAGCCTGAGCTAGCATCTGTTTTGTCTCCTCGCGCTCAAAAGAGTTCGTGGAGCTTGCCCGTTTGTCCGCTATCGTATCCCCAAATGATACTGCGCCATCACCTTTATCACCGTTGGATATCACCTCGTCAAAGGCCACGACACCGATGAAGGAGATCCGAGAGAAGATCGTCTGAAGTTCTTTGTCGGTGATGCCGAGTTCATCAGCGATCTCTTTGTCAGTGGGAGTTCGCAGAAGTTTAGCCTCCAGCTTCTGATAAGCCTTCTCAACGATTCGAGCCTTCGCTCTTACGGATCTTGGTACCCAGTCAATAGCTCTTAACTCATCTATAATTGCACCTTTGATTCGAGCAATCGCATAGGTTTCAAACTTAATTTTGCGTTCTAGGTCGAACTTCTCGATTGCATCGATCAAACCAAACATCCCATAACTTACCAAGTCTGCTTGGTCGATGCTTTGAGGAAGTCCAACGGCCACACGTCCCGCAACAAACTTGACCAATGGAGCATAGTGAATCAGCAGCCTATCTTTTGCTGACTTAGCGTTTGAGTCTTTGAACTCGCTCCATAAGTCATACAACTCTTCCTGCCTTAGATCCTCCACCATACCACCTTAACCTCTTGGATGAGACTGTCGATGCACGTCAATCAGCCTCTCCTTAGATACGTGAGTATAAATCTGAGTCGTAGAGAGGCGACTGTGCCCTAAAAGCTCCTGAACGCTTCGCAGATCTGCACCACCATCTAGGAGATGAGTTGCAAAGCTATGCCTAAGGCCGTGAGGGCTCACCTTGGATCCAGTTCTCTCTAAGATTCGCCTCACCTCTCTTTGATCTAGTTTAAGACCATGACTAGAGGTAAACAGATACTCTTGCTCATGACCAGATATCTCCACGTTCAACTTCCCCACAACACAAGACGGCAACATCTTTCTATCGGTTACAAAATAATCTTCTAAAGAAACTAATGCCCTTTGACCGAATATTACTGTTCGACTTTTTCCACCCTTAGAACCTTTTACGGTTGCAGTTAGGCTACTAAAGTTGATGTCTCCAATCAATAGATTACACAGTTCAGAGACTCTTATGCCCGTGGCGTAGAGAAACTCCACAACTGCGCAGTCACGTTCTTTATGTACACCGCCTACCCTGTCGATCAGTTCCGCTACCTCTTGCGTCTTTAGAAACTTCGGAAGGTGCGCCGGGACTTTTGAGGAGGCGAGCCCTAATGCAAGGGCTGGCCCTAAGCTGAATCCCTTAGTCTCTAAGAAGCGAAGGTACCTTCGACACGCCGAGGAGTTCGACGAGATCTGAGATTTAGACGCTCCGTTACTCACAAGTTTCGATTGAAATGAACGTAACTTTCTTGGAGTAATCTCCTTTGGAGACGTTCCATCACTTTCTATCATAAAGTCGACAAAACGAGTTACCTCGTACATGTAACGTCTCTTGGTGTTATCCGCAAGTGATCGTAAAGAGCCTTGAAACTCTCCAAGGAAAAAGTTGTCCACTACGTCTTCTTTACTAGACATAGAAAC
>JAJYGI010000092.1 GCA_021790735.1 Actinomycetes bacterium | reverse complement strand
AACGATTAACGGTGCCGGTTTCAGCTAGATGAGAAGGCGCAGTCGATTGGAAAATCCAGATGGGCTGTGGCTGTATGGGACTTTACGCAACTCCGAGACTCATACCACTTTGATAGCCGATATTTCATCAAAGTTCGAAAGACCTTGGACCTAACATCGTGGGAGCGGTACATAGTATCTAAGGGGAACAGCTACTGAAACTCTTGTGCTTTTGAGGAGATCGCCTTAGAAGGTCGTTCCGATGTTCGATCTTTCTAGACACTGAACTATAGCTTTACAGGTATGATGTACTTGCAAACTTCACGGCTACTTGTACCCACGGTCGTTCTTTAGATGAGCGTAAAAGTAGCCTGAATTAAACCGATGGGAGGAAATATGGCTAGTAAGCCTGTTGTAACAATGAAGCAACTTCTGGGGGCTGGGGTTCACTTTGGCCATCAGACTCGCAGGTGGAATCCGAAGATGAAGCGGTATATTCACAGCGAGAGAAACGGAATCTACATTATCGATCTTCGTCAGACTCTGGTTTTGATCGAAGACGCATATAAGTTTGTGAGAGACCTATCTGCAAAAGGTGGAGTAGTGATGTTCGTTGGGACCAAGAAGCAAGCCCAAGACGCTATTGCGAGCTACTCATCTAGCGTAGGCATGCCATACGTAAATCATCGCTGGCTTGGTGGAATGCTTACCAACTTTAGTACTATCGTATCTCGCATCAAAAAGATGAAAGAGTACGAGGCTATGAGAGCAAACGGTGACTTTGAGGCTATGCCCAAGAAAGAAGCACTTTTACTCTCTAGGGAGCTCGTGAAGCTAGAGTCAAACTTAGGTGGAATCGCCAATATGACCCGACTCCCCGATGCCTTGTTCATCATAGACACAAAGAAGGAGCACCTTGCGGTTACAGAGGCAAACCGCCTTGGAATACCGGTGGTTGCGGTTGTCGACACGAACTGTGACCCTGATCTGATCCAATACGTCATTCCAGGTAACGACGACGCTATTCGAGCTGGAGAGCTGATGTGTGAGGTAATCATCACTGCAATCACCGATGGTCGACGTATGCACGCCGAAAGATTCAAGTCTAAAGAGGTTGTAGAAGATCCAGAGGCAGCTGCTCTTAGAGAGCAAGAACAAGTAGAGGCTAGGCGTCAAGCCGCTCTTGAGGCAGAGGCGCGTGAACGAAGGTTAGCTGAACAGGCTTAGACGCTTGACCTTAAAAGCGAGTACAAAGTTTACTAACTAGATGTAGGTAGAAGTTTTGGGAGAGACAAACCCCAAAAAGAATTTGTAAGGAGATATTCCGGTGGCAATTTCAGCTGTAGATGTACAGAGCTTGCGTAAGAGGACGGGGGCAGGGATGCTCGACGCAAAAAAGGCTCTAGAAGAGGCCGATGGAGACGCGGAGAAGGCTGCCCAGATACTGAGAGAAAAAGGACTGGCGGGCGCTGTAAAGAGGGCAGATAGAGAGAACTCTCAGGGTGCTTGCTACGTGAGCGTAGGTGAGAGTTCGGGATCGATAGTTGAGCTTCGTTGCGAGACTGACTTCGTCGCAAAGTCAGAGAAGTTTGTTGCGTTGGTAGGGGAGATCGCTAAGGCAGTCGCCGAGAAAGGCCCTGAGGCTGCCGAGTCCTTCGCTTCTAGCGTTGATGAGCTAAAGATAACTCTCAAGGAAAACATCGAACTTGGGAAGGTTAGCTACATGAAGGCCGAAGATGGAGAGGTAATCGACGGTTACATGCACCTTCAAAGTGGAAGAGGTACAGTTGGCGTTCTTGTAAAGGTCAAAGACGGTACAAAAGAGATCGCTCACGATCTGGCCTTACATGTAGCTTTTGCTCGGCCAAGTTATCTCAAGCGTCAAGACGTTCCTGAAGATGTGGTTGAAAACGAACGGCAAACCCTGATCACTATCACAAAAAACGAAGGTAAGCCTGAGGCGGCTATCGATAAGATCGTAACTGGTCGGCTTGATGGTTTCTTCAAAGGAGTCTGTCTAAATGAGCAGGCCTTTGTCAAAGATGAGAAGGTGAAGGTTCAAGATGTGCTTGGCAAAGCGGAGATTGTGGAGTTTGCTTTAGTAGTAGTAGGCGCATAGCTTCTATGACAGATACCTCAGATTCTAGGACTGGTTCTCGCTGGAATCGAGTAGTTCTAAAGTTGTCCGGCGAAGCACTTGGAAGCGATAGCCTCGATGATCCAGTCGATGCTAAGACTCTTGATCGGATAGCGTCAGAGATAGCTCAGGTCAAAGAAGCTGCGGGAGTTGAGCTTGCAGTCGTGGTTGGAGGCGGGAACATATGGAGAGGCACGAACGGGACTGCGATTGGAATCGATCGAGTTACCTCTGACCATATGGGAATGCTAGCCACGACGATAAACGCCTTGGCGCTTCAAAATGCAATTGAACGTCACGGTCAGCCAACTCGAGTTCAGTCTGCTATCCAGATGGCTGAGTTGGCTGAACCCTACATTAGACGTAGAGCTATCCGCCATCTTGAAAAGGGCAGAGTAGTTATCTTTGCTGCTGGTACCGGTAGTCCATACTTTACTACCGACACCGCTGCATCGCTTCGTGCGGCAGAGATCGGCGCGCAGGCAATGCTCAAGGGTACACATTCAGGAGTAGATGGTATCTATAGTGCCGATCCGAAACTTGACCCAAACGCAAAAAAGTACGATACTTTAGAGTACATGGAGGTTATAACAGAGAGCCTGGCGGCGATGGATATGACTGCCGTTACGTTTTGTAAAGATAACAACTTAGAGATCCTAGTATTTGACGTCTCGATTTCGGGTAACATAATTCGAGCTTGTCAAGCGAGGAATATTGGAACTTTGGTGAGGTAATGGCAGAATTTGACTCTATAGACTCTTTAGTAGCTGCGGTGAAAGAAAAAATGGCCAAAGCGGTGAGCCACGCGGAGGGCGATTTTGCCACTGTACGTACAGGAAGAGCAACACCGGTTTTAGTTGAAAAACTTGCTGTCGAGTACTACGGTACGGAGGTTCCACTCCAACAGGTCGCTAACTTCTCGGTTCCTGATGCGCGTACTTTGGTGATTACGCCTTACGATAAGACTGCCTTGAAGGATATAGAGAAGGCAATCCAGTCATCTGATCTCGGTATCAATCCAAGTAACGATGGTTCTATTATTCGCCTAAGTTTTCCTCCGCTAACAGAGGAGAGGCGGAAAGAGCTTGTGAAGGTCGTAAGACATAAAGCGGAAGATGGCAAAGTTGCAATTCGAGCGGTGAGACGTTCGGCCCGTCATGATCTTGAGACCATGGAAAAGGCAGGCGTTCTTACCTCAGACGACGTTGAAGGCACTGAAAAAGAATTAGACAAGTTAACTCAGAGCTACGTACAGGAGCTAGATCGAGCTTTAGCTCACAAGGAAAAAGAACTGCTGGAAGTTTAAGTTCGAGGGGAAGTAATGTCAGGCCAGGATTTAGGTCAAGGAGATGAAGAGATCGTTGATAGACGCCGAAAGATGGACGGTCTTGTATCGCGGATTCTCCCTCCAGAGGACGATGAGATCGTTCTTCCTCACTGGAGCGAACCTCCAACTGGTGAGATTCCTAGGGTAGTTCTAGAGATGTCTGGTGACAGACCTCTATGGTTAGATCCCTCCTCTCCTGAAGATCTTTTTGAGAGCGAAGGTGGCGATGAAGAGGTCCTAACGTTCGGTGGGCGAAACGGGGGTCTCCATGAGAGTAGATACGACTCAGTCGCCCAAGAGGTCGGATTTAATGGGGCTCAGGAAGGTTCGTCCAGTAGTGAGTACTCACCGGCTCTGGATGAAGACTCCGTCGAAGGGTCTCTTGAAGATGAAAAAAGTGATAAGAAGAGTTACCGCCGAGTGAGAATTCCTCGGGGTTCCTCGATATCTTCATCGGTCCAGAAGGGCCGACAGAGTATGCGCTCAAAGTCTAGTGCTTCCTTCAGTGAATCAGAGGAACCACTAGAGCAGGAGCCCTCTTCGCCGAAGAGAAGTGAACCTAAACGTGTACGCTCGAAACGTAAGTCTTCGGGTGGTGGTTCTACTTCAGGAAGGTCCAAGTCGAAGTCGATTGTAACGGGTGTCGTCTTAGGTGCTTTGGTACTTGCAGCTTTGGCGGCCGGTGCCAAGATCGCCGACGCTCTAGTTACCGTTGCGTTAGTTGTAGCTGCAGCTGAGTACTACACCAACGTACAAAAGGCGAAGATGAAACCTGCAAAACTAGTAGGTTTGGTCACGATCGTTCTTATGTCTGTCGGAGCCTACATACAAGGAATGCAGGGCATTGTATACGCTCTGTTACTTGGAGTCATCGTTACCTTCTTATGGTATCTTGCTGGGCTTTTGAATACCCCAGCTCTTGAAGGTGTGACTGTATCACTTATGCCGCTTCTTTGGATAGGTCTTCTTGGTTCGTTTGGTTCTATGATTCTACGACCTGAGAGTTTCCATGGATATGGAGTTCGTCTTCTACTTGCGCTTCTTATTACGACGAGTTCGTCAGATATCTTTGCTTACTTTGGAGGACTGGTTATGGGAAAGCGCAAGCTAGCACCTTCAATCAGTCCATCAAAGACCTATGAAGGCGTGGTGATTGGGGCCGTAGCTGCCGTAATCCTTGGAGCGTTTCTAGCTGGTGCAATCTTTCCAATGAACCTAGAAAAAGGAGCGGTGCTAGGACTGGTCGCTGGAGTGATAACACCCCTTGGAGATCTTTGCGAGTCTATGATCAAAAGGTCGCTAAATGTGAAGGATACCTCGAATCTGCTACCGGGACACGGTGGTATCTTGGATCGTATAGATGGCGTGCTCTTCATGCTTCCTGCGGCTTACTTTATGTTTCAGCTATTTCATCTAGGCTAACAGGACATGCCCCAAAAAGCGCGAACGTTAACTGTGTTTGGTTCGACCGGGTCCATCGGGACTCAGACTCTTCAAGTCCTTGCAGACGCTAAGAGTTGTGATGACTTGGCTGAGATAGAGCTTTTTGCCATTGTAGCTAACGGTTCAGTCGATATCTTGGTAGAGCAAGTTAGGAGACATCGACCAAGTGTCGTTGGGATTGCAGATGTAAGTCGGTACAAAGAGCTCAAGGGGCTACTTGCAAAGGAGAGTGTTGAAGTCCTTTGCGGGGATGAGATCTACGACTTGGCGAGACAAAGCGACCTTGTCATGAATGCAGTGACGGGTTTCGCTGGAGTTCCGGTGACTGAGGCAGCGTTGACTTCGGGCGGACGTCTAGCGAACGCCAATAAGGAGTCGATAGTGGCCGCAGGAGACCTCGTTGAGCCTTGGCGTATCCAAGGTAAGAGCGAACTCATTCCAGTCGACTCTGAACACTCTGCGATCTATCAAGTTCTAGGATCCTCCGAGTTGGCAAATCGTTCTCTAAAGCGGCTAGTTATAACTGCCTCAGGAGGGCCCTTTAGAGGCTACTCTCAAGAGGAGCTTGAAGCCGTTACACTACAAGATGCTCTTGAGCATCCCACATGGCGGATGGGGCCAAAAAATACGATCGACTCCTCGACTTTGGCTAACAAGGGTCTTGAGGTAATAGAGGCCCACTACTTATTCGCTGTGCCGTACGACCAGATCGAGGTAGTTGTTCATCCTCAGTCCGTCGTTCACTCGATGGTCGAATATAGCGATGGAACGGTTTTGGCTCAGCTATCGATGCCCGATATGAAGCTCCCGATCTCGCTTTCACTGTACCATCCTCAGCGCTCGTTGACACCTTATGGAGCTATGAACTGGAGAGAGCATCTAAGCCTTGAGTTCTTTCCACCTGACCATGAGAGATTTCCTGCTCTTGAGTTAGCTTACGAGGCAGGTAAACTGGGAAGCGGTGGTACTTGTTGGTTCAATGCTTCTAATGAGATCGCAGTGGAGTCTTTCATCTCCGGTGCGCTTGCTTGGAAGGAAGTAGCAAAACTCTTAGAGTTGTCTATGGATCGTTACGAGAAGTGCAATATCTGGTCAGTGGAAGATGTTATATCTATAGATAGACGAGCGAGAGAAGTCGCACGCACAGTTGTCGAGGAGATCTCTTGAAGCAAGACCTGTCGGCACCTATGGAGACTCCATATAACCAGTCGGAGTTTACCGATGGTCCAACTCTTAAAGATGCACGCAAACTTGGAGGCCGCCACCTCGTCGAGCTTGTAGTCGTTTTGGGGATAGTTGTCTATGTTGGCCTATATACGCATACCTTAGGTACCTTAGGTGTCGTAGCAGCAATCGTGGCAATGATTATGATCCATGAGCTCGGTCACTTCATAGCTGCAAAACTCTCGGGTATGAAGGTGACCGAGTACTTCTTAGGCTTTGGACCAAGAGTATGGTCGTTTCGACGTGGGGAGACAGAGTACGGGATAAAGCTTCTTCCCCTTGGTGGATATGTAAAGGTAATTGGAATGTCCTCCGCCGATGAAGTGCCGCCCGAAGATGAACCACGAACCTATCGACAAGCGAGTTTCCCAAGGCGTTTGGCTGTGGGTGTCGCAGGTTCATTTATGCACTTCGTAATGGCGTTTGGTATCTTGCTCACCATACTTGTTATGTACGGCTTCGCTAATCCTAACGTTGTTGAGATCGGAGCAGTTAGTAACTTCTCTAACCAAACCTCTCCTGCGATCTTGGCTCACCTCAAAGTCGGTGAGACTGTGATCTCTGCAGATGGAAAGAGAGTTACCTCGGCCAACGAGCTAGCCAACATATTGGGTTCAAGTGTCCAAAAGCCTGTCAGGCTGGTGGTCCAAGATGGTTCAAAGCGGATTAGTACTACGGTCACACCAGTAGATGGCAGGACGGTTAAAGTTGGTGGTCAGAGCTACCTTCCTAAGGGCTCTAAGGCAAGAGGTGTAATAGGAATCGGAATTATACCTGGTACTTCTCATTATGGGATCCTGGGAGCGGTGACAGCCGCCGGAGTTGATCTGTGGAGCTTTTCCGCTCAGACAGTGTCGTCTCTAGTCTCTCACTTCTCTCCTCATGGGATCTCTCAGTACTTCGGGCAGTTAGTTCATCCCTCCACAAATCCGGCGTCTAAGGGAGCGCAGGCTCGATTTGCTTCTCCAGTTGGGATAGTGAGACTTGCCTCTCAGGCTGCTCAGTCAGGATTTCAAGCGGTTTTAGCTCTCCTGTTTTCAATAAACATCTTTGTGGGAATATTCAATATGATTCCTCTCCTTCCGCTCGACGGTGGACATGTGGTAATAGCTATATACGAGAGGCTGAGATCTAAGAAGGGTCGACCTTACCACGCGGACATCTTGAAGCTTATGCCCGTCACCTATGCGGTGATTTTCGTCTTGATACTTGTGAGCGTAACTGCGCTGTATCTAGACATCGCCCATCCAGTTGGTAATCCATTTATTCGCTAGGCTGTGTGTAAGACTCTCTGTAACTGACCTAGTTGGCAGATGGTAATTTTAGGAGGCTGATATACGTGTCAAGAGCGCCAGTTCAAGTGGCACAGAGAAGAAAGACTCGTCAAGTTATGGTCGGGAAAGTGGCCGTAGGTGGGGAAGCGCCCGTCTCGGTCCAATCTATGACTACTACCAAAACAGCCGATGTTGAAGGTACTTTAACTCAGATATACTCTCTTGCGTCAGCCGGGGTCGACATCGTTCGTTGTACATGCAACCAGATAGAAGCTGCAGAAGGCTTAGCGCAGATTGTTCCGCGCTCTCCCGTGCCGATAGTTGCTGATATTCACTTTCACTACAAGATGGCTCTTGCGGCTCTTGAGGCAGGAGTTGCAGCGCTAAGACTTAATCCGGGAAATCTAAGGAAGCCAAATGAGATAAAGTTAGTTGCTCAAGAGGCTAAAGATAGATCTGTACCTATACGAATCGGTGTCAACGCTGGTTCGTTACACCCTGAGATCTACGAGAAGTACGGTGGTGCTACTCCAGAGGCGCTTGTGGAGTCGGCTATGAGAGAGTTAGAGCTATTTGGTGAGGTTGGATTTGATCAGGTGGCTATCTCAGTTAAGGCCTCGAATGTTGCGCTAATGATCGAGGCGTACCGGTTGTTGTCCGAGACGACGGATCACCCGTTGCATCTTGGGGTCACTGAGGCTGGACCTCCACCGGCTGGTCTGATCAAGTCCACAGCTGGAATTGCAACGTTGTTATGTGAAGGTATCGGGGATACCATAAGGTACTCTTTGACCGCGGACCCAGTTGAGGAGGCAAAAGCCGGCAGGCAGCTTCTTGAGGCGCTAGGACTTAGAGAACGTAAAGGACTTGATCTAATCGCATGTCCTTCGTGCGGACGGACAGAGATCGACGTTATAAAAGTGGCTAGTGAGGCACAAGTGGCTCTTGAGAGACTCAACCTTCCGATACAGGTCGCAGTAATGGGATGTGTGGTCAATGGACCAGGCGAGGCGCGCGAAGCAGACCTCGGTATAGCTGCCGGACGTCACAAGGGACACCTCTTTATAAAGGGAAAGATTGTTGACGTAGTCCCAGAGAACGAAATGGTTGAAGCTCTGGTTAGAGAGGCTTTGAAGATTGCGGAAGAGGGTATTGAGGCGCGTCTTTTGGCCGCAAACCCCGAGGCAGTGCTTGAGGCCGATAGAGATCGCGCGGAGTTGCTTTTCGATAAAGGTGAAGACGCTAACAACTCCATCAAGACGATAGAACGGATTCGACGCAAAACTCGCTAACTTCTCGAGATTACTTACAACGATACGCTAACTCAAGAGAGTAGCTTGTAGCATTTCCCTATGCAGATGAGTCAGTTGGTATTTAAGTCGCTCCGCGAACCTCCGAGTGAAGCCGAGGCGAAGTCTCATAAACTTCTGTTGCGAGGGGCGTACATTCGAAGGTTGGCATCGGGAGTCTACTCCTATCTGCCCCTTGGGATGAAGGTACTCTCTAAAGTATCTCAGATCGTAAGGGAAGAGTTCGATCGGACGGGAGCTCAAGAGATCCTCCTCCCTGCTCTTCACCCGATCGAGATCTGGGAGGCCACGGGTAGGGCTGCAAAGATGGTCGATGTTTTGATGCATGTCGAGACAAAAGGAGGCTCCTTTGTGCTCGGACCAACCCATGAAGAAGCGGTTATAGAAGCAGTAAAGCAAGATCTTAGCTCCTACAGAGACCTTCCTGCAACGGTGTATCAGATTCAAACAAAGTTTCGAGACGAACCCAGATCTCGATTTGGCCTGATGAGAACCAGAGAGTTCATCATGGCTGACGGATACTCCTTTGACGTGGATCAAGAGGGTATGAGAGCCTCATACAAAAAGATCTACGAAGCTTATAATCGGATCTTTTCTCGTATTGGAGTTCCCTTTGAGCCGGTCGAGGCCGACTCTGGTGCCATAGGTGGGGACGTCAACCATGAGTTCATGTCGCCGGCAGATATCGGTGAAGATCACTACGCGAAGTGCCTTAGTTGCGACTATAGGGCCAATATCGAGGCGGCAAAGAGACAGGTTGCGATCGCATCTGAGGCGAGAGATTTCAAGGGTCTCCCTGAGATTACCTTTCACTATACTCCAGAGGCACCTGGAGTGGAGGTTGCTGTGAGGGCGATTTCGGCTCTTGGCGTGCCGTTGACTGAGGCAGATATGCTCAAATGCTTGGTCGCAAAAGATGAGACAGGTTCTCTATTCATGCTGTTAGTGCCTGGTGACAGGGAGGTTCGAGTCCCTTCTGGCCTATCTATGCTGACTGACGAAGAGTTCAAAGAGTTCCCCTTTTTATATAAAGGTTTTATTGGACCTATGGGCGCTCAAGACAACGGTGTTAAAGTTATTGCGGACTTCTCGGTGGCTGCAAAGAGAGTCTTTGCAACAGGTGGCAATAAGGACGGCTATCACGTAAGCGGCGCTGTGCTTGATAGAGACTTTATCGTAGATGAGTTTCGATCTTTAGTTGCTGTCAGAGACGGTGATTCGTGCCCCAACTGCGGAGGCCGATTGACTCTGGTTAGAGCAGTGGAGATCGGACATACCTTTCAACTTGGACTTACTTACTCAAACCTCTTATCACAAGCGAGTTTCACCGGCTCAGACGGAGAGCTCTATCCATACTTCATGGGTTGTTATGGAATCGGCGTTACTCGACTAATCGCTGTGATAGCAGAGCACTTCTCTGATGAGCGAGGACTCTGTTGGCCGACCTCCGTAGCTCCTTATGAGGTAGTGGTAGTTCCACTGGGAGCTGGTCGATCTCTAGAAGTCGAAAGAACGGCACAGAGTATCTACGATCAACTGTTAGATGTTGGCATCGAGACTCTGATAGATGATCGGAGGCTTTCGGCTGGGGTCTCTCTGGCGGACTGTGAGCTCATTGGCGTGCCGTATGAGATCATAGTTGGAACTAAGTCCCTTGCAGAAGGTTCTGTTGAGGTTAAGCTACGTCGTGACGACTCTGTCACAAAGGTGCAAGTCGGAGACGTCGTTTCTTTCATGACGGAGCAGCTAAGAGGATCTAAGTGACAGAGTCTTCGAGCGTGACCCGCTAAAGTACTTTTAGCTAGGTTGCCGTAATTTTTGGAAAGCGTGGGCTCGAAGCCCGCGTTTTTCTTTATTAGCAGCTAATGCATAGATGTGATCGGTTGAGAAAGGAGGCGTTATGTCTGATGCACACCTAAACCGGAAGTCCAAAGGCGCTAATACCTCCCAACGCATAGATGCGCTGTGTAGCAGCTTCAACGATACGTTGAGAAAACTTGATCTTCAAGTTCTAGAGCTTGACGTGACGAAGTCTTCACTTCGAGTGACGGTCGAAGGCATCGATAGTCAAAGTTTAAACAAGGTGGAGGAGGCGTCGAGACTTATCTCTGCTGCCGTTGACGAGATGAACCTTAGTGCAATCTTTCCTGGTGCATTCGAACTTGAGGTCTCCTCTCCAGGCTTGGAACGACCACTAAAGACCCTTGACCACTTTCGGAGATTCAAAGGCTCCTTAGTGGATCTCAAGTGGCGAGGGTACGACGAGAGTACGAATCGGGGTCGCTTTAAAGTGGCTGAAGTAGAAGGTACGACCGTGACCTTTGAAGACGAGGGAACGTCCCAAAATATTCAGGTAGAGTTGGGCGATATCATAAAGGCAAAGACAGTGTTTGTGTGGGGGCCGGAAGGTTCTAAGTTACAAGGTGTTAAGTCTGTTTCTAACGATAAGGACTTGATCGAGGAGGTTGAAGAAGATGGCGAAGAGTAATCAGGACTTTATGGAGGCTCTAGCGCTAGTGGCGCGTGAAAAGGGTCTAGCGGTCGATACTCTGCTTGAATCTTTGGCTAACGCCTTGGTTGCAGCGTACAAGCGTATGCCTGGAGCAGCTGAAGAGGCTTTCGTTATGATAGATCCTGACTCTGGAGAGATAAGAGTCTTTGGACAAGAGCTTGATGACGAGGGTAATGTCGTAAGAGAGTGGGAAGACACGCCTGAGGACTTTGGTAGGATTGCAGCCCAAACGGCCAAACAGGTAATGTTTCAAAAGATACGCGATGCAGAGAGAGACCTAAAGTACGACGAGTACGCGGGACGTGAAGGCGATGTTATAACCGGTATAGTCCAGCAGAGCGACTCTAGGTATACCTTGTTAGACCTAGGTAAGGTGGAGGCTCTACTTCCGCAGATGGAACAGCCGCCAAATGAACGCTATGAACACGGTTCAAGGGTTAAGGCCTACATCGTCGAGGTAAGAAAGACCGCCAAGGGTCCTCAGATCGTAGTTAGTAGAACTCATCCGGGCCTGGTAAAGAGGCTCTTTGAACTTGAGGTCCCGGAGATCTCGTCAGGGGTAGTTGAGATTAAAGCTATCGCCAGGGAACCAGGTCACAGGACTAAGATGTCGGTTTGGTCCAACGATCCCAACGTCGATCCTGTTGGGTCTTGTGTCGGTGCTCGCGGAACAAGAGTACGCATGGTTACAAATGAACTGCGAGGTGAGAGAGTGGATATTGTAGCTTTCTCTGAGTATCTACCGGAGTATGTAGAGCGTTCAATTCAACCCGCGCATGTTCTTGATGTTCAAGTCGATGAAGAGATAGGTTCTGCAAGGGTAGTTGTTCCAGACTCTGAGCTTTCTTTGGCGATTGGACGAGAAGGTCAAAACGCTCGTCTGGCTGCAAGGCTTACTGGACTTAAGATAGATATTCACTCAGAGACGGAAAACTATCAAGATGTTGAGGTGGAAGAGTAGGGAAGCAAGGTCTTGACGTTGCTCTTTACGCTTTGCTATGGCAGCATCTAGAACTTGTGTAGGCTGTAGGTCTAAGAGGGAGTACTCCCTGCTTCTTCGATTTCGCTACCCAGAGTCGAGAAGTGGGCGCGGGGCATGGGTCTGTAAAGGCTCTCGAGCCTGTTTCGAGATGGCGGTTTCGCGTAAAAGTTTTGATAGAGCCCTAAAGGTACCTGTCCCCAAGGAGGTGCTAACGGGTTGGAGTCGTTATTTTGATGACGCTACGAAGGACTCGTCGGCGCCAAGCTTGTATTAAGGGTCTAGGCTATAAGGGCCAGTCTTATGTAACAAATAACTCGCTTTGTTCATTTTGTATTCGGAGGTCAGGGTCGGCAGTTGGTAAAGAAAGTACGAGTATATGAACTAGCTCGAGAGTTAGGTATAGAGAATAAAGAGGCATTGGATCTCTGCATCGCTTTGGGAATAGGCGTACGTAGCCACTCTTCAAGTGTGGAGGATCCACAAGCGGATCGAGTGAGAAGACGCGCTGAGCGTGACGGCGTAGGCATCTATGCGTCTAATAAAAACTCCAATGCGCGCTCTGCTCAAAGCAACGTTGCTGAACAGCCGCCAACTGTGGTTTCGCCCGAGATCTTAGAGTCTAAGGTCGAAAGTGCTCCCAAAGAGCCAGAGCTTGAGCGTGTAGTTGAAAAGGTTGAAGAGCCTATTAAAGAGTCACCGACCCCGCCTGCACCGGTTTTAGAAGAGCTCGCCGAGCATGTTGAACATCGTCCCAAGCTTGGTGACCTTGTAGCGCAAGAGTCAGCTCGTATCTCCGCTGAAGAACGTATGGAGGTTCGCGCCAAAGAAGGAGTACCTACTGGGAAGGTATTCCAAGGTGGACAGAGTAAGAGACCAACCCCTTCGAGACCCTCCGACGTGGTAGCGGGACAGAGGCCAGATGGCTCTCCAACGTCGTTTTCAGGTAGACCAATTCCACCCCCTCCGGGCCCACCCAGATCTGTAACCGGTAGACCAATTCCACCCCCTCCTCGTCCACAGGCTGGAAATGAAGGTGGAAGTACCCACTTTGGAGCGCCAGCAGAAGGCGATAGCGGTAGGCGGCCATCAGGAGGCGCTGGATCAAGAGAGTACCAAGGTAGAGGTGGCCAAGGTCAAGGAACTCAAGGTGGATACCAAGGTAGAGGTGGCCAAGGTCAAGGAACTCAAGGTGGATACCAAGGTAGAGGT
>JAJYGI010000126.1 GCA_021790735.1 Actinomycetes bacterium | reverse complement strand
TTGACCGGTTATGGCACAAGCTTGTCTTTCGTAAGACCCCGAACCAACTGCGTAACACCTTGACATCCGCTTACGCCTACGGCTTGGGGTTAGAAGTTTCCGATCGCCAACTCCTTCAACATGGCCTTGTCGAGTGTCAAGTCTGCCACCATGATCTTGAGCTTTCGGTTCTCTGCCTCGAGCTCTTTGAGACGTTTGGCATCGTTAGCTTTCATTGAACCGTAGGTACTCTTCCATCGGTACCAGGTGGTCTCGGTGATGCCAAAACTTCGCGCAACCTCTGCTACGGTTTTTCCCTCGTTCAACATCTTGTCGCCCTCAGCGAGTTTGGTGATGACTTGTTCTGGTGTGTTCTTCTTGCCCTTCATGTGATTTCCTCCCGTATCTATTATGGTCGGTCCTCTCACATTCGAGGTGGATCATCTGAGGTGGATCACGCCATACCAGCATGCTCCCCTTAAAGTGCTCTAACAAACGGGCCATATCAGGTAAACCGAGAATAAGGGGTCGTTTGCTTTCGTGGAGGTGATGGGTCAAAGTTCTTTGGCCGTAGTATTGCCCTGCCTGATAGCTTTAGGACGTTTGACGATAAGGTTTGAGCCGAGATGCTGATCTTATATGAAGGCGGCAAGAGCGATTGGACCACCTAGCAATAGATTATCGTCTATGGATCGACGATCCATGTTGACGAGCGACAGAACCGGACATATCTTTCAGTGCTAACAGTGCGGGAATTGATAAAACTATCCGAAAGCACGTTACATTCTGCCGTGCAATGTCAAGAGTAAGAAGTGAACGAAGTTGATTGATTATTGTCGATGGACCTGAGAATTGTACTGTTCTATTGTATCCATCGTGTTTAACCACTTCTCTTCCGCATCGTCTAGTTCACTCTGGAATTGAGCTAACTTGATTCCTAGCTCTGTCAGACCTACGTGGTCTGTCGTCCTGCTGAAGTGTGCTAGTACTTCGTCGCGTTTCGCAGTTAAGTCAGAGATTCGTCTGTCGAGTTTGATGAGCTGGAACTGCAAAGACCCCAGAGACTTCTTGGTGGCGTAATTCGCCTTTGGAGTGGAGACGGATGTGTCTTTGGGCACTTGAAGTGACTTTTGGGAGACAGATGTCTGTGTGGAACCAAGAGACTCTGATATCCATGCGGGTAAACCTCCGGGAACTTCTGAAACATAGCCGTGGCTACATGAAACTACTCGATCTGTGACCCGCTCCAAAAAGCTACGATCGTGGCTGACTGTGACAAGAGCACCAGGCCAGTCATCGAGATACTCTTCCAGTGCCCTTAAGGTATCTAAATCAAGATCGTTTGTGGGTTCGTCGAGCAGGAGAACGTTGGGTTGGCTTGCTAGAACGATAAGGAGTTGAAGACGCCTTCGTTCACCTCCCGAAAGTGTTTTTACAGTTGCCCAAGGAAGCTCTCCAGTAAACCAGAAGCGTTCCATCAAGCGTTTGTCGCTCGGATTTCCGGGAACTCGATGCGGTCCTGCGACGACGTTCATAACGCGTGCATTTTCATCGAGATTTGGACCTTGTTGAGAGTAGTATCCAATCTTGACGGTTGTCCCTGTTTCAATCTCTCCAGAGGTTGGTTTTATCCGACTGGCTAAAAGCTCGAGCAAGGTCGTTTTCCCGGATCCGTTTGCTCCGACGATCCCCATTCTTTCGGAAGGACTTAATCGCAAGGTGAAGGTATGTAAAGTTTGAGAGTCTCTTTCGTCGTAAGCGAAAGAGACTTCTACCGCGTCTATGACTTTGGAACCCAATCGAGGTGTATCATAGGATAGATCTAACGCCGATGATCTAGCAGCTGATTCTGCTCTTGTATCTATAAGTTTTTTTGCAGCATCTATTCGGGCTTGAGGCTTGCGCGTTCTAGCCTTCGCTCCTCTGCGAAGCCAGGCGAGTTCGCGCCTGGCCAGATTCTTCCTCACCGCCTCAGACTCAGCTGATCTTTCTTCTCTATCGGCTGCTGCTCCCAAGTAGGTAGCGTAGCCTCCGTCATGCAAGTAGCCTTTACCGCGGTCAAGTTCAAGCATCCTAGTAGTTACGCGATCTAATAGGTATCGATCATGACTTACGACTATGACTCCACCTCGAAATCGAGACAACCAGGACTCTAGCCAGGATATGGCTGCAAGGTCGAGATGGTTTGTAGGTTCATCAAGTATTAAGAGGTCTACCTCCTCTACGAGCACTTTAGCAAGGGCGACCCTTTTCACTTGTCCACCAGAGAGTTCCGATACCTTGTGATTTAGTAGTGGAGTCATCCCGAGTCGATCTAAAATAGCCTGACTCTGCCATCCAGAACCGATCACATCTTTGATGATGCCTTCAGGCAAAGATGCGTCTTGATCGAGTAAACCGATGCGAATGCCGGTTCCGTTGCGGACTTCTCCGGAATCTGGCCTTTGCGTGCTTGCTAGAACCCTTAGAAGTGTGGACTTCCCGGTACCATTTATTCCTACTACACCCAGGCGATCTCGATCAGAAACGGTAATGGAGAGATCACGAAACAAGGCGCGGTCGGAACGCGATACAGAAACTCTATCGGCATCTACAAGAATTGCCACCTAAAACATCGTCTCCTCGTGAAGCGTTCGGCGGGGGTCAGGTCACGATATTTCGTAACTTTGTATCTATTAAGACTAGCCAGTAATGAGGGGTATCGCTACGAGGGTGTTGAGTGTTGGATTGGACGAGATTTGAGGATAGTTATCAAGTTCTTAAAATTTACGTAGACATTATGGTTAGCGCGCGTTATGACGGTTCTGAAGTGTAATGCTGAGAGTTTATGTAATTTGCTTTGAATTATAAGAGTCATGTGAAGTAAACGCGGATTAATCAAGTTGTGCCGTTAATAATTAAGATACGATTCGACATGGAATATTCGCAGTTGAAGTTAGCTAACAAGGCTTGGTGGGATGAGAGGAGTATCATACATGGTGAGTCTCCATTTTATAAGATCTCAGAGTTGGTTTCTGGATCTTCAGCGTTAGGCGACTTCGAACACGAGGAATTTGTAATTGGCGATGCTGAGAGTTTGCTGCACCTTCAGTGTCACATCGGCACCGACACGATCTCTTGGGCTAGACGTGGCGTCCAAGTAACTGGATTGGACTTCTCTGAGAGTGCTCTCATACAGGCACAACGAATAGCGGAGAGTTGTGGCGTAGAGGTTAGTTGGGTGGCGGCAGATGTGTACGATGCCCCATTGGTTCTTCGAGATACCTACGACATTGTCTATAGCGGGAAAGGCGCCCTTCCCTGGCTTGATGATTTAGACACCTGGGGAAAGGTAGTTTCTAAACTTCTCAAGCCCGGAGGAAGACTTTATCTGGTGGAATTTCATCCGATCTCGTGGATTCTGGGAGATGGTGAGTGGGCGATTGTTCACGACTATTTTTCTAGTGGGCAGCCGCATATAGAGAGCGAAGTCCAAGGTAGTTACGCTGCATCAGACGCGGTTACTACCTTCAACACTACGGCCGAGTGGCAGCATACTCTGGCTGAAGTCATTTCAGCTGTCGCGGGCGCCGGCCTTGTGATAGAGTGGTTCCACGAGTTTCCGTTCACTTATTTTCAACAGTCTCCTATTCTTGAGGTGAATGATGAGGGTGTATATGAAGTCCCTGAGCAGTACGCACGTATTCCTTTGATGTACTCTCTTTGTGCGCGAAAACCTTTTGCGCACAGTTCAACGAGGGTAATGTAGATGAACTAGCGAACATGAAGTTTAAGCGAATTGTTGCCCGTGGATTCAAGGAGAAGCACGAAAGAGATCTTTGAGGAGATTGGATGTTCTTGCTCTTGCGCCATGGGAGGGAAATGACGCGCACCGGACTCGTCCCGATCTAAACCAGGTCGCCGTTAGTTCCAAAGTGTTCGATCAATCTGCCTGGACTTCGGCATCACCGTTCAACTCAACGGTAAGGTGCCTTGCTTTCTCTTCCGACACGAATGAGGTAGGTACTAGGTGTGAAGACTTCTGTGTTAATAAGTTGAATGTCAAGGTCGCGTCGACTGTAGTTCTCTAACTTGCAGATATAGGCCCCGTTTCTCGCAAGACTGACCGCTGAACACGAGTTTGGTGGCGGCAGAATCAGTTATTTAGGCGGTGAGATGGCGTGCGGTAGCACTTCTACTGGAACGTCGTAAGGCATTGACATGCCCCGGTTACTAAAAACCTATGAGTTCGATAAATCTCCCTTAGGTCCTTCGCGTCTTAGGGAGCGCCAGTCTGGTTCAATCAGGGTATCTCAGACTATCTTAGGACTTTGTCTCATCATTCCCCACGCGCTTGAACACCATGTGTAAGTACTTCCCATCGTTAGAGCTTCGTCTTTTCGCGGAGCGGACGTTCGGCGAAGCTTACCCTAGCCGACAACGTTGGAGGTGCGATAGTCGTCTCCTTGGCCATCAAAGATCTCGCAAACCATCGACAGGTTCGAGTGCCAGGCTTCTTCGTAATGGGAGCAGACCCCCGAGTACCGTCGCCACAGAGACAATACTGCCTACGACAAGTACAGTCACAGCCGATGGAAGCGCGATGTAGGGCAACGAAGATTGAATAGAAGGATCTAAGTACCGTACTAAGAAGTTTCCAACAACGGTTGTGGCTACACCCGCAACGGTCGCCAGAACCGTGCACTCGAGAGCTCGTATTGCAAACTCGCTTACCAATATGCAAGACAGCTCCGATGTACTGTAGCCGAGTGCTCGCAAGGTGGAAAGCTCGCGTGTCCTGCCACGAAGTTGCGTACCCAGTAGCGCTGCTGTGACAGCAAAGAGTACTGTTGCGAGTATTATTGCGAGAACCTTTCCCAAGAGGTTAGCTAGTTTCAGGACACCCGGTTCGTTTACCTGAGATCCAACAAGCGATGTAGCGTAGAGTCCCCTTTGCTCTAGATCCCCCAGAAGGATGTTGACATCGTTGGAGTTCTTCGCAAGGAGATATACCGAGGTGTAGCCTTGTGTCGCAAGTAGCCTTTGAAGAGACGTCCCTGATGTCAGTGCGGCCCACTGAAGAGCGACCGAGGTACTCACAAATGCGGCTTCGTGCCCTTGCAGCTGCCAACTGCCACTATAGATGCCAACGACTTTCATTGACTTGGTTTCAATATTGCCCACTCCAGGCTCCACCTGGTGAGCGATACTTACTGCAACTGTAGTTCCTACTAGTGACAGCATCGATGGCTCTGAAGCACCCGGAGCAAAACTTGGAAGGACTATTTCTCCGCTTTGAAGAGGAAAAACATGCTTGCGGATCGATTTTATAATTGGTGGATCCAACATCGGTACTCGACTTGTTGGATACATGACGAAGCCAGCACTGCGAGTTTTTACGGCCGCCTGGGAGGAGATGACTGGGTATACCCCTTGAACTCCTGGGAGCTTTGATACTTCGTTTAAGACTACCGACGTGAGGTCTTTCGCACTATTTCCGTTCGGTTGAAGCTCTATTGTACGAAGAGCCATCGACGATGCTAAGGTGCCAGTTGATTGCGTACTTACCCCTCCTAATGTAAGTAAAAACGTCACCAAGCCACCAAGGAGAAGCGCCAGTCGGTAAAGGGTCATTGACTTTGCTCGAAACGCCTTTGCGTTCTTGAGTACAAGACTAGAGAGTTTCACCGAATCCTGCCTTTAAGTTCGGCCGGACCGTTGGGTACAGGAACTATCTCTAAGATCTTGTCCCCAAGGTTCGCAAGGGTCGGAGAGTGCGTGACATAAAGAAGCGAGCCTCTTTTGGCCACATATTCTCGAAAGAGCTCGAACAGGGACTCAGTATTCACTTCATCTAAATTACCGCTGGGTTCATCTGCGAAAATTAGCGGTGGCTCCTTGATGAGTGCTCGAGCAACTCCCACCCTCTGGCGTTGTCCCACGGAAAGGTAAGCAGGTAATTTCTCCTGATCAGCACCTCTGATTCCCACAGATTCAAGAAGCCCTCGCGCAAGGTCAGGGAGGTCGAAGGGCGAACTCTTTCGAGCTCGATAGCCCACTAAGACGTTATCGATTGCCGATAGATGAGAGATTAGATTAAATGACTGAAAGATGTATCCGATGGAGTTACGCCGAACTTCTACTCGTTTGTGCTCGGACATAGATATCGTAGGCTCTCCGAGTATAGTGAGTTGCCCTGCGATCTGTCTCGTCATGAGGGTCAAGGTATCCAGTAGGGTTGACTTACCGACCCCAGACGGTCCGAGTAGAGCGACCATCTCTCCACTGTAAAGTTGTAGGTTTACGTCTCCTACAACCGTTACTCGCTCACCACGTTTCTTCCTATATCCCACATCAAGACCCGCAGAAGCTAAGACCGGACTCTGATCGCTCTCTACTTGACTCCTGACCACTTGACTCCTATCCGCCTGGCATCAACGTCGCCTGCAAACTCTGGGCGACAAGAGTTACAGCTAATGAACAACTTGAGGGATCGGTAACGCTATCACGATATAAGGTAGGAAATTTGGGGCAACCTCTACTTCTGGCCAGAGTCGTGCGTAATGTCGATAACGATTTTCTGGGCAGACTCTTCCCGAGGCGCAGCAGATTCGACGCGGCCTCAAAGTAGTATAACGTGCCCATACTCTGAGGTCCTCGTGAAAGTACGTTCATTGCAGCCATCGTAGTCCAAGCGAAGGCTGGTTCCAGACTCGGAACAACTGCTGAGTCCTCAAGGCCAATGTAGGCAGCACGAACGATCTCCGCATTGCTGAGTTCACTAGATGCTGACCATGGTGAGACCTTGAGATGCTGGAGAATCGTTCGTCCCGAGTTTGTAGATGCCAAGTATGGTCCGAGAGAGATCCAAGTCGGTGCTGTAGCTGACGTGAGGCGCGTGGGAGCGTAGTGATTAAGGTAGGTAACCGAACAGTTTTTTACCCACGTAGGCACTACTGGATGATTGATGGCGACCGCTACGGCCGCTTCCACAACGCACGCTGACTGGTCGCCATGTGCGATTGCGTTTTTGGTATATGACAGCGAAGAGATATAGATCTTGCCAAGCTGGTTAGGGTTCGAGGAGAAGTCCGGATTGGTTACTACCTCAAGCGTTGTCCCCAGACTACCGTTCACATAAGAGGGGCTTGCGTAGAGGTGCAGACCAACTCTTTGGGTATTTATTACCTTGAGATAACGTTGTTCAATTATCCTCGCCCCAAGAGCATGAGCTATGTATGCGCCCATCCATAGAACTTGGGGATCTCGGCTCTCTAATGCTGCTTGCGAGAGCTCTTGTAGAAACTTTCGTGAACTCGACCTCAAGTCTGAGACTCGACCATTCAAAATCTTTATCGCTCCGAACGCGTCATAGACATCTGACACAGGGACGACGCCTGTTCCTATTGCACGATACCCGTGAATCGCTATCCAATTCTTCGCAATGCTTACCGCAGGCTCCGCGTCTTGAGTGTTTAATCTTGACAAAGCGGAGTCCACTTCCATTACCAGATAAGGATGCTGATTTACCGATGGACCGATCTTTACCAACCAGTTCTTTACGGAACTCCATGCAGTGGGTTGAAAGCCCGGATTGGAAGAAAGCACCATTAGTGCGGTATTTGTGCTTGCAAGCTCGATTGGAATTGACAGTTCTTGCTTGGGTACTTCCTGTAAAAAATATCCGGTTGGACTAAGAGTTGCACGAATCGCGGCGACATTAGGCAACGGCAAGTTCTGAAACTCTCTCTCTGCCATGTGAAGATAAAGCCCGGCGAATAGTGGACCCCAGCTTCTTACTTGCGAGTTAATGATCTGCAAGCTTGATGCGGAAAGCTTTGTTTTCGTTGTGCTAGCTGTCGGATCAAGTTCCATGACCGCTTGGTCGTCGTAAGCTGTGGCATACAGGGAAGGTTGGACATTCGCTTGCAGAGCGGCTGGATCTGCAAAGAGGCCATTGCTGCCGACTAGTTGTTGAAATGAAGTTCCAGAGGATCGAGTAGTACCTGATCCTCTGGAACTTCTCCAGAAAATAACCGTCACAAGTACTGCAATCAGAACAGTAAACAGAACGATGTTACGATATTTTGAACGACGCATATAAGATCAGGAAATACCCTCGCCGGTCGCGCATACATTACTTGGCGTGCCAAATACCGGCGAGTATGCGGATGAACATTCTCGACTAGAGAAACTCAACGACCACCAGTCAAGGCCTTGAGTTCCGCTGCTTCCCGCCTCATAGGCCGGATAGTTTCGCCAATATCCTTGCCACAGGGTCACGCCTTTGAAGGTGAATACTACTGACACTGGATTGCTTATCGTCATTGACGACAATCCAGCACCATTCTCCGTGAGTGTCGTATTGGATTGAATCCAGTTCGCATATGCGGGGTTGTATCCTTGCAGGAACGCGGAGTTTTGCCAGCTGCATGCTGACCAATACGAACTGCAGCTCCACGCGTTTGCTTGCAGTTGATCGCCGCCTGCCAAGTTCAGAGTCGATTGACCGCTCCAAGCAAACGCTGGAGCGGAATTTATCACCAGTCCCGCACTAGTAAGCAACGTTGATATAAGACCCAATTTAATGGCGCCTCGAATTTTCATATTCCCCCCTACTTAGATTATTGCTCATGCGGATCCCTGTAGCCGGACTCTTCCCTGGGGTCACGAGGATCCGCCCCAATGGTACCCCCCCCGAGTAGTTGTCAAGATATTGGTAGCCATTTTCTTATTACGATCCTTGTGGTTAGTTGCTTGTACTCTCTGATTCCAAGATTTCTAGAGAACTTTTTAAACAAGATCTCTAGGTTATCTTCGTGTACGCCCCCCGTGCTCCCGTGCTAACTTCGTCTGTGAGAAGACTAGGTACGTCTACTTGTCTGGGCCCTAGGCGGCTTTAAATCTGAAGTAGTTTTCAGTATGAAAGTTCTGGTAATTAGCTGGCCGAGCGAGCCCGTTCTCTTCTCTGGTTGGTCAGCCAAACGCGAGAAACTCATGTGGGCTCGGGTGACCAAGGGAGATATGTGCTCGGGACTGGTTATAGTCGTTTGCGATAGCTGTCCGTCGGCCAATAGTTGCGCCTTGGTAACCGAGGTGAACGGATCGCCGTTCCAAAGCTCGTCTACTCTTGAGTCTAACGATTTACACTTTCTGTTCTTTCTAAGTGAAACTGGATCGATAAAGTAACGCGTGACGCTCATCTCAGAGGTCTTATGTTCCAAGGCATGTGACGAACTCTGGCAGTTCATTGTGATATAAGAAGGGATTTCATATGTATCCACGATCCCATCAAGGGCACAGATGAACGCTCGCGTCAATGGAACGATCTACTAAGTTTGCGGGTGTTCCCCTCAAGAACTTATCGATGTTGTTTAAAGGCGTGAGTATGTTCCCACCTCTTGTTTTGTCGAACAGAAAAGCAAAACGTGCAGGCGATATTTGTCTCAATAGAGTGGTGAGGTCTCTTGGCAACGCCGCTACGAGATGTTCTGTTCAATCGTGAGAACCTGTCCTTCGGCGACTCCTAGAACATGTAGTTGTCACCAGTCCAGTTGCGGAGGCGGGTATCATCCGGGGCTACCACCAGATATAAGAGTAGAAGAGCTAAGCTGCTAACCCTTATAGGTAGTTATGGTGTGGCTACTTCAGAGCGCTTTGTTCTTGTAATGTTCTTCTAACTACTTAGGCACCTCAGCTACTACCATTTGTCACTTCAACTGGTAGCTGTATAACTTTAGGGACCTAACGCTCTGCTCGTTTAGTAGATGTGTGCAATCTGGTCGATTACAGCCTTCAAAACCTATGTGAATCAACCTATCGCGAAAAGAAAGTAGTCGCTTGATAGCCTACATGTCTGGAGCGGGTGACGGGAATCGAACCCGCGTTCTCAGCTTGGGAAGCTGATGTTCTGCCGCTGAACTACACCCGCATGAACTTATTTCTAGTTCCTAATACTATCGTGTCAATCTATATGATCTTGTCTGATAAGTCGATTTGGGAGCAGATTAACTTGGGTCGGGTTGTAATCGATCCTTTGGAGGAGGGGTGCGTCCAGCCTTCCTCTGTAGATCTTCACCTAGACAGTTTGTTTCGAGTGTTCCGAAATCACTCGATAAAGGTAATTGATGTGAAGTTGGCTCAAGAAGACCTTACGGAGCTTGTGGAAGTAGAGCGAGATGATGCTCTTATTTTGCACCCTGGAGAGTTTGTGCTTGGCGCAACGGCGGAGTTTATCGGTATTCCAAATGACCTGGTTGGTAGGCTTGAAGGAAAGTCTTCTCTTGGTCGTCTAGGACTGCTTATACACTCTACAGCTGGCTTTGTAGACCCTGGTTTTCATGGGCATGTGACGTTAGAGCTTTCTAATGTGGCGAATCTTCCAATCACTCTTTATCCAGGGATGAAAATAGGCCAGATCAGCTTTTTAAAGATGACGACAGAGGCTATCCATCCTTACGGATCTAAAGAAATTGGGAGCAAGTACCAGGGTCAGCGAGGTCCGACACCGTCTAAGTACTACCTTAACTTTGCACCCAAAGATCAGTCTTAGCATCCCCGCTTAGCAATTTGTATCGGTTTCATTTATGATCGAAGTGTGATTTACGTTTGTAGTTTACACACTATGTAACTGGAGATTCATTTGAGATTATTAGTTGGGTTAGTGATAGTCGTTACGGCGCTAACTATAGCTGGACGTAGATTCTTCTTCATCTACAAGTTAGTTTCAAGTGGGAAAGTAGCACCAGGACGAGGTGGAGATATCTATGGAAGAGTAGTGACTGAGTTTACGGAGGTCTTTGCTCAGAGAAAGCTTCTCAAAAAGACCGTACCAGGACTGGCTCACTTCTTTACTTTTTGGGGCTTTATTATTCTCATTGCAACGATTATCGAAGCGTTTGGGGCTCTGTTTAGTCGCCACTTTGCGCTACCTCTTATAGGCCACGACTCATGGTTGGGGTTTTTGGAAGACTTTTTCTCCGTTGCGGTCCTACTCTCACTAGTTGTCTTTAGCGTCATAAGAGTAAGGGACGCTCCTAGTCGGAGGGATCGGTCGTCGAGGTTTTATGGTTCCCATACTGGAGCCGCTTGGTTAGTTCTCGTTGGGATTGCTCTGGTTGTCATAACTCTCTTGCTTTATCGAGCGTTTCAGGTACTGGCTGGAGACTTGCCGTACTCAAGTTGGGCCTTTGCCTCTCACGGATTAGCAGACGTCTTCTCTGGAGTCTCGCCAAGTACGGCCTATACCTTCGAGACAGTCTTTTTAGAGATGAACATCTTAGTGATCATGGGTTTCTTGATCTTTGTTGCTTACTCGAAACACCTGCACATCTTCGTGGCACCTATAAATATTGCTTTCTCACGGCGACCTAAAGCTCTTGGTGCGTTAGCAGTGACTCCAACTATGGATCCTGAACTTTTATCCGAAGACGATGTCTTCGGTGTTGGCTACCCATCGCAGTTGAACTGGAAACAACGACTTGATCTAGTTACCTGTACGGAGTGTGGTCGATGCCAGGAGCAGTGTCCGGCCTGGAATACTGGCAAACCGTTATCTCCAAAACTTGTCATAATGGATCTCCGAGAGAGTATCTATCGGGCGGCGGCAACGGCAAGGACTGGTGTTGTGACAGCGATCCCAGAAGAGCTACCCTTGGTGCCCGACTCAGTTTCTGAGGATGTTCTTTGGTCGTGTACAACTTGTGGAGCCTGTGTCGAGGCCTGCCCAGTGGATATCGAGCATGTCGACACGATTGTCGACATGAGACGATTCCAAGTTCTCATGGAGTCGAACTTTCCGTCGGAAGCAAATCTTATGCTTCGCAATATCGAGAACCAAGGCGATCCGTGGGGACTTGGGTCTTCGAAGCGAAGCGATTGGTTGTCCGAGCTTGATTTTACCGTACCAGTAATTGACGGCCAGATTCCGAACGATATTGAGTACTTATTTTGGGTTGGATGTGCTGGAGCGCTTGATGAAAGAGCACGAAAGGTCACGGTAACTATAGCGAGATTACTCCACAGATCTGGTGTTCGCTTTGGAGTGCTTGGCCCGAAGGAGAGCTGTACTGGCGATCCAGCTCGAAGGTTGGGTAATGAGTATCTATTTCAGATGCAAGCTATGCAAAATATTGAGATATTGAATGAGGCGAAGGTTAAAAAAATAGTAGCGTCTTGTCCTCACTGCTTTAATTCAATTGCGAGAGAGTATCCCGCTCTTGGCGGTAACTTTGAGGTCATGCACCATACTCAGCTTCTTGAACAACTTATTGCGCAACAAAGAGTTGCTCCAGGAGTTTTTCAATCTAAGGTGACGTATCATGATCCTTGCTATCTTGGTCGCCATAACGAGGTTTACGATGAACCGAGAGGTGTACTGAACGCGATCAGTGGGGTTGAGTCGATTGAGATGCATAAGCATAGGTCGAAGTCATTTTGCTGTGGGGCTGGTGGATCCCGAATGTGGCTTGAAGAGAAAATCGGAAAGCGGATTAACCTAGAGAGAACAGATCAAGCTCTTAGAACAGGGGCTGACGTTATATCTACTGCGTGCCCATTTTGTATGATTATGCTGGATGACGCAGTCAAGGCTAGAATAGCTGAGGGTGCTACCGCCGAAGGCAAAGAGGTTCTCGACGTGGCTCAAATTCTTGAACGTTCCCTCGACGACACTAAGTAGGAGTTAATTACCGCTGCGTCCAACGTTGAAGGTTTCGACTATCAGTGGTCGTGTGAGTGGCGTGGCGATAGCTAGGTAGACTTTACGCTAGGTTATTTGTCGAAGAAGTCTTGCTCAGTAGTGTACAAAGCGCGTGTTTTTCCAAGACTCCGACTGCGTGTCTTTGACTACATACTTTACGGTGACATCGGTATCCACAACTGATAGCGGTAACTAAGGAGCCTGCTCTAACAAAAGGGAGCTTGCTTTATTGACTTGTAGTACCAGTCTTCCACTTTCTCAGCGTCTGACCATGATAGAAAGTTTTGTCTTGTGAGGTAACTTTTAGTTCGAGGGATCGTTCCTAACTTTTGTGGCGTTCTATTCTGGCTTGTCTGGAGCGTTGTACTCCAAGGTAGATATGTTAGAAGGCTCGGCTACTATTGCGCTGTTGCTACGGTATATGGTTCTTTCCGACTACGAAGAAGTACAGGCCTTACCATTGCTTGCGATCTTTACGTTGGAGGACCTTTCCAGTGAGACGCTTGAGGCGTTAAGTTGAAGGAACAGCGAGGTCGAAACTGCGGAGCCAAAGTGCTAGCATAGCGTCGGAAGGGTGGCAAAACACCTAATATGCGGATATCGCGATGCAAGTCAGTACTAAATATCCGGCTTTGAGACCAAAGCCCATGCAGGGTTTCGTTGATTTTTCTTGAGGGCTCTTTATAGCGATTGGTGACGTTTCACTACATTCTTGACCTCATCGATAATGGGTTTTAAAGTCTGCGGTTGGAACGTATCTTAAGTTTGAACCAAATGCAGGTTTTGGACGAAAGCGTCCAAGTTATCGAACTGTGCAAGCTAAGATCCCAGGAGTTTTTGAATTCGCTCTAGACCTTCAACTAGCGACTCATCCGAGAGAGCATAAGATAGTCGTAGATGACCTGGAGCGCCGAAAGCCTCTCCTGGAACTACGGCTACTTTCGCTTGATCCAAGATAACCTCTGTAAGATCCATGGAACTATTGATCTTCTTGCCAGCAATTTCTCGACCAAATACCCCGCTTACCTCCGGGAACACGTAAAAGGCACCTTCTGGCATGAGGGTTTTAACCCCTTCTACTTCAGAGAGCATTGATACCATGGCCTTTCTCCGTCGATTAAATGCGTTACGCATCTCTACAACGCAGCTAAGATCTGCTTCGAGAGCTGCCTGTGCGGCTCTCTGAGAGACGTTTGAGATATTAGAAGTGACTTGCGACTGTAGGTTGCTAGCTGCTTTGTGTATCTCTGGTGGACTGATCATCCAACCGATTCTCCATCCGGTCATGGCGTAGGTTTTCGCCACACCATTTACAATTACTGTTTTTTCTTGAAGTTCTGGAACAGCTTCTAAGAGAGACATTGAGGTCAATCCGTCGTAGGTAAGGTGCTCATAGATCTCGTCCGTCATTACGAAGATGTTTTTTTGAAGTAGATATTCACCTAGTGCTTTGGTCTCGTCTTTCGAGTAGAGGGCGCCTGTAGGGTTAGACGGTGATACGTGGATGAACAACTTCGTCTTGCCGGTGACGTATCTCTCTAGAAGTTCAGGAGTTACCTTATAGCCCATCTCGTAAGTGGTGGGAACCTGTACTGGAGTACCTCCTGCAAGTTTTACTAGTTCAGGATAGGTGGTCCAAAATGGACTCGGAATTAGAACCTCATCACCTTCATCTACCAAGGTCAGTACCGTGTTGAAGATGGCATGCTTGCCACCGTTGGTGACGATTATTTGGTTGGGAGAGACCTCTACCTTAGAGTCTCTTAGAGTCTTGGTGCTGATCGCTTCTCGAAGCTCCAACAGACCCACGGCGGGAGTGTATTTATGGTTCTTTGGATCTCGTGCCGCTTTAACGGCAGCATCAACTATAAACTCAGGGGTAGGGAAATCTGGTTCCCCGGCGCCGAAGCCAATTACGTCGACACCGGAAGCCTTTAGAGCTTTTGCTTTAGCATCGATGGCCAAGGTTGCGGACTCCTCTACACGGGCCACACGTTGAGATATCGGTGAGGTTTGGAACATATTGATTACTCCCTCGTTCGCGTAACTATGGAAAGGAAGTCTAAGTTGACAGACACGACGATGATGCAGATTCCAGGGGAACTTCTTCCAAGAGATGGAAGGTTCGGTTCTGGGCCTTCCAAGGTACGCCCAGAAGCTCTCTCTGCGCTTCAGGATATAAGTACATCTTATCTTGGTACTAGCCATCGCCAAAGTACGGTTAAAGACGTAGTTGGGCGCCTACGAGAAGGACTGAGAGAGCTGTTTTCCTTGCCGGAGGGGTATGAGGTTGTTCTGGGTAATGGAGGAGCGACTCAGTTTTGGGACATCGCTACGTTTTCTTTAATAAAGGAACGATCTCAACACCTTAGCTTCGGCGAGTTTTCCTCTAAATTTGCAAGTGCTGCATCGGCAGCGCCACACCTCCTAAGTCCCGATATCATAAAGTCAGAGCCTGGTGGACATCCAGAGCTAAGGGTAGATGCATCTATAGACCTATACGCTCTGACTCATAACGAGACCTCCACTGGGGTTATGATGGCAATTGAACGACCAGGCGGTACTGAAGCCCTAGTTGTCGTGGACGCTACGTCAGGAGCTGGTGGCCTTAGTGTGGATCCTCAAAACTTCGACTGTTACTATTTTTCGCCCCAGAAGTGCTTTGCCTCTGAAGGGGGATTATGGATGGCATTAATGTCTCCAAAAGCTCTTGCTCGCGTTCGAGAGATAAAAGAGAGTGGTCGATATATGCCAGCGACCCTTGATCTTTCGATTGCCGTAGATAACTCGCTACTTA
Source organism: Actinomycetes bacterium (assembly GCA_021790735.1). Lineage (GTDB taxonomy): Bacteria > Actinomycetota > Acidimicrobiia > Acidimicrobiales > Acidimicrobiaceae > Ferrithrix. The sequence goes on along the minus strand of JAJYGI010000126.1, from coordinate 40,069 downwards.
ATCAAACATACAATACGCCAGCTCTTGCTACAGTATTTTTGACTGTTCACCAAACCGAGTGGTTTTTAGAGAACGGCGGGTTGAAGTTCTCGACTTCTCGATGTAACGAGTCATCAGAGATACTCTATGGCTGGGCTGATTCATCCTCCTATGCTACGCCTTTTGTGAAAGAGATTGATAGTCGATCTAAGGTTGTGGGTACCATAGACTTCGATCCTTCGATTGATGCTTTGAAGGTTGCCAAAACCCTTCGAGCGAACGGGGTGGTTGATGTGGAACCATATCGTAAGCTTGGTAGAAATCAAATTAGAGTGGCTATGTTTCCAGCTATTGAACCTTCAGATGTAGAACAACTCACAAAATCCATAGATTACGTGGTTAAATCTGGCATTTGAGTCCCTCCAACTACAGTTTTTAGCTAAAGAAACAGAGAACTCTTAGGAAGCGGTACGAATAGGGTGAGTAGACGCGGATATGTAATTTTCGTGTTTCTAGGGGTTATTTGGGGATCATCTTTTTTGTTGATTAAAGTAGCGTTAGGCCAGCTCACCCCATTTTCTTTGGTGTTCATTCGAGTTATAGTAGCGGCTATCTCTATGGGGTTATTTGCCGCGATGCGAGGCGGACTTTGGCGAATAGTTAGAGGCCTCTCAAAAGTGGAGATGAGTGCGGTAGTTGGTGGCGCCTTATGCACATATGCGCTGCCATACTTTATGATTACATATGGTGAGAGCCGTATCTCGGCCGCTTTGGCCGGAATGTTAAACTCTACAACCCCACTGTTTACTGTTCTTTTAACTCCTCTTTTTATCAGATCTCGTAGTAGTAGTTCTAGAACCTATCTCGGGATAGTGACGGGACTTCTAGGGGTGGTAGTAGTTCTAGAACCTTGGAGATCTCTAGGCGGCATGACCGCTATCGGATACGACCTTATCGTACTGCTCGCCTCGGCTCTTTACGGTATAGGCATTATTCTTCAAAAGAGGTTTCTGCTTCCTTCTGGAATGACTTTGGTCCAGATCGCGGCGTTGCAGCTGGGAATTTCTTCATTTCTTTATCTCATAGTAGCGATCTCAGACAGGAGTTTGCTATCAACTTTGCGTATGGATAAAGGCGTGATGTTCTCGATCGTACTTGGTGTGGTAAATACGGCGGTGGCAGGACTACTGTCCCTATCTCTCACACGCCTAGTAACTCCGGCATTATCTTCTTCCGTGACGTACTTGATCGCCATTGTTGCGGTGGCGGCTGGTTTTATATTTCTAGCCGAACCCATATCTTTCACCTTTTTAGCGGGTTCAGTCGTGACTTTTCTTGGTCTTTATGTACTGAACTTTTCTACCAAGGCGACGACGAGCTCCAATTTAACCGATCAGTGAGGGGAAGTACGAGGGCCTGTTCGCTTCGAATGTCTCGATCTCAAGCCCATGTAACATAGTAATTCCGATATCGTCCAATCCGTTGAGATAGCGATACTGAGTGAAGTCGTCTAATTCAAAGTCGGCTTCTACCTGAGCCTTTAGACACAGTATTTTCTTGGTTTCGATGTCGATCGTGATCTGAGTTTTGGGATCTTCTTCAATAGCCCGGAAGAGTTTTTCTGAGTTTTCCTCACTTACAACGACCGGCACTAATCCAACCTTCGTACAATTATTCCTAAATATGTCGCCAAAACGTTGAGAGACAATGGCTTTAAAGCCGTAGTCTTGTAGGGACCATACAGCGTGTTCGCGAGAGGATCCTACGCCAAAGTTTGGGCCAGCTAGTAGAATTTCTGCGCCCTTGAATCGTGGATCGTTAAGTACGAAATCAGGATCCTCTCGCCATTCACCAAAGAGTCCAGCTCCAAAGCCGGTGCGTTCAACTCGCTTTAGCCAATCACTCGGGATTATTTGATCGGTGTCGACGTCCGATCTTCGAAGCGGCATAGCGTGTGAGAGTATTGTCTTGACAGGTTCCACGAAATGAATCCTTTCTAAAGTTCGCTCGGACTGGCGAAAGTACCTTTAACTGCGGTCGCCGCAGCGACGGCGGGTGACACTAGGTGGGTTCGCCCCCCCTTGCCTTGACGGCCTTCGAAGTTTCTATTGGAAGTCGATGCCGAACGTTCACCAGGTCGCAGTTGATCTGGGTTCATACCGAGGCACATGGAGCAACCTGGTTCTCGCCATTCGAAGCCCGCTGATTCAAAGATTTTGTGAAGACCCTCCTCTTCAGCTTGTTCCTTTACTCTTCTAGATCCAGGAACGATCAGTCCTCTAACTGATGCGGCTACCTTTTTACCGTCGACGATTGCTGCGACAACTCGGAGGTCTTCTATTCGTGAGTTGGTGCATGACCCAATAAATACCGTATCGACGGGGATTGCCCTAATCTTAGTTTTTGGAGTAAGACCCATATAGGTCAGTGCGCGCCGAGCGTTCTCTCTGGCATCCTCATCTGAGAAGCTGTCTGGGTCCGGGATTTCGCCATCGATGGGCAAAACTTGAGAAGGATTTGTTCCCCAGGACACATAAGGTGTAAGTGTAGAGGCGTCGATGGTTACCTCCTTGTCAAAGACGGCGTCGTCGTCGCTAGAAAGAGTGGACCACCACTTTAGAGCTTTCTCCCAGTTAATACCCTTAGGTGCATACGGTCTGCCTTCAATGTAGGAGGACGTTGTCTCATCTGGAGCGATGAGTCCGGCACGGGCGCCAGCTTCGATCGTCATGTTGCAGACGGTCATCCTACCTTCCATTGACAGAGACTTTATAGCTTCTCCGCGATACTCGACGATGTATCCGATTCCACCACCTGTACCGATCTCTCCGATGATGGCCAGGATAAGATCTTTAGCGGTTACACCTATAGGGAGTTGCCCAACCACATTAATCGCCATTTGCTTGGGTTGTTTCTGAGGCAGGGTTTGTGTGGCTAAGACGTGTTCAACCTCTGACGTCCCTATTCCAAAAGCTAACGCTCCAAAGGCGCCGTGTGTTGCTGTGTGAGAGTCTCCGCATACGACTGTCATTCCGGGTAGAGTAAGACCTTGTTCCGGTCCGATCACGTGCACGATACCTTGATTAGGTGACCCCATTGGAAATAGGGTTATACCAAATTCAGAACAGTTTTTATTTAAGGTCTCAAGTTGTTTGGCTGAGATGGGGTCTGCGACGGGTGCGAAGATATTTTTTGTTGGTACGTTATGGTCTGCAGTCGCAACACTGAGGTCGGGCCGCCTTACCGACCTTCCTGCTAGTCGCAGACCATCAAACGCCTGTGGGGACGTTACTTCGTGAAGGAGGTGTAGGTCTATGTATAGGAGATCTGGCTCACCATCACTTGCTCTCACTACGTGAGCGTCCCATACTTTTTGCGCTAAAGTTCTCCCCACCTCTGCTAACTACTCCTTTTGTTGTGTCAATGTAGTTACATTTGGATCCAGAATATACTGTCATCGACGTCCACCAGGTAGCGAACCTTCCTTGGCATGTTCTAGGTTGTCGTGTCTAGTGCATTCAAGAACCATTTAGCAGGGGTGTATTGATTGAGTGCATCGCTAGTCGCCAATTTTTACAACCTCGACCCTAAGGAATCCGCCAGGCGCCTCGTAGTCCACAAAGTCTCCAGAAGAAGCGCCGTTGAGTGACTGTCCTAGGGGTGATGTCGGAGATATAATATCAACGCCTTCGATTTTCTCCTCAATGGAGCCGAAGAAAAACCTGTAGGTCTCATCCTCATTTTCATATCTGATGTGAACTATTACTCCAGGTACGACCTTTGAAGAAAGACTAGGATCTGAATCTACGACCGTTGCATTGGCGAGGAGAGCTTGAATTTGACGTATCCTTGCCTCCATCTTTCCTTGAGTATCTTTGGCGGCGTGGTAGTCTCCGTTTTCTTTGAGATCTCCAAGGGCTCTCGCAGCTTCGATGACGTTTGCAATCTCAATTCGCCCCCTAGTTGTAAGGTCATCAAGCTCGGCCTGGAGCCGATCGTATGCATGTCTAGTAAGTACAGTCTCGCTCATCACTCTTTAAACTCCGATTTTACGTCAAACTTTGAGTAGTTTGGGAAATGGTGCTCCCAGCGCACGCTCTTCAAGTTTACCTTATTGCGAATAAGTTCACGAATTTTATCTTACTACCCACTATTTTGTATCCAATCTTCGGAAATACGAACACATTCACTTGTAGTTTGGGCTAAAGTGTAGCTTTTATGGAGCTAATTGGCACTTTTATGGTATTAGTAGTAGAGATTATTTGAACGCTCACGCATATGTGTGAGCTAAACCGACCACTGTGTGGGCGGTTTTTTTAGTTTTGCTATAGAAATAGTAGTATGAGCGGACGAGGAGGGTAAGTGGCCCATTCGATAGCCGTAATTGGTGGAGATGGAATCGGTTCTGAGGTACTAGCAGAGGCTCTTAAGGTTGTTGGCGCTACTGGCGTTAGGTTAGATACGAAGAGCTTTGAGCTTGGTGCAAAACACTACCTTTCAACGGGAGAGGTGTTAGACGACTCTACGTTGACGGAGCTAAGAGACTTTGACGCGATTCTCTTAGGCGCTGTTGGTCCTGCTATTGGATCTACGGAGATTCCTCCTGGAACATTAGAGAGAGGTCTTCTATTAAAACTCAGGTTCGCACTCGATCTGTACATCAATCAACGGCCCTTTAGATCACCCGATACGAGTCCGACTTACGTAGGTAAGCACGTCGATATGGTTGTAATTCGTGAAAATACTGAGGGCACATATGCAGGTGAGGGGGGTTTTCTTCGAAAGGGAACTCCACATGAGATTGCTACCCAAGGTTCGGTAAACACCAGGTTCGGCGTTGAAAGAGCGATCAGGTATGCGTTTTCGTTAGCTATGAGCAGGCCCCGGCGGCATCTTACCTTGGTTCATAAAACTAACGTGCTCACATTTGCTGGAGACCTCTGGCAGCGTACCTTTGACGAGGTAGCAATGGAGTTTCCGGAAGTTACAGTCGCATATAACCACGTAGACGCGGCTTGTATCTACATGGTGGAAGCACCTGAACGTTATGACGTCATTGTTACGGACAATCTCTTTGGCGACATCCTCACCGATCTTGCAGGAGCGATCTCTGGAGGGATAGGTCTTGCAGCATCTGGAAACTTGAATCCCGAGAGAACGTCTCCTTCGCTGTTTGAACCCGTTCATGGCGCAGCTCATGACATTGTAGGAACGGGGAGGGCCAACCCCACAGCCGCTATTCGTTCAGCGGCGATGATGCTTGAGTTCTTAGGGGAAAAAGACGCTGCTCTAAAGATCTTCAACGCCCTCGAGAGTGTTCCGGAGCCTGGTCTAAAGACCGATGAAGTAGGTACTTACTATGCAGAAAGGATATAACAAATGCCCATAGTTGAAAGTGAAAAGATCTGGATGGATGGTTCGTTGGTTGATTGGAAGGACGCCAACATACACGTTTTATCTCATGGACTCCATTATGGATCTGGTGTTTTCGAGGGAGTGCGAGCCTATGCGACTGATAACGGGCCAGCAATATTCCGGCTCAAGGATCATGTCGATCGTTTCTTTAACTCTGCCAAGATGCTCTTGATGGAGATTCCATTCTCTAACGAACAGATCTTTGATGCTATCAAAGAGACTGTCAGAGTGAACCACCTCGATTCTTGCTACATTCGTCCGATTGCCTTTTTAGGCTACGGTGAGATGGGGCTAAACCCACTGATGTGCAAGACATCGGTTTCGATAGCAGTTTGGCCCTGGGGGACCTATCTAGGTGAAGAGGGTCTGCAAAACGGAATTCGCACGAAAGTGTCTTCTTGGCAGCGGCACGATCCCAACTCGGTTCCTCCTGCGATAAAGTGCACCGGTATGTACGTAAACTCCTCCTTGGCTAAGGTGGAGGCCATCAAAAGTGGTTACGATGAGTGTATCCTTTTGAACCCTCAGGGAGAAGTTTCCGAGTGTACTGGTGAAAATATCTTCGTTGTAAAAGGAAAAACACTAATGACTCCGCCGATCTCCTCGGGTGCTTTGGACGGGATAACTAGAGACTCGATTATGAAGGTCGCATCAGATCTTGGATTCGAAGTAAAAGAGCAGACGCTTCTTCGGTCAGATCTCTACGTGGCTGATGAAGCATTTTTAACTGGCACGGCGGCAGAGGTTGTGCCGATCGCTTCAGTCGACGACCGTGTTGTTGGTACTGGTAAGCCTGGAGATATGACAAAACAGCTCCAAGGCGCGTTCTTTTCGATAGTTCGTGGAGAAGATAAGAGATACGGAGAATGGCTGGAGCATGTCCTTTGATCATGTAAGTGGACTTCCAGCATATGTAGATGTATACGATACGACGCTAAGGGACGGTGCACAACAAGAAGGCATCTCCCTTACCGTCGAGGATAAACTACGTGTTGCTAGACAGTTGGACTCCATGGGTTTTCGTTTTATTGAGGGTGGCTGGCCTGGTGCTAATCCAAAAGATGCAGAGTTTTTTCGACGGGCGCCAGCCGAATTGAAGCTGGAGAATGCGACTTTAGTAGCCTTTGGTTCTACTCGTCGTGCGGGTGCCAAGACGGAGTCGGATCCCACGCTGAGAGCCCTACTTGAAGCTTCGACTGGCTCTGTATGTCTGGTGGCAAAGGCATGGGACTATCACGTTACTGATGCCTTGAGAACTACGTTGGACGAGGGCGTCAAGATGGCGTTCGATTCGGTTAGCTTTCTGGTAAGGGAGGGGCTGCAGGTGTTTTTTGACGCCGAGCACTTCTTCGACGGCTATAAACGTAACCCAATGTACTCTTTAGCAGTTCTCGATGCCGCCGAGCAGGCTGGAGCCCGTACCATTGTTTTATGCGATACCAATGGAGGTGCACTTCCATACGAGGTCGAAGAGATAGTCTCCAACGTAAAGGAAGTTTGTTCAACTCAGGTTGGGGTTCATTTCCATAACGACTCGGGATGTGCCGTAGCAAACTCCCTTACAGCCGTTAGATCTGGTGCGACTCATGTTCAGGGTTGCATCAACGGTTACGGAGAACGAACCGGGAATGCGAATCTATCAACGGTGGTTCCAGATCTGACATTAAAGATGGGCATAGAGACCGTTCCACGTGAAAAGATCCAACTTATCTCTTCGATATCTCGTCACGTTGCGGAGATTGTAAACCTCCCCCTATCTTCGCAGTCTCCATACGTAGGATCCTCTGCATTTACCCATAAGGCGGGTCTACATGTAAGTGCGATAGCACGTAGGCCAGACGCATACGAACATGTGGATCCAGAGACAGTTGGAAATGGAACTCGCTTTGTCGTGTCGGAGATGGCAGGACGCCAGAGCCTACTGTTGAAAGCGAACGAGTTAGGGGTCGAAATTAGAGAAGACTCCTTATCCCAAGTGTTGGAGAGACTTAAAGAACTTGAACACAAAGGGTACCATTTTGAGGTTGCTGATGGGTCTTTAGAGTTGCTTCTTCGTAGAAGCGAGGGCTGGAGACAGGAGTTTTTTACTCTCGAGTCCTTCAAAGTGCTGACTGAGTACAAAGAAGGAGGAGAGTCCGTAACCGAGGCGACAGTCAAGTTGATTATAGACCAAGCTAGAGTCATAGAGACTGCAGAGGGGAACGGTCCGGTCTCAGCTCTTGATGCAGCGTTACGGAAAGCTCTCCGTCCGCACTTTAACTCATTAGATGGACTTCACTTAACAGACTTCAAGGTAAGAGTATTGGACTCGAACAAGGCGACCGACGCTACTGTAAGGGTGTTGATCGATTCTGCTAACGGAGATGATTCTTGGTCGACTATCGGCGTCTCTTCTAACGTAATTGAGGCATCATGGCACGCTCTAGTTGATTCGTTGGTCGTAGGACTCCTAAGAGCGGCTTTGGGTAGCGTCAGAGGGGGGTAAACTTCCAACTGAGTCGAGATTAGAGGTAAAAGTTTGAGGCTCGTTAGAAATGGATCGGAGGAAACATGACGCAGCCGGACTTTGTTCCGATAACGATCTCTGTGGCTAAGTTTTACCGTGGAGAGATTCCTTCAAAGGAACTTAGGCGACCTGCGGAGTTCAAAGGTTCTAGGCGTTTTCGCGGTAGACTTTTTGGATCTCCTGGGCCTGACCAGGGATACATACTTAACATAGTCGAAGGATACGTGGAGAAGCTGGTTTTGCGTCCCGGAGAGTCTCTAGCAGACGCAGTAATGGCACTGGTAGTGATCGGCTCCAAGCGCGCCTCTATTTTTGGACGGGCGCCTATGAAGTTTGATATTGACTTCGCGTTGGAGTTACTTCGACTCTCCCAGGATGTATTCGGCGATTTCGCTGGGGTTCGAAAGAAACTGTTAGTGGGTTTGGCTCACGACTACGTTGCGCAACGAGAGTTGGCGGACCTTTTCAACGATGATCTTTTGAAGTTGACACCTCAAGGTGTTGCTGAACATACGGAGATTTGGGATGAGTGGCTTGAGGAGCCGCCGGTCCTATCCGCCTAAAATCACTCTTGGACCTTTCCCCCACGATATGTAGTGCCACAACCAGTTGATGAGCACCGATAGTTTATTTCTTGCTCCAAGGAGAGTCATAAGATGGAGGATGAGCCAAGCCATCCATGCGAGCCACCCAGTGAGGTCGACGCCACCTTTTAATTGTGCGACCGCTGCTCTACGTCCTATGGTGGCCATGATTCCACGATCTTTGTAGACAAAAGGTGATGTTGGTACATTAGTTACAAGATTTTTTATCTGTAAAGCCGCGTGCTTGCCCCCTTGAAGTGCGGGCTGGGCTAGCTGCGGAACGATTTGATTTTTGGAGTTTGCAGCCGCAATGTCGCCGACCGCAAAGATGTTGTCGTATCCTGTAACTCTGAGATCGGGTTCAACTAAGATTCTGCCACCTCGCCCTTGAGGTAGACCTAAGGTGGCAGTAAGGGCAGGAGCTCCTACTCCAGCTGCCCAGATCAATATTCCATAAGGTATATCTTTGTCACCACTGAGGTGGACCTTCTCGGGGGTAATCTCATCGACGGCGCTATTGAGTGTAACCTCGACACCTCGTCTTTTGAGTTCTTCTAATGCATACTGTGAGAGAGGATCGTCGAAAGCTTCAAGTATCTTATCTCTCTGTTCTATAAGAATAACCCTCACCAGGGATCTAGGAATTGAGGTATAGTCTGTGCGGAGTGCTCGGTCGCAAAGCTCTGCTGAGGCTCCAGCCATCTCAACGCCTGTGGCCCCACCACCAACCACGACAAAAGTGAGGCATCCTTCGGTTATTCCGTGTGCCGCGGCGAGTTCAAATTGATGAAAGATTCGATTGCGAACCTCAAGAGCGTCGTCCAAGGTATAGATAGCATGTGAGTACTCCGCAGCACCTTTTACTCCGAAGTAGTTCGATGTAGCTCCAAAGGCGAGTATCAGGTAGTCATACCCAATCTTTGATCCATCTTCGAGCTCAATCAGATTTGACTCCTTTGCAAGTTTAGAGAGCTCTCCTTGGCGAAAGCGCACTTGAGGGTACTTTCTCAGCAGCGTTCTTATGGGAAATGACACGTCTCCGGGATTTAGACCAGCAGTTGCCACTTGATAGAGCAAGGGTTGAAAGGTGGCAAAGTTATGTCTATCGATCAATAAAATATCAAAGTTTTCGCGGTAGAGAGTCTCTACTGCGGACAAACCTGCAAACCCAGCGCCCACGATTACGACCTTTTTCCTTGTTGTAGAGTCGAAGTTTGCCAAATTTAAGGCGTGTTTTCTGTCTCTCGCTAAAGGCCATCTCATGGTCTATTCCTTTACTTGGTGCCGTTTCGGATGTGTTAGCGTCATAATATAGCTCCTCGGGCGCAAGAGTGTAAAAGGATGTGACAATGCCGATTGGTATGAAGTAGAGGTTGCGGCAAAAGAAAGCCCTGTTATATGGAACAGGGCTTTCTTTTTTAGCAGTAGGCTCCTACTTTGAGGCGTTTTGGTCCTTGTAAAAGTCTCGCCAGATTAACTTATAGAGCCCTATTTTTTCAGGTATTGATCTCACTCCAGGAATGAAAGGTATCGAGGCGAAGCCTAAGGTTAGTAGTACCATTATCGACATTACAAGCGCGTCTGCGTTGGACGATGTCGACATCGGTGGAATCTGATACCACATGGTGTAGAGCCATAACCAAGGTTGACCGGGCCACTTGTCAGTCTCGTTCATCATACCCCACTGATCACCGGTGAGATGATCTTGTTGGGCAAGCGTAGCCATGTAGCTTCCGTCGGCCATAAATAAAAGGGGTTTGGTATAGTCGGTCCCGTAGAACTGATGAGAGTTTTCTAGATCTGAGTCTAATCCGCCAGTGTTCGCCATGGTCAGGAGGTTCTTCATGAGAATCGGAATGGGACCATAGTTGCCCTTCGGAACAGATATTGAGTTACCGATCACGGCAAGCTTTGTGTCCGCTTTGGCAAAGCTGCTGTTCCATGTGTTCTGCAAGGAGGGCGTTGCAGATTCATAGGTTATCAGAGCGTCCTTGAGAGTTGGGTTGTTGGGAATCGTTGACAGTGGTTGCAATACGAAGTCCTGAGCCGAGTTGATTGGAATTCGAACTCCTGCAATCTTTTGTAGCGATATCGGTCCAATAGATTGAAGTGCGCCAGTTCCGTTGTTGTAGGGAGGTCCGTAGCTGCCTGAAAACGATGTACCAGCAAGCTCCGTTGCGGCGGTAGTTACAAAGTCTACCGGATCTGCTTTTGCCCATCTTTGGATGGTGAGGGGTGCTTTATTCGGAGAGGAGAATACGACCGATAGCGTGACCGAAAGCAACGAAACTACAATGAGAGCTATGACCCCTTCTTTGATGATGTCATAAGGTCTGACCTTACCGCTCCAAGGCTTCGCGTAGTCTTGCTTATCCTCGAACGTTCCTATGGGAGGAACAACTCCCTTGACGCGAACTCCAAGGATGTGAACGCCAACGATTATTACTACTAGGAGCGGAAGGAGGAGTATGTGCCACATAAACATTTGACCAAAGTTCATGAGATTGAAGAAGGCTCCAATCCCGATGGAGTTCATAGCGTCTTTCCCTTGTGTCGATATCCACTGAGAGTCAAAGTTTTGCTGGGACAGGTATCCTGTAAATGCGGCGCCTATTGAAACTAAGAACGCTACTGCACCAGTAATCCAAGTCAGTGCTCTTTTGCCACGCCAGGCCGCCATGAAGAACTTTCCCCAAAGGTGAACTACCATAAAGAAGAAGAACAGTTCAACGCTCCAAAGGTGGAGCGAGTTTATAAAGTGACCTTCGGGACTCTGCTGCCACCATGAAGGACCAAAAAACGCCAGGATTCCGCCCGAGATTGCTACGACACCAAGAGCTGAAAGCGTCAGTACCCCGAACACGTAGATCCAACTCGAAACATAGGCTGGCTGACTATCTGGGAGTAGTTTTTGCGGAGGAAGTTCCCCGACAGCCTTTCGACGAAGTTTTGTCGTCCACTGATGGTTGATTACATCTTCGTCATCGATTTTTGTATCTTTAATCTCCTTATCGTCTATCATTTTTTTCCTCCCGGTCGGTGTGGAAAGGGAATTACCATTGCGAGCGCTAAGACTACTAACATGAGTAGAATCAGGATGAGGTTTGCTACAGACATCTGTATGAACCCCCATTTGATATAGGAACCAGGCCCACTAAGGTTTATTAGGGCTCCTACAATTAATGAAAATACATTGACCCCAAGCATAAAGTCTCCTTTATAAGCAACGTAACTGTACTTTTGTCTTTACATGATGATTATAAAGTAGTTAGGGAAGTTTGAATAGGGTCATTTGTACCGTCTTGCTGATCTTGGGTTAGAGGCGACTGTCCCGGTGGAACGTTCTTCGTTAGCGAGCCAAGGGCTTAATTGTAAGTCTGCAGTCAACTACAGATGCACTGCTAGCTGTTATGGACGAAGTACTCCCTTGCAACTTGGACAGGTAAACTTGCTTTAGATCAGCTATCCTTTACAGCACGTTCGTTAGTCGACGTGGATGAAAGTCATGGCGTAACTTATATCTCCTTAGACCCACTCGACTTGCTTGTTAGGGGAAGTAACGGATCCTATCTTTTATGAACCCTCTAGTCTTCGCTCTATATCTCATATGTTAAGGCGACAACTACCGAACCATTTCTTATAGATCCTAAATCAGCGAAAGGAGTGTTCTGCAACGGCTACCGCAGGTTGAGCCCGCCATCGAGAAGAACAACTTCACCTGTGATGTAGGTGTTTGCGACGAGTGCTGACACGATGTCGGCGACATCATCGGGTTGTGCGGCACGACCCATGGGCGCGTTCTCGCGCCAGAAACGTTTCGTTTCGGTCCAATCAGCTGTCATCGGGGTGTCGACGAGACCGGGGGCAATAGCGTTAACGCGGACGACAGGCCCGAGGGCGGCAGCGAGCAACTTGGTAGTATGATTTAGTGCTGCTTTGCTGGCGGCATATGGGATAGACGATCCCTTAGGGTGTACGCCGGCATGGCTAGTTATGTTGATCACTGCACCCCCTCCTGGTTTCGTAGAAGTACGCAGAGCTGCCAGCGCGTTGGAAGTGAGGAGCCACGGCGCTATGAGGTTGACGTCTAGGAGGCGCCGCCACACCGACGCAGTAACGGTTTCGAGGTTGTCGTGAGGGATGGGCCAGCTGATCCCCGCGTTATTAACCAGCACGTCGAGACGTCCGTAAGTACTTATGACGGCATCGATGAGCGCCTTGCATTCAATCTCATCGGCGAGGTCTGCCTGTTCGTATGTACTACCGAGTTCATGGGCCAGACGGAGTCCGGCGTCACGGCTGGAACGTGAATGCACGACGGCGATCATACCGTCCGCCGACATGCGTCGTGCGATTGCCGCACCGATCCCTGACGTAGAACCGGTTACGAGCGCAACGCAGAGGTTTTTGGTATCTTTCGAGGTTGAGTATGCTTTTATACTTTGTATTTTAGTGGTTACCCAACTTGGGTACTCCCTACTACGGATTTAGATGACCCTTTAGGATGCTCTTCTAAAGAGTTGGCGTTTAAACCGAAAGGGCCTTACCCTTTTGGTATAGTTGTTGTAGTGCTTTGTGTCACCGGCGCCTTTACCGGTAGACCGTCAACATTTATCACGTACCATATTCCTCCTTTGCCCTCGGCTCGATACTGACCGGGACCGGTATCTCCGGAGTAGGTGTATAAAGGGTGCTGTCCGTAGGCGACCTGCTCTCTTTGCCCTGAGATGTCTGCTTCTAGTACTCCAATGTAGGCGGCGAGGACTCCTCCGGAGGCTTGCGGTGCACCATTTGTAAGATATGGTGGAAAGGCTCTAGCGCAGATGTTCGAACAAAATGACTGTCGATATTGATCTCCCAACCTTATGTAAAGTGTCTTACCTGTACTAGTCGTAAGGATTTGTCCGAATGGCGAGTTGCGATATGAAAGCACGGCAGGACCTGGTGGATGACCCTGAATCCATCCGGGAAGCGTTGTCGAGGGGTAGTTTTGTACAGCAAAACCTGCTCCACTGTCTAAAGAAGGATTAGATCCTTGTGGAGATCCTTGTAGAAGGTGAGTATTCGTACCTGAGTACCCCCCCTTATAAGTGGCCTTACCGTTAGAAGATCCAGGCACTACCACGGGAGCGGCCCCAGCGGGACCGTACTCTCCATTGGTGTAGTGGCAAGCACTTAGCGTTGTTGCTGCAGCCGTTATGCCTAAAAATGCCTTCACTATATTACTTTTCACATAGGTGAGTCTAACGATGCTATGGACGCTTATGCTCTTTCAAAGTTAAGGGTAGCTTCATTAAGCGCTATGAAGGTCTCTGACTCTGAGGCGTTTACTCGTAACCGAGTCAGAGTCTAAGAATGTGTTTCGACTCAACACCTAGGTGTTTATCGAGTTGGTAAACGATGGGCTCACCATTTGGTATTTCGTACTTTACGATCTCGTTGTCTGATACGTTCTCCAAGTGCTTAATTAGCGCTCTTAGAGAATTTCCGTGAGCGGAGACCAGTACGGTCTCCGCTTCAATTAAGCGTGGCACTAACTCATCATACCAAAAGGGCATCATTCTTTCTAAGACGTCTTTTAGGCACTCTGTCGCAGGTAGTAGTTCTCTTGCGACTTTTCGATACCGAAGATCTTCAAAGAGATCCACCATATCGTTAGGATGTAGCGGGGGAGGTGGTGTGTCGAACGATCGTCGCCACAGTTTCACTTGATCGTCTCCGTAGAGCTGAGCTGTTTCGGCCTTATTGAGACCTTGTAACGATCCATAGTGCCGTTCATTCAAACGCCAAGACTTTTCTACAGGTATCCAACTTAGTTCCATCTCGTAGAGAGCCAGATCTAGAGTCTTTACTGCTCGCTTCAGAACCGAGGTGAAGGCGACAGTTGGAAGTAGTCCAGCTTGGGATAGGAGTTTTCCTGCTGCTACAGCCTCTCTTATTCCTTGGTCAGTGAGGTCAACGTCAACCCATCCCGTGAACCGGTTCTCAAGGTTCCAGGTGCTTTGACCGTGTCGTAAAAGTATCAAAGTTGCCACGTCAAAACAATAGTGGGAATTGTGCTCAGGACCAATCTGGGAAGTCTCTGCACTCGACATAATCCTGAGTGAACATGACTCAACTTTTCAGTTCAGTCTAAGAATATAGGAATAATGTTGTGTTGTGAGTGTTGAGTCATACGTAAAGCTGATATAAACTGACTCAGGTTATATTATTTGGTTAAGTTAAAGTGTATAAAAAATAGGAGGCGTACATGCCTAAGGCAGTAGGTATAGATCTTGGAACCACTAACTCTGTGGTATCTGTTCTAGAAGCGGGTGATCCAGTAGTCATCCCGAACGCGGAAGGTGGAAGGACTACGCCTTCTGTTGTAGCGTTTGCAAAGAATGGTGAAATCTTGGTAGGCGAGGTTGCCAAGAGACAGTCGATTACTAATCCAGATCGTACGATACGGTCTGTGAAGCGTCATATGGGAACCTCTTGGTCGATAGATATCGACGGAAAGAAGTATACGCCACAGGAGATAAGTGCCAGAGTCTTGTCGAAGTTAAAAAGGGATGCCGAGGCTTATCTGGGAGATACCGTGACTCAAGCGGTTATCACTGTTCCAGCGTACTTTGACGATGCACAGAGGACCGCAACTAAAGAGGCTGGACAGATTGCGGGCCTTGAGGTGCTTAGGATCATCAACGAACCTACTGCTGCAGCTCTCTCGTACGGCCTGGATAAAGAAGGCGCAGACCAGACTGTTCTTGTCTTTGATCTCGGTGGCGGCACCTTTGATGTTTCCGTTCTAGAGATCGGTGACGGAGTCTTTGAAGTCAAGTCGACCTCTGGAAACACACATCTTGGTGGTGATGATTGGGATCAAAGAGTTATCGATTGGTTAGTCAAAAGTTTCAAAGGCACAGAGGGTGTGGATCTCTCTGGAGACAAGATGGCTATGCAAAGGCTCAAAGAAGCCGCCGAAAAGGCCAAGATTGAACTTTCTGCGATGATGGAGACAACGATAAATCTTCCTTTCATTACAGCCACAGCCGAGGGACCCAAACACCTTGATATCAAACTTACGAGAGCGAAGTTCCAAGAACTTACTCAGGACCTTGCTGATGCTTGCAAGGGCCCCTTTGAGCAAGCGATTAGGGACGCGGGACTAACAACTGACAAAATTGATCACGTTGTCATGGTGGGTGGATCAACTCGTATGCCTGCTATCCATGACCTCGTAGTGTCTCTTACTGGCAAAGAGCCACATAAGGGTGTGAACCCAGACGAAGTCGTTGCCGTAGGAGCAGCTATCCAAGCTGGTGTCTTGAAAGGCGAAGTAAAAGACGTTCTTCTTCTCGATGTAACTCCTCTCTCTTTAGGAATTGAGACAAAAGGCGGTGTGATGACGAAGTTAATAGAGCGCAACACCACGATTCCGACACAGAGAACTCAGGTCTTTACGACAGCCGACGACAATCAACCTTCCGTTGAGATACATGTCCTTCAGGGCGAACGAGAGATGGCAATGTATAACAAAACTCTCGGTCGCTTCCAGCTTGTAGGGCTTCCACCAGCACCAAGAGGAATTCCCCAGATTGAGGTCACCTTTGATATCGATGCTAATGGAATCGTGCACGTGTCCGCGAAAGACAGAGCCACCTCAAAAGAGCAGTCGATCACTATTACCGGATCGACAAGTCTCTCTAAAGATGACATCGAGCGTATGGTAAAAGATGCGGAGGCTCACGAGGCTGATGATAAAGCACGTCGTGAAGAGGCTGAGGTTAGAAACAATGCAGACACCTTGGTGTATCGCACCGAGCAGTTGGTCAAGGAGCAAGGCGAGAACCTGAGCGGGCCGGAAAAGGAATCCGTTGAGTCATCTTTGGCTGAGCTAAAGACCGCAATAGCTGGTGATGATATCGGCAAAATTAAGTCTGCTACTGACGCCTTGATGTCAGCTAGCCAAAGTTTCACACAGAAGCTTTATGAAGAGGCAGCTAAGTCTGCTTCGAGTTCAGATATGGGATCTTCAGGAGCAACAAGCTCTTCCGATGACGAGATTGTAGATGCTGAGATCGTTGATGAGCCCAATAAGGAGAGCTAGTGAGTAGGGAAGATAGTACCGATAACCTTCGTGATGAGGAAGACACGCTAGAGCATCCGTTGATCTCCGAAGCTGGCGAAAATCTTGAAGGGGAGGAAGGGACGGATGAAAACTCTTCCTCCTTACAAGAGGAGTCTATTGATGACGGTAGCGCTGATATTGATATTGAATTCGAGCTACTGAAGAAGGAAAGAGACGAGTTTCTTGAGGCTCTACAGAGACTCAAGGCAGACTTTGATAACTTCAAGAAGCGAGTAGACAAGCAAAGAGTCGATACGATTGAACGAGCCAATGAAGACTTGATCAAGAAACTCCTTCCTGCTCTAGATACGTTGGAACTTGCGAGAACCCACATCCGAGAAGGCGAGTTCGAGTCGCCCTCTTACGTGGAGCAGATAGGTTCTGCGCTGGTCGAGACGCTTTCCAAAGAGGGACTGGAGCAGATATCCCCTTTGGGATCAAGGTTCGATCCATCTGAAGCAGAAGCCGTGGCTCATGAAGAAGGAGACGGCGAACAGATTGTGACTGAGGTGCTTAGGGTTGGATATCGCTGGCGAGGAAGGATCATACGTCCCGCTATGGTCAAAGTGTCTGGTTAGGAGGCGATATGACCGTCCAGAGGGAGTGGTTCGAAAAGGACTACTACAAGGTTCTGGGAGTGTCCAAAGATGCGAGCGATAAGGATATAACAAAAGCTTATCGCAAACTCGCAAAGCAGTACCATCCTGACGCTAATCCTGGATCTGAGGATAAGTTTAAGCAGGTTTCTGCAGCTTATGATGTTCTTGGAGATCCTGCAAAACGTAAAGAATATGATGACGCAAGGTCCGCCGGTCCTATGGCAGGAGGCTTTGGAGGCGGAGCTGGGTCGAACTTCGACTTCAAAGTGGAGGATCTTGGAGACCTAATCGGGGGTCTGTTCAATAGGGGTAGATCTAAAAGTGCTGGCCCTCAACGTGGAAGTGATCTTGAAGCTGAGATTCACCTGTCTTTCGAGGAAGCTGCCACTGGCGTCACCACGTCGGTAAATGTGATAGGTGACGCGAACTGCGTCACCTGTGGTGGAACAGGTGCAGCTCCTGGTACGGTACCGCAGGTATGTGCAAGGTGCCAAGGTAGCGGTTCAGTAAGTGACAACCAAGGATTTTTCTCCTTTTCTCAGCCTTGTCCTGCTTGTGGAGGTAGAGGAATCATTGTCGCCAAAGCGTGTCTGTCCTGCAAAGGAACGGGAGTTGAAAGGCGCTCAAGACAAGTGAGGATCCGAATCCCCCCGGGGGTGGAGATGGGACAAAGGATTCGTATTAAGGGAAAGGGCGATTTAGGGAAAAACGGTGGGCCTCCTGGTGACCTCTATGTGGTGGTACATGTGGGTCGACACGAACGCTTCGGTAGGAGCGGAAACGATCTGACGATTACGGTTCCCGTGAGTTACCCTGAGGCGGCTCTTGGTGCGGTTGTCTCAGCACCTACCTTGGATGGGTCAAAGGTATCACTTAAGGTTCCTCCGGGGACGAAGTCAGGGAGGACCTTTAGAGTTCGAGGGAAAGGTATTCCGTCCTCCAAGAAGGGGGTAACGCCTGGTGATCTTTTAGTAACGGTAGAGGTTTGGGTGCCAGAGAGCTTAGACCAAAAGCAGAGGAAGCTCATAGAAGAGTTGGCTAAATTGACGCCCGAACCCCCGAGAGGTTAACTGTGAGAGGTGTGAGAGAAGATGGCGGGTAGATCGGCACGAGGAGGCATTGAGTCACCCTTTGAGAGGCGAAATGACAGAGCGGTGTACGTGATCTCGGTCGCCGCGGAACTATCTGGGATGCATCCGCAGACGTTACGAATCTATGAACGAAAGGGACTCTTGGATCCCGCTCGGACAGACGGTGGCTCAAGACGTTATAGTCAAGATGACATTGATCGACTACGAAGAATCCAAGAACTTACGAACCTAGGTATAGGTCTGGAAGGTGTCAAGAGGATTATGGCCTTAGAGGCAGAGATCAAAGACTTAAAGGATCAGATGCAAGCTCTGCAAGAACAGTCCAAGGTGGAAAAAGAGAAGATTCATAAGCACTACCGCAGAGACTTGGTGCCTCTTTCTCAGGCCGTGGTGCTCTTCAGGGGAACGATTAAAGGCTAGAAATAGGTCTTGAGTGCGAAGGTTGGCGCTATCGATCCAAATGCAACTTACGAAGATGGTGGTGAAAGAATATGGATACGTCAAAGTGGACGCTAAAAACACAAGAGGGCTTTCAACAAGCAGTTCATTTAGCTGAGAAAGCCGTCAACCCTGAAGTGACGAGGGAACATCTAGTCTTGGCGCTTCTTTCTCAAAATGAAGGAGTTACTCTTCCAATAGTTCAAAAGCTCGGCATTTCTCCGATGCAGCTCAAAAACTCCATTGAAGAGAAGGTCGCAAAACTTCCTAAATCCTACGGTGGCACTCCGCAGATTTCACGTTCTCTTTTGAACCTCCTTGACCAGGCCGAGAAGGAAAGATCAAGTCTCGGAGACGACTATCTGTCCGTAGAGCACCTTCTGTTCGGTCTTTCTGACCTACTAGGTGTAACCAAGGACCAGCTGCTTGGAGTTCTGAAGGAGGTGCGAGGCTCTCATAGAGTAACGAACACCAACCCCGAAGAGAGCTACCAAGCACTTGAGCGTTATGGTCGGGACCTGACCGAAGAGGCACGAAAAGGTAAGGTCGACCCAGTAATAGGAAGGGATGAGGAGATTCGACGAGTAATTCAGGTACTCTCTCGTCGGTCCAAGAATAATCCAGTCCTCATCGGAGAGCCGGGAGTCGGAAAGACTGCGATTGTCGAAGGACTTGCGAAACGCATCGTTGAAGGTGACGTACCTGAGGGACTAAAGGGCAAGAGGCTAATCGCTTTAGATCTAGCTTCGATGGTGGCTGGCGCTAAGTATAGAGGTGAGTTTGAGGAGCGACTTAAGGCGGTTCTGAAGGAGATTGTAGATGCCGAGGGCGAGATCATAACCTTCATCGATGAGATGCACACAGTTGTAGGTGCAGGAGCGGCTGAGGGAGCTATGGATGCCTCGAATATGTTGAAGCCAATGTTAGCGAGAGGCGAGCTTCGTATGGTTGGCGCTACTACCTTAGATGAGTACCGAAAGTATATTGAGAAAGACCCGGCTCTTGAACGAAGATTTCAGCGAGTGACGGTTAACCCTCCTTCGGTAGAAGATACGGTCGCTATCCTTAGGGGCCTAAAGGAACGCTACGAGGTGCACCATGGAGTACGCATCCAAGACCAAGCGCTTGTAGCAGCGGCGATGTTGTCTGATCGTTATATAACAGACAGATTTCTTCCTGATAAAGCTATTGACCTTATTGATGAGGCGGCATCTCGATTACGTATTGAGATCGACTCTCGTCCGACCGAGATTGATGTTGTTGAGAGAAGGATTAGACAACTTGAGATTGAGCGAATTTCGTTGTCCAAAGAGACTGACTCTATGTCTCAGGAGCGAATGGCTAGGTTGGATCAAGAACTTGCAAACTTAAAGGAAAACCTCAAGTTCATGACGCTCCATTGGCAGTCGGAAAAAGATGCTATTTCAAAGATTCGAGAGGAGAAAGAGAAGTTGGAGTCTGCTCGCTCCCTAGCGGATCGCTATGAACGTGAGGGGGCTTTGGATCGAGCATCAGAGATTCGTTATGGACGGCTTCCAGAGCTAGCTAGAGAGGTAGAAGTGGCTACAAAAGAGTTGGCTGAACTTCAACAGACACAACGCATGCTCAAGGAAGAAGTGGATGAAGAAGACATCGCTGAGGTGGTGTCTAAGAGTACAGGCATTCCTGTATCTCGCCTGCTTGAAGGAGAGATGACGAAACTCCTTCGTATGGAGGAGAGTCTCCACCAAAGGGTGGTAGGACAGGACCAGGCTGTGGTTGCTGTCTCTAACGCAATCAGGCGCTCTCGAGCTGGACTCTCTGATCCTGATCGACCGATTGGATCGTTCCTTTTCATTGGCCCAACGGGCGTGGGGAAGACGGAGATGGCCCGAGCACTTGCTGAGTTCCTCTTTGACGACCCAAAGGCAATGATACGAATAGATATGTCTGAGTATCAAGAGGCTCATACAGTTGCACGTCTCGTTGGCGCACCTCCTGGGTACGTAGGTTACGACGAGGGTGGCCAACTTACAGAGGCTGTTAGGCGACGACCGTACTGTGTAGTGCTGCTAGATGAGATTGAAAAAGCCCACCAAGATGTATTCAACATACTGTTACAGGTCTTAGACGATGGACGTCTTACCGACGGACAAGGTAGGACGGTCAACTTCAGGAATGTAATCTTAATCATGACCTCAAACCTATCGGTCGACCCGCAGGTATTCTTCAAACCTGAGTTTGTCAACAGAATAGATGAGATCATCAAGTTTCATTCTTTAGACACCGATGCCTTGCGCAAGATAGTTGAGATTCAACTTGGCTTATTGGCGCAAAGACTTGATCCCAAACGAATCAAGCTAGAGGTTTCCGACGATGCGAAAGACTGGCTTGCTAGAAAAGGTTTTGATACCGTCTTTGGTGCGCGTCCCCTAAAGCGGGTAATTCAAAGAGAACTGGGTGATAAAATCGCCTCTGAACTGCTGGCAGGTCACTACTCTGAAGGAGGTCAGATTTTAGTCGATCTAGACCCTAAGAATGAGGAACACCTAAAGCTAACTTAGGAGTTCCTGCTTCGAAGGGAACTATTAAAAGTTGGAGGCATATTGCCAGCGACCGTAGTATTAGGAACTCAGTGGGGAGATGAGGGGAAAGGGAAATTTACTGACCTCCTCGCCTCAGACGTTGACTTTGTAGTGAGATATCAAGGGGGACATAACGCCGGCCACACGATTGTGATCGGCGAAGATCGTTTTGCTCTGCAGCTCGTTCCGACCGGAATCCTGAATTCACACGTGATCCCGGTAATAGGCAACGGAGTTGTGATTGACCCAAAGGTCCTGCTCGACGAGGTGGAAGTGCTTAGCAGTCGGGGTGTCGATACGTCCCGACTGATAATCTCAGGCGCCGCTCATTTGATCATGCCGTATCATCAGGAGTTAGATCGTCTCACGGAACGTTATTTGGGGAAAAACAAGTTAGGAACCACCAAAAGAGGTATTGGTCCAGCGTATGCGGATAAGGCCTCTCGTATCGGTATACGCGTCCAAGATCTGCTTGATGAGAAGATATTTTCACAGAAGCTTGAGGTGGTTCTGAAGGAAAAGAATCAGATTCTCGCAAAGGTGTATAACCGGTTGCCCCTAGATGAAAGTAAAATCCTTTCAGACTACTTCGACGTATACGCGCCTAAGTTGGCTCCAATGATCTCCGATACCGTTGGAATACTGCATCGAGCTTACAAGAAGGGTCAGGAGATACTGCTTGAGGGAGCTCAAGCGACGTTTTTAGATCTTGACCACGGAACGTATCCATTCGTTACCTCTTCAAACCCGACGGCAGGGGGTGCCTGTACAGGTTCCGGGCTAGGACCTCGCCAAATAGACAGAGTTATAGGTGTCGCCAAGGCGTACTTGACTCGAGTCGGAGCTGGACCGTTCCCGACAGAACTAGAAGGTGATGTTGCCGATCTGCTAGTAGAACGGGGGTTCGAGTTCGGGACCAATACAGGAAGGAAAAGACGTACCGGTTGGTTTGATCTGGTGCTTCTGCGTCAAGCGGTCGCCTTGAACTCAGTCTCCGAGATAGCTATAACCAAGTTGGATATACTGGACGTTTTCCCAGAAATCTTAGTTGCAACTCAGTACGAGGTCGACGGGGAAAGAACGTCGGACCTACCATATCATCAATCCGACTTCCATAAGGCGAGACCAGTTTATAAGAGCTTTGAAGGCTGGATGGAAGATTTGACCAAGGTCACGACCAAAGAAGAACTTCCTTACAACGCTCGAACCTATCTCAGTTTTTTAGAGGAACAGCTTGAGGTTCCGATAACGTTGGTTGGAACAGGTCCAGAGCGTGATCAATTTGTGAGTTTTAGATGAGAATCGTTGTAGTCGGCTCAGGGGGTAGGGAACACGCATTAGCCTTCATGCTCTCCAAGGAGCATGAAGTAGTGGTCGCCCCTGGAAGTAGTGCACTTGGACAGTACTTCGATCTAAGCGATAAAGATCCGCTGGATATCGATGCCGATCTATATGTGATCGGACCTGAGCAACCTTTAGTTGAGGGATTGGCGGACAGACTTAGAGGGCACTCGAAAACTGTCTTTGGACCCTCAAAAGATGGGGCGAGGCTCGAAGGGTCGAAGGCGTTTCTAAAGGATGTGCTCGTAGCTGCCAAAGTACCAACCGCAGAGCATCGCAGCTTTAGCGATATCTCGAGTGCGCTCTCGTATGTAGAGTCTATGAAACCCCCTTATGTGATTAAGACAGACGGATTAGCTGAAGGAAAAGGCGTTTTAGTCACTGAAAGATTGGACGAGGCAAAAGAAGACATAGTTGCGAAAATGACCGGTCAACGCTTCAAAGGAGCGGGCCGTACGATTGTGATTGAAGAAGCTCTTTTGGGTAGAGAACTATCACTTTTTGCCCTGTGCGATGGCCGAAGTGCAGTTGCTCTTCCTGCTGCTACTGATTACAAGCGACTATTGGAGGGTAACGAGGGTCCAAATACAGGCGGTATGGGAGCTTATGCACCACTTGGGTGGGCGAGTGACTCGCTCCAAGAGGAGATTCTCGATACTTTAGTAAAGCCTACTCTTCAAGAGCTGTTGCGAAGAGGTATACAGTATCGGGGAGTGTTGTACGCCGGTGTTATGGTTACCGAGTCTGGTCCAAAGATCATCGAGTTTAATGTGAGATTTGGAGATCCAGAGACACAAGTTGTACTGCCAAAGGTTGAGGAGGGCTTAGGAGATATCCTTTTCGGTTGCGCAGTTGGAGAGATTGGTACCTCCCTGAAAGTTTCACCTAAGAGCTTGTTGACCGTTGTTTTAGCAGCACCAGGGTACCCAGCGTCAACTCAAACAGGTGCGGAGATTACTGGCGTTCAGCGTGCTTCAGAAAAAGATGGTGTAAAGGTGTTCTTTGCAGGAACCTCTTACGACTCGGAACGAGACGCTTTTTATGTCTCTGGTGGAAGAGTAATGGCGGTAACTGGAGAAGCGCCTACGCTCCAAGAAGCGCGATCTAGAGCTTATAGTGCTGTCTCAGAGATCTCCTTTGAGGGAATGCACTACAGAAGGGATATTGGTGCCTAAGAAGGTTTTAGAAGTGAGGGCGTTTTGATCAGTCGATATGAAACCGAAGAGATGCGAGAGATCTTCTCAGATGTGCATCGTATGCAGATTTGGACGTCGGTCGAGTTGGCAGTAGTTGAAGCCTTCGTTAAGTTCGGCCTGGCAACCGAAGAGGATTTTGGGAAAATTAAAGACAACCTTCCCGTGGTTGACGACTCTTTTGTGAGCGAGGTTCTTGAAAGAGAAGTGACGACAAACCACGATCTTGCTGCCTTCGTTGATATTTTGCAAAGAAGAGTTAACTTGAATGAGTCTTCGTTAATTCACTTTGGGTTGACGTCATCCGACGTTGTTGACACTGCTCTTTCAATCCAGATTCGAGAGGCTCTAGGTATATTGAGCGAGGAAGTTAAAAAAACTATCTTGTCGCTGAAGGAGTTAGCCATAAAACATAGCGGCACAGCGGAGATGGGTCGCACACATGGTATGCACGCCGAGCCCACGACTTTTGGAGCAAAGGTCGCGTTATGGGCGTATCAAATGGAGAGAGACTATAACCGACTTGCCAAAGCTTTCTCACAGATCTCAGTTGGAAAACTCTCTGGAGCTGTCGGGACATACTCAAATATCGAGCCAATGGTCGAGTACTATGCACTGTCTCTTCTAGAGCTAAAACCTATCTCGGCGACTCAGGTAATAGCCCGAGACATCCATGCTGAGGTAATGTACTCACTGACGTCGCTTACTACTTCACTAGAATCTTTCGCGACGGAGATAAGGCATCTTCAAAGAAGCGAGGTAGGCGAGGTATTTGAGCCTTTCCAAAGTGGACAAAAGGGCTCCTCTGCAATGCCACACAAACGGAACCCCATAGTAGCTGAGCGATTGGTTGGCATCTCCCGCGTGCTTCGAGGATACTTAAGTGCATCTTTGGAGAATGTTGCTCTATGGCATGAACGAGATATCTCACACTCTTCAGTAGAGCGTGTAGTTGTTCCAGACGCTTTCCACCTCTCTCACTATGGGATAAAGAAGTTTCGCTGGCTCATAGAGAACCTAGAGATACGCCCAGAAAATATGCGAGAGAATCTTGAGCGTTCGCTTGGCTTGTACTTCTCTCAGTCTGTTCTGCTGCTTCTTGTGGAGCACGGATTAAGCCGAGACGAAGCCTATCGAATAGTCCAACGGGATGCGAGGGTTGCTTATGACGGAAAAATGCAGTTCTTTGATGTTTTGGTCGATGACCCCGAAGTGATAATCGACGAGGAGGAGCTCAGGCGGGTGATGGATGAGAAGAGACTCCTGCGTAATGTGTCGAAGGTGCTCGAAAACCTAGAATCAATTGAAGAGAGACTCTGAATATGATTGTTCTGGATCATATCGGAAAGGTAAGGGACTCTTACGTTTTAGAGGAAGACTCTGAGCACCTAGTCGTCGTTGCTACAGATAGGGTTTCGGCTTACGATCGCGTAATGAGTGAAGGGATTCTACACAAGGGATTAGTTCTAACCGCCTTGTCGTTGTATTGGTTTCAAGAGCTGGAAGGGGTTCTACCTACTCAGTCTCCCGTACTTTTGGGCGGGGATGCACTCGGTCAGTTGGGTCTGGACGAGAGTCTTTTGGGTCGTACTACTAAGGTCAGACTAGCAGATATGGTACCGATAGAGTGTGTTGTGAGGGGCTTTCTGGCAGGTTCTGCGTGGCAGGAGTATCAAAGGTACCAAAGCATTGGCGGTCGTCCAGCTCCTGCGAACTTCTCCTTGGGAGACCGTTTCGAAGAACCGATCTTTACTCCTACCACAAAAGAACAAGAAGGTCATGATGTGGCACTATCTCATGCAGAGTTGAGAGATAGAGTGGGGAGGGACCTAGCAGTCCAGCTCGAGGACCTTTCTTTCCAGATATATGAAAAGGCGTTAGACATAGCTCTGGGAAAGGGCTTAGTCATTGCAGATACCAAGTTTGAGTTTGGTTACATCGGAGACGCTTTGTCTCTTTGCGATGAAGTTCTTACTCCAGACTCTTCGAGATATTGGAGAGCAGATTCACTTCAAAGTGCGGTAGAACCTGTCCAGCTTGACAAACAGATCCTGAGGGACTGGCTTTCTCGAAACTCCTGGAGCGGAGATGGAGAGCCACCTCATCTGCCTGATCCCTTAAGGGATCAGATCTCTAGTAGCTACATATCGATATACGAGTCCCTAACGGGCTCAACCTTTCTAGATTGGCCCGGCTCTGACAGTGAGGTCTGCTATCTTGGCGATAGGTTACAGTGATTGTATGTGAAAGAGTTGTTCGATACATTGTTATGTCAACTAGTGATTTGTGAGGGTGTTTGTTGAGCTACGAGGCAAAGATAGATGTGTTTCTAAAAGAAGGAGTCTCAGATCCAGAGGGATTGACTATAGCCGAGGCGGCTAGATCGCTGGAGGTTGCTCCTGTTCGAAGAGTAAGATCTGGGAAGAGCTTTTTGGTTCTGTTCGACCTTACCTCCGAGTCTGAAACGCTGGCTGCGGCGAAGAAGATCGGACTTGAACTGCTTTCAAACCCAGTTATTCAAGACTTCACAGTCTCTGAGATTACGGAGACTAACGGTGAGTAACGTTGTTGGAATTGTGGTCTTTCCAGGGACGAACTGCGAACATGACGTTGCTGCAGCTCTTTTGGATCTGGGCGCTAAGTCCAGACTTATTTGGCATCGTGAGACGGATCTAGAAGGATTATCGAGCATAGTAATTCCAGGAGGTTTTGCTCATGGTGACTATCTAAGACCCGGAGCGATAGCTCGGTTCTCTCCGGTTATGTCGGCCGTTGTGGAGTTCGCTATGTCCGGAAAGACTGTATTGGGAATCTGCAACGGTTTCCAGGTACTTACTGAAGCTGGCCTCCTACCCGGAGCGCTACAGAAAAATGTTGGACTAGCTTTTCTTTGTGACGTAGTCGAATGTGAGGTGATATCTACTAAGTCACCCATAACAGCGACTCTATCGGTGGGCGAAACTCTATCACTTCCGATCAACCACTTTGAGGGTAACTATACCTGTAGTTCCGAGGATTTGAAGCGTTTAAATGATGAGGATCGGATACTTTTGCGATACGTAAACAATCCGAATGGTTCGGTCGATCACGTCGCAGCGATCTGCAACGAGCATCGTAACGTGGTTGGCATGATGCCTCATCCCGAGCGGGCAATGAGTAATCTCGTAGGCTCAAGTTCAGGTCGGAAGGTGTTCCAGTCGTTTCTCTCGAGCCTAGAAGTTGTACAGTAGTGCCTAGGCTTCAACGATTCCGGCGCGCTTGAGGATCTCTGGTCTTACGCCCATTGCTCTCCAGGCACTATATGAGATATTGTGTCTCTCGCTATATGGCTTCGCTACCTCGATGAACAAAGGTTCTAGATCGTTTATATTTGCCGGTGTCTCAAGTGCCTTTAGTGCTGAATCAAGATCTAGTTTTTCTTGAATTAAGTGAAGCTTTGTTAGAGTTGATGCGGTGGGAAGCTTGTCGTCGATAGCTGTTAATCGTCTTTTTATGGTTTCTGGCGAACGCCTTCTTCCGCGCTTTGCTTTATGTTTTTCTAATCCGTCTAGGTAGTCTTTAATGATTTTATTTTGTGATTTGTCAATATCCATGATCTATGCACTTTCGGTTGCTTATGTAGTTATTACTATAAACGCAATCACACCGTAACTGTATCGTTCGAGTGGTGAGGTTCACGCTTATTGTGATATACCGGAAGTCGTTCTGATGACTAATTCCGTTACGTTTGCCCTTAAGAGGCTTCTTAATCTTTGCTAATAAGTGGCTCAAGGTACCCATTCATTATGTCCATAAAGGAACGTATTAACGGACCTTTAGCTATAAATTCTTATATTCATCTCGATGCAAGATTCCACTATCAAATTAGAGTCCTGATCTCTGGAGATTGTAGATCTCGCAGTAGTACTTTTAGAAAACGGTAGCGGATATAGTGCTAGGTCGCTAGAATGACTTAGCTCACGCAGTGTAATGAGGACCTGTGGTGCAGCTCGGAGTGCACGCCGGCCTGTCAAGCCGGAGGTCGCGGGTTCAAATCCCGTCAGGTCCGCTGTGGTCTAGTAGCTCAGTTGGTAGAGCACACGCCTGAAAAGCGTGGTGTCACCGGATCGACGCCGGTCTAGACCACCAGATGAGGGGTGAAGTGGTGCCACTTCACCCCTCATTACATTAATTTGGATAACTACACCTCTGGATCGTGCCTTATGACTCCTTCTTTGCGTGCAGCGTCTGCTACAGCTGTAGCTACCGCTCCTACGACTGAACGATTGAATACAGAGGGCACTATGTAGCTAGATGAGAGTTCCTCCTCGGGTACGGCGGCTGAGATAGCGTTGGCGGCGGCGAGTTTCATGGTTTCGGTGATCGACAGTGCATTGGAATCCAAGGCACCTCTAAAGATACCTGGAAAACATAGAACGTTGTTGATCTGGTTTGGATAATCAGATCGTCCGGTTGCAATTACAGCAGCAACTCCTTCGATCTCTTCAGGCATTACCTCCGGAGTTGGGTTTGCTAATCCGAAGACTATTGATTTGGCTGCCATCTGTTCGACATCGTCTCTATGTATGATGTTTGGCCCGCTAACACCTATGAAGACATCTGTGCCTCGAAGTGCATCCGCAACAGAACCCATTCTCTTTTCAGGGTTACTGTTTTCGGCTAACCACCTCTTGGCGCCTTGGAAGTCTTCTCGACCGTCGAATATTAAACCCCTTCGATCGGCTACCATCACGTTGGGTACACCGGCGTTGTTGAGGATCTTGGCGATAGCGACTCCCGCGGCTCCTGCTCCAGCGATAACTACTGAGAGATCGGACATTTTCTTGTTGACCACTTTAACTGCGTTTCGTAGAGCAGCCAGTACTACTACTGAGGTTCCGTGTTGATCGTCGTGGAACACTGGTATATCAAGCGATCCTTTGAGCCGGTCCTCAATCTCGAAACAGTCGGGTGCAGCTATATCTTCGAGGTTTATCCCCCCAAAGACCGGTTCTATCCTCTCTACTGTTTCGATTACCTCGTCTATTGAAGTGGTATTCAGGCATATTGGAAATGCATCTATATTGGCAAACTCTTTAAAGAGCTGGGCCTTTCCTTCCATAACAGGTAGTGCTGCATAAGGTCCGATGTTGCCTAGTCCCAGTACAGCGGTTCCGTTTGTCACTACTGCTACGGTGTTTGATTTTATTGTGTACTTATGAACCTGTACGGGCTTAGCTGCTATCTCTAGTGAGACACGCGCTACGCCTGGTGTATATGCCATAGATAGGTCGTCACGAGTCTCGATTGGCACCTTTCCTTTTACCTCAATTTTGCCTCCTAGATGGAGTCTGAAGGTGCGATCCATTACGCTTCTGACATGTACGCCTTCTACTTGTTCGGCAGCTTCGCGCACTACATTCGCGTGCTCGACGCCTACTGCTAGAACCGTAATGTCTCGAATAATTACGTCTTCAGAGACCTCTACGATGTCGACACCTAAAATATTTCCACCAGAGTCACCGATGGATGTGGTCAAGCGTCCCAAGGTACCAGGCTTATGACTTAATTCGACACGTAGAACTACTGAGTATGAAACATTTGGAGTAACCATGATGCCTAAGACTAGCCGAAGTTGTGAAAATTGTGAAATACATTGGTGACAAAAAGATTCTGATTTAACATCTTGTGGAATCATCTTCCAGAAGATGGTGCTCCCAAGGAGTGCGGGGTTACTGTCGATGACTTTAAAGCGGTACTCTATCTCTAAGCCTAAGAGAGCACTTGAAGTGTTCTGAGTATTAAATGGGGTGGCAGACATGGCGTTTTGGAAGAGACGAAAAAAAGAACGTACTGTTTTACCGAACTCTGAACCGGTACTTAGTGCACCTATGGGCATAGACATAGCCAATTCTGAGCAGATTCTGACAATGGCAGATAAACTTGTGATCTTTAAAACAGCGTTGATTGCTAGAAGCGTTACTACTTCGATGGTGGAGTTAACGCGTGTTGCATCGCCTTCATACATAAGCGACGCTGTCTCCTCAGAGGTAGTTTTTGCAGCGTTGATGAAGGTGATCAATGTTGAGATTGATCAGGTGTTTCCTGGTAACTTGGCGGTGGCTCTACAGGTTGCGATCAGTGCTTTCGCTGAGATGAGCGGTCATGAGGAGTTCAAACGTAAATTACCCGTTGGTGGCTCCTCTGTACGTTGTTCAAATCTTGTTCAGAGTGTGGGATTTGCTCGTGAGAAGATGCGTAAAGGTGCACTGGACACGGTATTTTGTGTTCTGACCTCGGATCAACTGCATAGTCTAGAGTTTGTCGAAGCGATATCTTATAGCCAAAGGTTCCACCTTCCCGTGGTGGTAGTTGTACTAGATCGATCTTTATCGGCGCCGTCTAACGGAGTGTTAGCGACGGTGAAGCAAGAGTTTGATCGCTATACCGATGCAGTTTCTGTAACCTCGGCATGCTCATGCGACCCAGAAGACCTAGTTGCAACGTTAGCAGAAGCTAAGGCAGCAACAACCTCGGGACAGGGTCCCGTAGTGGTTGTTGCAACCAGTTGCGATCATTCGAACCACGAGGTTATTGAGCTGGCACAGTCAAACGGTTACGTATCGATGGTTCCTGATACTTTGGAGTGTTTGAAGAGACGTTTAATGGAAGATGGGAACGTTGATTCCATTGATCTCGATAGTTTTGAGTCCTTAATTCTAGATGAACTGAAGCGGGAAAGAGAGGATCGTTATCTTGATCAGAGCGAAGCCGTTGCAACCTCAGATGAGGTGAGCGTAATAAAGGAGCCTAACTATGACGTAAGCTTCGACGCCTATCAGGGTCCAAGGCATCTCGGTTCACTTGGCGAGGCGTTGGACGATACCTTTATAAGTATCCTCAAAGATAAAGAAGACGTTGTACTTGTATCCGACGAAC
Source organism: Actinomycetes bacterium (assembly GCA_021790735.1). Lineage (GTDB taxonomy): Bacteria > Actinomycetota > Acidimicrobiia > Acidimicrobiales > Acidimicrobiaceae > Ferrithrix. The sequence goes on along the minus strand of JAJYGI010000126.1, from coordinate 9,328 downwards.
TACGGCACAAGGTTACTCAAATGGAGTTGACAGGCAGTCTTGACTTTTTTGAGAGTAAGACGATCGCAGTCAACTTCAGAGCCAACACTCGTATGCAGTTTGCGCTTGGTATGTCGCTAGCTGGAGCCCGTCCAATAGTAGAGATCGTGGATACTGAGTCGCCAAGCACAGTACTTCAACGTCTCTCTCGTGAGCACAGTTTAATTGTCTCTAGAACTCGTAGTTCGGTTGATCTTCCGATTGTGATAAGAGCAGTCTATGGTGGGAAAGAGACCGGCCATAGCGAAGGACTATATACCATGGCGGACGTGACTGCACTTGCTCAGTCCCTTGTAAGCGTGGTACCGTCAACTCCGGCTGATGCTGTCGGACTTGTAACTCAAGCGTTTATGTGTACAGGACCGGTAGTAGTCTTAGAGAATAGACAAGCTCGGAGTATGGTTAGAGGCGAAACTCCGGAAGGTAACTATCGGATACGGATAGGTAAAGCGGATGTAATTGGGGAGGGTGGGGACCTCACCATTATTACCTGTGGAATTTTACGTCATCACGCCCATAGTGTGGCGGAGCAACTTTTTGGCGAGGCTTCCGTTGAGGTCATCGATCTGAGATCGCTCAATCCTTTTGATACCGAGACAGTATCGGCTTCGGTAGCTAGATGTTCAAAAGTGCTTATACTTGGGGAACGTGAAGGCGACTTCGCCACTCGAGTCGCTAGCTATATATCCGAGAAAAGTTTTTGGGATCTAGATGCACCGATGAAAGTTGTATATGGCGTTGTTGGTCCGATTTCCGAGCTTATCCAAAGTCAAGCAACCTTGGGTGTGGCTAGTCTGTCTACTATAGAAAAAGCTGCTCGAGAGCTACTGTCACTATGAATTTTCTAGGAAGTTATGCCACCCTCAAACGGTAGACCTAGATCTGTAGCCGTGAGAAGCGCTTGAAACTCAACTCCGTGTTGTCTGAGAAGCTCATTAGCAGTGCCACCCCTATCTACTACGGCGATGGCGTACGCGATGCTTGCACCGGTCTTTCGGACTGCTTGGACAGCGGATAAAGTAGAGGTTCCTCTTGAGGCGGCGTCTTCTACTAGTAGCGCGCTGTCGGTACTTTCAAGTACTCCTGCGATCATTCCACCAGGACCATGATCTTTGGGTTCTTTCCTAATCGAAAAACTTCGTATGCTACGTCCCAGCGACGTTGCAACGCCTGCTGTTCCGAACGCTATTGGGTCAGCACCCATCGTTTGTCCTCCAATGGCCGTTACCTCGTGTGGAAGGTGGCGAAGGATAAGAAGAGAGACGATGGCGAGCCCTTCAGGACGACAGACCGTGTTTTTAACGTCTATGAACCAAGTGGACTTCATGCCTGACTTGAGAACGAAGTCTCCTTTTAGGACTGAGTCCCTCAGTATGAGCTTTCGGAGCCTTGACTTCAATGACTCGTCATCTTCTGACCGTAGTTGCTCAAAGCTACTCAATCCACGACGACCTTTCCTCGCTTGCTGTAGCCTCGACTACATATCCAATTTCGTAGGTCTTTAATTCAAGGTCTTCAAAGTAGGCCGACATCGTACCTGATACTTCTTTGGGGATAATAAGTACCATCCCAATTCCCATGTTGAAGACCTGGTACATCTCGTTTTTAGAGATCTGCCCATCGTTACTTACCTGTTCAAAGACCTCTGGAACTTGCCAGCTTTTCTGATCTACCTTGGCGCGCAGACCTTTCGGTATGGACCTAGCCAAGTTGTGTAGTAGTCCGCCTCCGGTTATGTGCGAGGCAGCGTGCACTCTTTCGCGAAGTGGCATGTCGGCCAAGTATGGACTATAGATTACAGAAGGCTCAAGTAGTTGTTCAAGGATAGGCGCACTAACCTCCGAGCGGCCATCTACTCTATCTTTATTTAGAGCATCTAGTCCATATATCTTTCTAACTAAAGAGAAGCCGTTTGACCGGAGATTAGGTGAGGATAGTCCGAGTAGTACGTCACCTTTTTGAACCCGATCTGAGCTCCAGAGTTTTTGTGTATCGACAACTCCGACTACAAAACCTCCTAAGTCAAAGTCGTCTGGGTCCATTACACCTGGATGTTCCGCTGTCTCGCCTCCAATAAGCGAACATCTTGCCCTTAGGCAAGCATCGGCAATTCCTGTGACTAGTTGTGAAACAACTTCTGGGATCTGTTTCCCTACTGAAAGATAGTCCAAGAAAAACAGTGGCTTGGCGCCGTAGCAAGCGATGTCATCGACGCACATTGCTACGAGATCCTGCCCTATGCTGCTGTATCTACCGAGATAACGAGCTAGTTGAGTCTTTGTTCCTACTCCATCAGTGGACGAAACTAACGCTGGTTCATCGATGCCCAAGTTTGCGATGCCATATAGTGCTCCAAATCCGCCTACGTCGTTTAGCACTCGGTCGTCAAAGGTCTTGTTTACTTTTGAAGAGAACAAAGAGACAGCCGCTTCACCGGCAGCAACATCTACCCCGACGTCTTTGTACGTACTCAAGTGAGACTTCCTTTGCATTTCCGCACTCTATAGTTGTGTACTAATAAGTTTAGACCTATGATGACTGTTCCATGGAGATGAAGGTGGGATAGTTCCCCGTGAGACAAGCATCACAAAACCCATCTTCAAAGCCTATTGCAGCTCTCAAATCGGGAAGGGAAAGAAATGCTAACGAGTCTGCCTCTAAGTAAGTGCGCATCTCTTCCATGTCATACTTTGCGGCTAGAAGGTCTTTCCGAGACGGTGTATTTATCCCGTAAAAGCACGGCCACTTGTACGGTGGGGAAGAGATCCGAAGATGAACCTCTGAGGCGCCTGCTGCTTTGAGCATCTTGACCATAGATCTAGTAGTAGTACCTCGGACGATCGAGTCGTCTACTACGACGAGACGTTTTCCTGTGATATTTTCGCTAAGAGGGTTTAGCTTACGTCTAACTGCACTGACTCGAGAGGAGGGATCAGGAGATATGAAGGTGCGGCCGATATACCTATTTTTCACAAGTCCTTGTCCGTAGGGAATCTTCGACTCATACGCGTAACCCTCGGCCGCCGGCACCCCGGAGTCAGGCACTCCCATGACCATGTCGGCTTCTACCGGGAGCGTTCTAGAAAGATAGATGCCCATTCTTCTTCGAGCCCCATGGACTTCTTGATCTAGGAGTCTAGAGTCAGGGCGAGCGAAGTAAACGAACTCGAAGATGCAGAGTTTAGGATCGATCTTTGACTTGGAGAAAGGATGATAAGACTTAAGCCCAAAGGCGCCGGCTACAACCATCTCTCCGGGGTCGAGCTCTCTAATGAATCGAGCGCCCACGACATCTAAAGCTGGAGTTTCAGAGGCGAATACGTATCCACCTGCCTCTAGCTTACCTAGACAAAGTGGGCGAAATCCGCTTGGGTCTCTCACCGCTACTATGACCTCGGAGTCCATAAGTACAAGGGAGTAAGCACCCTCAAGATCTTGAATAACGTCCAAGGTTGCATCAATTAGGGCCTCTCCCGGCTTTAGGGAAGGATCTGTACCCTCTGGCTTATCTTTTGGGAATCGCATTGCAATGAGCTCTGCCATTAGATCTGAGTCAGAAGATACCATTCCGGGCAACATTCCAATCTTCTCTGCAAGCGCTACGGTGTTGGTTAGGTTGCCATTGTGGGCAACAGCAAATCCGTATGGTCCCACCGAGCGATATACAGGTTGAGCGTTTCTCCAGTTCGATGCGCCGGTGGTTGAGTACCTAGTGTGTCCTATGGCTAGATCTCCCGGAAGCGACACCAAGGTTCGGTCATCAAAGACATGGCTTACAAGTCCCATGTTTTTGTAAACTGTTACCGACTGGTGGTCCGATACTGCCATGCCTGCGGACTCTTGTCCTCTGTGTTGTAGAGCGTATAAACCGTCGAAGGTTAGGTTGGCGACCTTTCTTCCCGGAGCATAAACTGCGAAGACACCGCAGGCCTCCTCAGGTTTATCAGCAAACGTCAAGGTTTACCTCCTTGTTCGGCAACATCGACTGGCGCTGGACTGAGGACTCGGGTTGAAGTAGTAACGTCACTACTATAGGTTAGCATCTGACATGTCAGGATCACATTGTCTTGGTACCAGAGATGACCATATACGCTCAATAGCGGCTCTATAAGTGCTAAGAGCGTATTGTTGCAGCCCTTGCCGACTAGCTTGTAAGACAGTGAGAGCGGACCTTCACCTACACAGCACATTTTCTGACGGGTCAGATACCCCATCTGAACTTGTAGATAGAGCCCACGAGTATGGGTGTAGTGTCATAGCATTGACCGATCATGACAGCACAGAGGGCGTTGAGGAAGCTTTGATTCGAGCTCAAGCCTATGGGATCACTCTAATAAAAGGTGTTGAGGTATCTATTCCAGTCAAAGAGCTGGGTACGTTTCACGTCCTAGTGTATCTTCCTATAGGCACTAAAACTCCGCTTGAGGAGCGTTTTGGGGAACTTAGATCTCAACGCCAAGATAGGAACGAGAGGTTAGTGACATCTCTAAGGGACTCTGGTATCGAGATTACTTTAGAGATGGTCGAAGCTAAAGCTAAAGAAGGAAACGTTGCTAGACCACACTTTGCTGCGGTTCTGATTGATCTTGGCGTCGTAGCAACCATGGATGAAGCGTTCGATCGATACCTTGGCGATACTTCCCCTTTCCATATAGAAAAGGAAGGCCTCTCTATCGGTGAACTTTTGGTTCTAGTTGAGCAGTCTGACGCATTCGCCTCCATCGCTCATCCTCTTACACTGCGCATCGATCGAGGTGGTCTCCGTAAGATGCTCTACGATCTGAAAGATCAAGGACTCTTCGGTCTTGAATGTCACTACTCGCGATATGAACCAACTGTACGAGAGGATTTAGTTGCATTGGCTAAAGAGGTTGAACTTTCACCTACTGGAGGTTCGGACTACCATGGCACATTCAAGGTAGGATTAAACCCCGGCGTAGGAGAAGGCGATCTGTGCGTACCCCAAGGGTATGTAGAGCATCTACTTGAACGTCTAAATATGAAGTAACTCCTAGGGGTTAGAGTTGAATACTTAGTTCGTCTCCGTAGTCGACTGTATTACCTTGGAGTTCTCCAATAAGAGTAAAAGGAACGGTCCGGCTCGTTAGGAACTCTTCAAAGGGCTCTGGAGATGTGGTAACGGCAAGGATTCGATCGGGCTTTTCTCCAAGTAGCTCGGGGAGAGTAAGCTTTGACTTATTTAGTTTACATCCAACCCTTGATGATTCGCAGATCTCTCTGGTTGCTCGGAGAACTCCACCCGAACTTACGTTGTGTAGGACTTGGACATGAAGAGCGGTTGCATTGCCAAATAGTTCAATTACAAGGTCTCTTAGTGCTTTGACTGAGTCGTAGCTGAAGTCGAACAGGTTTCCGCCGACCTCCTTCAGGTGCTCGACTGCGACTTCGGAGCCAGATAGCGTGTTGCACTCGGATCCGAGCAAGTAAAGATACGACCCAACTTCGGCACGAGACAAGGCGGGCAAAGGTAGATGTGGTATCTCAGCAGTACCAACTGTTGTGATAGTTGGGGTCGGGTCGATGTCAGTCCCATTTGCTTCGTTATAGAGACTGACGTTACCTCCGACAACTGCAATGTCCAACGCTTTACAGGCCTCGGCGATCCCATCTACAGTCTCTGAGAGCTGCCACATGACGTGTGGATGAGTTGGGTTTCCAAAGTTCAAGCAGTCGACTAGAGCAACGGCTTTAGCGCCGACACAGGCTATGTTCATTGCAGACTCTATGACGGTCGCCGCAGCGCCTCTGTAAGGATGCACACTACACCATCTCGGATTACCGTCGACCGATACTCCAAAGGCACGTTGTGCTCTTCCAACTCCAGGAGCAGACACTTGAAGTAAAGCGGCGTCTGAACCTGGCGGTACGATTGTGTTAAGGAATAGCTGGTGGTCGTATTGACGATAGACGAGACTTGGGTCAAACTCTTTTTGCGATAGATACTTTATGAGTTGGTCATCAAGAGTGCTAAGTCGAGGTTCTTTCTGTAGTTGAGATCTCCATGATGAAGGTTCCGACATCTCTCGATCGTAAAGCGGTGCTTCATCAGCTAGAGAACTGGCGGGCACCTCGCCTAGGAGTTCTCCACATTCTCTATCATAGACTCGAAGTATGCCGCGGACATTACCGTCTAACCAAGGTGTAGGTTCTCTAACCTCTCCGATGATAGCGGCCTCCACTTCCCAGTGCTTGGCTAATGACAAAACTTTCTCAAGGTTGTCAGGAGTTACAATCGCAAGCATTCGTTCCTGTGACTCTGAAATCATAACTTCAAAGGGTTCCATGTTTGTTTCGCGCCTTGGCACTTTATCTAGATACACGTCCATCGAAGATCCACCTTTTGCAGCAGTCTCTGAAGTTGCGCACGAAAGACCCGCCCCTCCAAGGTCCTGTATCCCAACAAGTAGATCTGAGCGAAGTAGATCCAGACAGAGTTCAATGAGCTTTTTCTCTTCGAATGGGTCACCAACTTGTACCGACGGCCTCTTGGAGGAGTCAGTTTCGCTATCGAACCCAGCCGAGGCTAGGACTGATACGCCGCCTATTCCATCTCTTCCAGTCGGTGCACCAAGGAGTACAACTTTATTTCCGACTCCGGTAGCGGCCGCTCTTATTAGGTGTTCTTTGAGTGCTATACCGATAGCTGCTACGTTGACCAGAGGATTGTAGGCAAACTTTTCCTCGAAGTGGGTCTCACCTCCAATCGTTGGAACGCCGACTGCGTTTCCATATCCGGAGATTCCTGAGACGACACCCTTGAATACCCATCGGGATTTGGGATTGTCTTGAGGACCCATCCAAAGGCTATCTAACAAGGCGATTGGCCTTGCACCTACTGTAAAAATATCTCTGAGTATCCCTCCAACGCCAGTCGCTGCACCTTGATAAGGTTCAATTGCGGATGGGTGATTGTGACTCTCCATGCGAATTGCCAAGGCAAAGTTTTCGCCTAGATCGATTACGCCGGCGTTTTCTCCCGGTCCCATAATGACTGTTTCACCCTCGGTCGGGAGTCTGCGAAGGTGAATTCGTGATGACTTGTAGGAGCAGTGCTCAGACCACATCACCGAGTACATAGCGAGCTCCAAGTGATTTGGGGGCCTTTGCAGTACATCTTGGATCATCTTGAACTCGTCGTCCGTTAAACCTAGAGCTTCATGAAGAGATTGGGACATATGTTATCCAAGATAGCAATGTTCTCTAGGTGGATACGACGTATTGAACGGTTGAGAGCTCAAATCCTTCTGTTAAGGTCGAGAAGTCGGCTACCACGTTGAGAGCTACGGGTAACTACGACAAGTACAGGTCCGTCGACATCTTTTGGATATGGAAACTGGGTAGTCGGCATGCTGCTCGCCTATGGAACTTATCAAACCCAAGGTGGTTCGAACTGTTATTGGCAGAGGGAGTTCCCTGTCGGGGAGTCTGAACAGTATTTTAAGTAACGGCAATGTCGTTGGTCCCGTCATAGTTACTATTTCGCCAAGTGACGCTGGTTCTGAAACCCAAGGGTGTTGTGGTACTTGGAGCCTATCTTAGATTGCTCCTCTTTTTGGGAATTGTGGAACAAGGGTTCGAGTATTGACAGGATTTGTGGATACTCCAAGAGGGTATGTACTAAGGCACCTCTAGATACCCAATGTACTCCCCGAAGTAATAGTTCATAGTGGAGAAAATCTCCGCTATCTCTCGCGGGTGGTGTCGGTCTCTTTCTACTTCGATACAAGTCGAACAAAATGCCGATACCGGTGAGGTGTGTAGTTACCTGTGAGCTGCCCTTAAAACCATATCAACTTCGTTTGTGAGGACATCGCTATCTTTCATTCTGCTTGTCGTTCGCCTATGTCGCTTGGAACCGGAAGTAGTTCTCGGAGTAGAACTCGCACGTGCTTACTCGCTGTCCTTCTATGTGAATGGGTCAGATGCCGAGATAGGCCATTGCCCAGCCGGCCGCAAATGCATCGCTTACCGCCTCTCCAAGTACAGTTGCTGAATCATAGAGGGTACCAGGATCATACGACCAGTCAAGAACTCCCCAAAGATCAGATGGCTCTACTGCTTGGAGATACAAGCTTATGTGTTCAAGAAAGTTCAAAGTAGTATGTAGTAAGCAAGATATTGTGTGAAACTCTTGCACTTGAGCTCTCATTCGTCTCGCTGCCTTGTACATCATGACTACTTCTTCAGCGAGAGTGGCAAAGATGTTCAAGTCATAACTTTCCACACCCGCTTGGCTAATACTCCAGCCAACTACATCTTTGTCAGCCATCGTTCCGGTCACGTTGTTGAGATAGGTCCGTAGTCTTTGCATGAAGCCGTCAAGTTCTTGCTCAAGGCTAATGAATTTCCTAAACCTGTCACCAAAGGCCTCAAGATCTTGCTTAAGGTCAACTTCTACGTCATCGTCGGACACCGGCCATTTGCGAGCCCTTCTAGTGAAACATGCATATGGACGAATCTGCCTAGAATCTGACTGCGACTTCTCAAGGAACATTGCGACAGGCCAGCTACCATGCTCCGATAGCCACTTTTTCCAAAGGTTCGCTTCGAACTCAGAGAGCGAGCCGAGTGTTAGGTGTTCTTGCCGATCTCGGAGTAGGACTAAATGATTATGTTGAACCATCTCAGCGTCAAGGGTGACGAAGTCTTTGATGGCCAAAGGATCGGGTGCGTCGTGGTGTGTTGCGGCCCCAGGGTTAATTGGACGACCAATTTCAAGGATTCGTCTTTTTGGTGCCGAATTTGCAAGCAAATCTAATAATGAGTATTCGTAGGATATGTCGTGAAGGCGGTACCAGTAGAAGTTGCGTGCTTCATTCGAAATGGTCACCTTATCGCTCCTAACGACTTTACAAGCTTGTTTCTTTAACATTGCTACTGCTCGCGATCTCTAATTGCATGTGACAGAAATAGCTGGTGATTGTGTATTAATTGTAGCAGAGTTGCCATCGCTCCCAAAATTAGCAACCGCTTGAACGTAGTAAGTTTGTGTGCCTTGGCCGCTTCGGTTGTACGTAACGAACTGTTGCTTCACACTCGACACGTTTTTATAGGTATTCGTCTTATCCGCTACTTCCAAGTAGTAACTGTCGAAGGCGTTTGAAAACTTTTCCCAGATGGAAGTGGAGAGCGTAATAAACCCTTGCTGAGTGGAACAAATGACTCCCCATCTGCCTTTGATATTGCCAGGGTTGTGTGTGGAGGCGTGCGGATAATCTGCGTTTTGAAAGTTGCAACTCCCGGCAGGGTCTATTATAAGAGCTCAAAA
>JAJYGI010000007.1 GCA_021790735.1 Actinomycetes bacterium | reverse complement strand
GACCGAAGGAGTCCTTGCGTGTAGGGGTGCTTTGGATCTTCTAGTATGGTGTTGGTTGATCCTGTCTCGACGATCTGGCCGCCGTACATAACGACTACCCGATCGGCCACCATGCTGGCAACTCCTAGATCGTGAGTTATGAGAAGAAAGGAAGTCCCGTACTGTTCTCTTACCGAGAGGATGAGGCTGAGGATCTGTGCCTGGACGGTGACGTCCAAGGCGGTGGTTGGTTCATCTGCAACTATGAGCTTAGGAGATCCAGCGAGTGCCATCGCAATCATTACTCGCTGACGGAGACCCCCCGACAGTTCAAATGGGAATGCACTAAAGCGCTTTTCTGGCTCTGGAACACCAACTGATTGTAGGAGTTCTATCGACTCCCGTGATGAAGAGGTTACTTCGTTGAGCTGTTTCCCTATTCGCATGGTGGGATTCAGCGAAGTCATAGGATCTTGGAACACTGCGCCAAGGTGATGACGTCGAAGTACTTGAAGTTGAGACTCAGTCGCCGACAGTACGTCTACGTCTGCAACTGTAACTTTTCCCGCGATCTCTGGCTTTGAGTTGTGAGTGAGAAGTCCTAACAAAGAGAGACCTAAGACGGACTTTCCTGATCCAGACTCGCCGACGAGAGCTACAATCTCAGAGGGCCGTATGGAGAGGTCAACTCCTCTTAATGCAAAGATCTTTTCGCTGGCACGCTTAAAGGTAACCCTTAGGTCATTGACCTCGGCTACAGATCTTGAGTCTGAAGGTGTATCAATCACGGAGTTAGCTGACACATGTGCAACATCTCTTCTAGAGGGACCACCTTGGTTGCTGTCTAGTCCTTCAACTCTCATCGCCAACATCTGCGAATTTAGAATGCGCGGTCTCAAATTTCCTCACAATCATCCGTCGTTTCCAACCATGTCACAAAGACGGAAGTTACAGTTGAGCACTCACTTAGAGGAACTCTGGGAGTCCATCCACTAGAACTCATGCCAAATAAAAAAACCGGGCAGATCAAACGATCTCCCGGGCTTTTATCCCTCCGTGTAACCACCTAGTACTTCCAGATGATTTGTACCTCTCGGACCTGACTGCTTCTTTGCACGGAACCCTAGGTACTGACGTCTAACTTACGGTCGAGATGTTGCAGGACTGTTTCGGGCGTTTTACGGTCGTGTATAAAAGATGAATTCGTGTCATCGTACATTTCTCCTATACCTACATTCTCCTTCATCCGAAGAGCGGTGTTTCGTATCGTGAGTAGTTTCAGAGAGTCAAAGGATGACCGTTATCCTTTACCGCTCTTGGGATGCGTCAGAGCGAGTTTATTTCATTTAAACGAAGGCTATCGCTAATGGGTATTTGAGGGCTACAGGAGCTCAGCTCATATTAGTAACTAGATCTAAGCTTCCATCAAGGACTTCTGTGGAATGAAATCCTACCTGATGGCATCTAAAGTGTAAAGGCTATTTCAAAGAAATTGGCGAGTCGTGGTCACCTTGCAGCGTTTGAAGGTGCTTCAGATGCCAATGTTGCTGGGAGAACTGAGCACTTGGGGTTTACCTCTAGTAATCCTGGTGTGGCTATTTCGGTCTTGATGAAACCTTCTTGTGTTGTGTCGAACCAGCGCGGGATTGATCTCTGAGTTTGCTGTGAATAGAAAGGAAGCTGGGCTATGGGCATAGAGCGTTGGAGCTCCTCTCCTTTTTAGATCAGAGAGACAAATAAGTTCTAGGAGGACTATGGGCCACCTCCTTAGGGATATCAAGTGTACATCTAACGTGAGGTCTTGGTTAGAGTATCACTGACTTCGAATCAGTGAGAAAATCAGGTGATGCTGCAAATGTGCGACAGTACTTTCTCTGTAGCGTCTTTTAATGCTGAGCGATCGTTCTCTGACCAAGGGCGCTCACTGAGGCTATGTACAGAAAGCCAACCGATAAGATTACCATGTAGTTCAAGTGGACTAAGCATCTGGGCTTCAACACCGTATATCTCTAGGAGTGCAGTTGGCGGGTATGGTTCGGCGTCGAACCGATTTTGGATAAGAGGAATTCGTAACTCCTCTAACCACTTTATCGTATTAAGGCTGCGTTGGTCGATTGAAAAGTCTTGGGCAATTCGTCGGACCCCAGTTCTGACGGCCTCTGCAATGGCCCCATTAACGCTGATGCCAAGTTGGGCTATATCGGCTCGCACCGTTACCCGATCAGCAGCTGTACGTTTGAGGAGGCTTTGGCAAATGGTTTGGAGGTCTGATCTTAAGCTTCCTTGAGCCATTAGCGTGCCGAAACCCTTGAGGTGGATAGACGCTCCTGCAAGTCGCATAGCTCCCCAAAGCGTTACTCCGATGCTGTCAAATATGATGGATTTTATCGCAGCTTCTAGATTTGCCACTAGGGAAGTTACCCTTAAATTTGTGCATACGATTAGTGTTCCATCGGCTCCGGCGGCTTGCGCTCTTTCGATGAGATTGACAAGCTCAGCGCCTCCCACGTCACCAAAAGTATGATTACGACTAAGACTCAAGTGTCTCTCTGCGATCACTTCTACTCCTTCGGTGCGGTAGCAGGCACTGATCTCATTGACGACCTCTTCTATGTATGGCGTTACGAGAGATACGCGTTCGATGCCAAAGACTCGACATGCTTCTAACATCGCAAGTGTCGTCGTAGTTGCCGGTATATCCATGGACGTTTGCAGTATGTCGACGAGTTGACGATCGTGTTTGAGACCCAGCCATGACCCGGCTGTACCCCCCCAAACCAAGACGTCAACGCCAGCATCGGATAGTAGTGATGCAGCTTCTAGCATCGGCTCACTTTGAAACTGCGCTGAAGAAGACGGTTCAAGAGTGATTCGGGTTACCTGAACTCGGCTGAAATGCACCGTTACCCCTTCGAGA
>JAJYGI010000136.1 GCA_021790735.1 Actinomycetes bacterium | reverse complement strand
GGCGTGAGAGATCAGGAGTTGTGTTTCGTTGATCTGTCACTGTCGCTTCTGGGCTTGTGAAGCGCTCTGTCGGGGTAGTGCCAGAACCCGACACTTGTAATGCCCTATCCGGTGGCTAGATGAACTGAACAGTCTCCCTGAAACGGGCCAGCTTCTACTGTTGTCCCACTCGGATCGGTGAAGTTTTCCGAAGTGACGCCAGTTCGTTCGGACAGCTTTCGGCTTGTTTACCGATCAACATGATAAGCCTTATCGCAAGTCTGCCGTTCCGATAGATGGTCTCTACCACCTGGGCACAGCAATCTTGGGTATGAGGGATTTCGCTCCAGTGTCTTGATCGATTGCTTCGACTTTCTCTTTCATCCATTCGGTCCCAGCATGCATGGCCATGAGGTATCGGACATCGAGTCTTTCTAACAGGACTTTGGTGTCATCGAACCAGTAACCGCTATCAAGTGGGACTACAATCTCGCCGACACCAAAGCATCTTGGCCTTACGATGCGTCTTTGACAGACGCCCGGCCCTCAGACAGTATGGACTGAACCATTACGAAGTCTTTGGTTTACTATCTTCCCTATATCTGCTCTAACCGTATGCGGAGGACGACAACACCTGCACTTTCTATATCCGAATTCGGCCTCTTACTTTTTTGTGCCGCGTACCTCACATATCATGGAGTCGATATCTGTAATAATACGAGTACTTCTTGGCTCCGCTCCCATGGTCCAGGCAGGACTTACTACGGATCAATGGCTAAATCCAACTACCAGACGCATCCGAACGTGAAAGAACGCAAAAACATGTCCACTGTTGACCGAGCCTGTTCTGGCCCTCAGCATACTTGTGTGATCGATGTAACTTGCTCCCGCTGGCCATGACGTGAACAGGTATGAGAAACATCCCGTTTCCTTTCAAGTTGGCCCCGAACGTAGAGCCGGGCTACTGGATCAAGTATGACTTTCTTCCCCGAGACTTGCTCCTCTAACCCACTCAAACCGAAAATGATACTTTTTCTTGAGTTAGCTCTTGGATACCAAGACTCTAAGACAGCGTGGCGACTGCCAGAAGGGCAGCATTTGCTAAAAACTTTGATCATCGAATACAACATTGATGCCCTTGAGTTTGGGATATGGTAAATTCACTTTTAGCGCCCCTTGCTGGTGGGTTTGAGACGTCTAACTAACAACTACTCCGCCAGATCAGAGGGCACGGTTTCTTCGTTAGAGAACCTTTTTTAGGAACATTAGTTTGGTGTTCCGAGGTTTAGACAGCGTCTCACTGCACCTGCACCTCTCGCCCTACCTCCGATGTACTAAGAAGAAATGCTCCTCGTCCGACTTGATTCTTACTATCATGGGTAAATAGAATACATGCATTCTATAATAGGTCTGTGGAATGGGTCGTGCTAGTACATCCAGAACTTGAACAGTGGATAGACGATCTCGATCAATCTAGCCAAAAACAGCTCATAGCAGCTATTCGTCTCCTACGGGCTGAAGGACCGGCACTTGGACGACCCCTCGTTGACTCCATAAAGGACTCGCACATCCACAATATGAAAGAGTTACGTCCTGGTTCCAGAGGACGAACAGAGGTACGCGTGCTGTTCGTATTCGACCCGCAACGACAAGCCATCCTACTGGTTGGAGGAGATAAACAAAACAAGTGGTCACAGTGGTATAAAACAGCAATACCACTGGCCGAAAAACGATATGAAGAACATCAACAAAGGGATACAGACCAAAATGACTAAAGCTAAATGGAAGACCGCAACAGAGATTGAAGCCAGTCTCATTGCATCTGGAAACATCACAGAAGAAGATATAGAAATTGAAAGAGAACGACTGAAGCGACGTCAGCGAGCCTACCGTCTTGCCGAAATGCGCAAGGCTGGATCTCTACGACAAGTAGACGTCGCCAAGATAATGAACGTCTCCCAGCGACGAGTCTCTGCCATAGAGCGCGGCGAAATCTCTAAGACGGAACTGGGCACTATCCAGTCATACGTTGAAGCACTTGGCGGACAGATTGAGATCGTAGCTAATTTCGGGGACGAACGCCTCGTGGTTGGATAGGAACTATGCAGTATTACCGGCCTGCAAATTAAGCTAGTCACAGTTGCAGTTGTGTAGCTTTAATCACTAAACCTAAAGTAATGATGGCTCGGGTCAGCGGCTGGATTTCCTCAAGGTGCCGCAGTAAGTCGGCCGCGAATCCACGCAGCTAAGCCTCAGTGCGCTAAAGGTCCTCGTCGAAGCCGACCATGGATTCCACTCTGCAAAAGCCAGTCGGTTTGAACGACGAGATCGTCGCTAGAATCAACTCTGACTCATGCAAAGGCGTGAGAGATCAGGAGTTGTGTTTCGTTGATCTGTCACTGTCGCTTCTGGGCTTGTGAAGCGCTCTGTCGGGGTAGTGCCAGAACCCGACACTTGTAATGCCCTATCCGGTGGCTAGATGAACTGCACGCAGGTTGCAAAGTAGAGAGAAATGCTGTGCCCATGGCCAGTACTTTGGTCCTCTTAGAACAGCTCCTGCAGAGACCTTTACAAGCCGGGCTACAACTAAAATGAAAGGGTTCGCATCATTTTAACCCGCCCATCGCCTCCGAGCCTAGGAGCGGTCGTCCCTAGGGCGTCTCTTCCAGTTTGACATCTGGCAGTCGCTTTGAAATCCGTATCAGCCGATTTATTGCATCTAGATAAGCCCTTGCAGAGGCTTCAACGACGTCGGTCGATATTCCTCTGCCCGACACCTTTCTCCCTTCCGATTCAAGCTGAACAACCACATCACCGATCGCATCAACTCCACCGGTAACGGAAGACACCTGATACCCCGAAAGCTCTGCTTCGATACCGGTAGCTTTCGAGATGGCCTTTCCGGCTGCATCGATCATACCGTTGCCCTCAGAAGCACTCACCAGAGTCTCGTCGTCTTTAGCTATTACCACCTTGGCGGTAGGCATCACTCCTAGTCCACCGCTTACCGTTAGATCCAATAGGCGAAAAGTCTCATGGTTCGACGTTCCCAACTCTTGGGCAACTATCGCTTCGATATCAGCCTCAGTGATCTCAAACTTCTTGTCGGCAAGCTCTTTAAATCGGCTGAAGCACGCGTTCAAAGCGTCTCCTTGGAGCGAGATCCCCATCTTTGCTATCGTATCGCTGAAAGCATGGCGGCCAGAGTGTTTTCCAAGTACGATCTGTGACCCAGTCTGACCAACACTTTTCGCATCAATGATCTCATACGTACTTCTATCAGACAATACCCCATGTTGGTGAATACCAGATTCATGTGCAAATGCATTTCGTCCAACTACTGCTTTATTGTACTGAACTGGATATCCCGTCAGGCGACTCACCAACCGAGAGGTCCTAGACAGCTCCTCTGTCTTGATCTGAGTTTTAATCCCCGGAAAGAGATCTCCTCGAATAGCCAGAGCCATTACGACCTCTTCGAGTGCAGCGTTTCCAGCCCGCTCGCCGAGTCCATTTACACACACCTCTACCTGTCTAGCTCCATTTATCACACCCGCCAACGAGTTAGCTGTAGCAAGACCTAGGTCGTTATGGCAGTGTGTAGAGATAACGTAGTCACCTTTGACCTCTTTGCGAACGTTAGCAATCAGGGTACCAAAGTCCCACGGTATACCGTATCCCACTGTGTCAGGAATGTTCAAAGTAGTCGCACCGGCTTTTACAGCTACATCAAGCACCTCCAACATAAAGTCATAGGGCGTTCTCGTTGCATCTTGGGGAGAAAACTCAACGTCGTCCGTGTACTGACGCGCTCGAGATACCCCTGAAAGTGTCTCTTTGATTATCTGGTCAGGAGTCATCTTCAACATATGCTCTAGATGCGACGGACTAGTCGAGATAAAGACATGGATTCGAGCTCGTTCAGCGTGCTTGAGCGCACTCCAACATCGATCCACGTCACCTAGATGGGTTCTAGAGAGGGCCGCTATCGTTGGCCCCTCTATACGTTTGGCAATCTCTGACACTGCGTCAAAGTCCCCCTGGGATGCCACGGGAAATCCCGCCTCAATATAGTCAACATTCAACCTTGCAAGCTGCTCCGCTATCTCAAGCTTCTCGACTGGATCAAGTGAAATTCCCGGAGACTGTTCCCCGTCTCTCAGAGTCGTGTCAAATATCACTACCTTCTCGTCCATAACCGCACCTTTCCCACCTAAGTTAATATCCACAAATGAAAAACCTCCTGGTCGAAAGACACAGGAGGTTAGGTAATCGCCGCGACGATTACCTCACAGAAGAAGTAGTAGTGAACGTTCAGCTACCATTACCTTAGGATCATACCGCACGTAACGAACGGGTCATGCCCGACAATGACAAATTACGTCTACGATTCATCGTCTCCGGCTAAAATCCTATAGATTTTCTTCTTTGTTTCACTCAGCAGTTTTACAACCGCTTGCGTTTGCTCTCTTTCTACACTGGCAGCAACCTGCATAACAGCAGCCCCGAGTTGAAACATCTGATCGCGAAGCTCCACTACTCCACCGAACTGTCCCTCTTGGAACTGCTCCCATCTGACGCCGCCTCCGGGGATTTGCTCCAGATACTCATTACCGAGATCCGTTATGCTATAGATTCGTTTTCCATCTGAGTCTGACCCGAAGAGCAGACCCTGATCTTCAAGAACTTGAAGTGTCGGATAGATCGACCCGGGGCTCGGCTTCCACGCACCGTTTGAGCGCTGCTCTATCTCCACGATGATATCGTATCCATGACGCGGAGCTTCCTTTACTAGACTCAGAATCGCGGCTTTTACATCACCACGTTGAGCCCTCATTCGACCACCTCTGAATCCAGGGCCGAATCCAGGGCCGAATCCAGGACCGAATCCAGGACCTCCACGCATCCCACCTCGACCTACACCATGGTGTTCATGTCTCCCATCCGCATACCCTCCACAGTTTCTCATGTGCTTCTCCTTTTACTATGATCTTTATAGAACCTATCATAGCAACCTATTACGATATATCGTCAATGCCTCTTAATCTACCCCTTAGCGGACTTTGGTTCGAGGACCAACTCTTTAGTCGCAGACTCTCTTAGGAACGACGGTAGGGAGATCCACAGAAACGTCCGGCCCTGAGATCTAAGGTTAGCCAAGCCCTCTGCAACTCTACTTATATTGTCGATCTTCTCAAGGTCTATTTGGTCGAACATACAGCTCAGTCGCGCATGTTGTATATAAAAGCAAGCGAACTTAGCTAAAGACAGTTCCTCGCTATTAAACGTCCTTAACGTCGCTCCTTTCAGGCTCATTAGATCAAACTCTTCGATAACTTCGTTAGCTCTAGAGTTTCGACTACTCCAGTCTTCTAACACTCCCTGGTAAAGAAGCAGATTTTGTAGTAATGTTGCCCCTAGATAAGGGCCCATAGAACCACCAAACGACGACACCACGCTGCGGCCCTCCGGTGAGTTGCACCGAGCGCCGAGAACGGTTACCACTCCGGCTGTAGGTGGAATAACGCCAGCAACTATCTTCATAAGGCTGAGTACGTCCTTGGAATGTACACCTTTGATCAACACTGATTCACCCTGGTCTACCGATGCAGTCAAGGGTTCATGCAAACATTCAAAACTAGTAACCCCAAGTATGTTCAGTAAAGAGTCTGAATCTTCTTTACCTCTTCGTCTCCGAGGTCGTTCTCTGGAGACCATACTCCCTCCTTCCAATCCACGACGACGCCGCTAGGGGCAGGATAAGGGAGAACGCCACCACAGAGATAGTTGCTTCAAGTAAAAATGACGTTGCTGTGCCAAGAGCATGGAACTGGACCAAAGACACTACCCCAGTGGAAGCCACAAGACAGATGAGCGACTGCCGAAGCACTGAACGGGCCGCATCTCGACTTCTCCCACCTCGAGCCCACACAATATCAAGGTAAGCCGATGAGTATGTTACAATAAAAGTCGCCACCGCAAAGATAGAACCGAGCGATATAGCTATCGATAAAACACCAACTACCGCGTAGTTGTAGAACCCGATCACGGGCAAAAGTAAAATCGCTTCGACCGCCCAGAACAGTACCAAGTAGATAAGTCCAAGGACTAAAGTTATCTCACGCTCAAGCCTTCCAAAATCTGGAACAAAGCGAACAAGCAGGTTCTCCCGCTGGCTAAAGCTCCGGAAAGACCAAAGATATACTTGTGCTCCCAGATACGAAAGAGCCACCGGTATGAGATAAAATACTCCTTGGTGGGTATCAAAGGCCACCGCTCCTGTGCCGATAGTTGCAACGATCATGACAAACGTAACAAAAGTCCGCAAGACAAAGTTCGAAGAGGCCGCAAGCGAAAGAACAACCCCGGTTAGCAAAGGCTTCCTAACATCCCTCAAAAGGCTAGACAAGGCTGGGGACGACCCTATATCTTCATGAGGGATCAACAACCCCTCGCTCCAAGGAAACCTAAGGTTACTACCGTACAGACGCTCACAGCTAAGTGGTGATCTACTGGTCGCTCCATTAGCGTTGGAGAATAGCCTCAAAGAAAACATTATCGCTACAGACGCCACATCTAAAGCAACTGCGAACACAATCGACTCAGACGATGAAAAGATCCTCAGCAAACTGCTGTTTTCAACACCAAAGTACAGTTCGTAGATAAAGTAGCTCAGATTCAAGAGTCCGAGACCAACTAGGCACACCAGCCTAAGAGATCGACGATTCTTTAGCATCCCCCCTAGCCGATAGAGTAGATGATAGCCAGACAACGCAAAGAGACCGTAAGTCCAGTACCAAAGCAGACTCTGCGGGAAAGAGTCTAAATGTAGCCTTGAAAATATGACATATAACGCCGCTGCAGTTAAGATCGAAAGATAAAACACCCTAGCTAAGGTCCAGCAATACTGAACCGCTATGTCGTCGTTCGACAGATCAGCGTTCGGAGTCACTTGAACCATGGTCATACCTGAAAGCAAACCATAAAGACCGCTAGCCAACACAACGGATACGAAAAGGGCAGCTAACGAACTTTGTAGCTGCCCTTGACTAACTTTCGATATTGTTTGAACTTCGATGTGTAGCGACACAATCTTGGCCGCTATCAATACAACTACGCCAAGTGCGACTCCCCTTCGAACTTGAATGTAACTATTTGACAATCCACACCTTGCAAAGCCAGCGATAAATCCTTAATAAAGCTGAGCTTAACCGCCAGAGACTCCGGTTATGTCCTTCGCTGAACTTAGAAACGGCATCATAGCTCTGAGTCGACGCCCGACATCTTCGATCGGGTGCTCTGCTGACGTGCGTCGGAGTTCTTTAAATGTTTGTTGCCCGTTCTCGTTTTCCGTGATCCACTCCTGAGCAAAACGCCCGTCTTGGATCTCAGCGAGCACCTGCTTCATCTCGGCCTTGGTGCGCTCATCTACTATACGAGGACCGCGTGTAAGACCCCCATACTCAGCTGTCTCAGATACGGAGAACCACATTCCTGCTGGACCGTGTTCATACATCAGGTCAACTATGAGTTTCAGTTCGTGCAAGCACTCAAAGTATGCTGACTCTGGTTGATATCCCGCTTCCACTAGTGTTTCGTATCCTGCTTGCACTAAGGAGGTGAGGCCGCCACAGAGAACTACCTGCTCACCAAAGAGATCGGTCTCAGTCTCTTCTTTAAAGGTTGTCTCAAGTACTCCAGCCTTTGTTGCTCCTATCGCATCGGAGTAAGAAAGCGCAATTGCAAGAGCTTTGCCACTGTAGTCTTGTTCAACCGCTACCAAAGACGGAGTCCCGCCACCTTCTTCATAGGTTCTTCGAACCAAGTGGCCAGGGCCCTTGGGAGCTATCATTATAACATCCACGTCACTTGGTGCCACTATCTGGCCGTACCTAACGTTGAAGCCATGCGCAAAAGCAAGAGCTTTCCCGGTCGAGAGATTGGGTAGGATCTCCTCTTCATAGATCCTTCTTTGAGCGGTATCTGGAGCGAGAATCATAATAACATCCGCCCAGTTAGAGACCTCGGCAACTGACCCTACGTCAAGTCCGACCTCCAAAGCCTTCGACCTCGACTTAGAGCTATCTCTCAGACCAACCATCACCTGCACTCCAGAGTCCGCGAGGTTTTGAGCGTGAGCATGCCCTTGTGAACCATACCCAATAATCGCGACCTTTTTGCCTCTAATCAACGAGGGATCTACGTCGGATTCATAAAACAACTTTGCCATCTAAGAGACCTTCCCCTTCATCTGTTTTCTTCTCGTAGTGGGTTTACCCAACTTCTGCAGAGCTACCCTACCGGTTCGCTGCAGTTCAACTAGCCCGTACTCAACAATAAGCGCTTCAAAATCATCCAAGTGCGACGGAGACGCTGCCACCATTACCGTAAGTTTTGTCGAGCCCACATCGACGATTCGTCCCTCGAATAGATTGACCAACTCAATAACTTGAGCTCTCGTAGCCGCGTCGGCCGCAACCGTTGCAAGTAAGAGTTCGTACTCAATCGCCTCATCAGGATCGATCTCTGAGATTTTAATGACATTCACCAGTTTGTGTAGCTGTTTGGTGATCTGTTCAAGTGGTGCCGTATCGACGTCTACCACGACCGTGATTCGAGAGAAACGTTCATCATCAGTAGGAGCGACTGCCAGCGAAAATATATTGTAGCCTCGTCTAGAAAATAGCTGAGCGACTCGAGCCAACACTCCCGTCTTATTTTCAACTAAAACAGACAAAATATGGTGACGAAACTCACTTGGTGTCCGAATCGCTCCGCCTATAGGAACTATTGCGTTGCTTTCAGCGTTCATAGCCCCTCTTCTCCTAGAACAATCTCGTCGTTGGACTTGCCTGATGGAACCATCGGAAAGACTTTTTCGTGAGTATCAGTTCGAAAGTCGATCACAACAGGACGATCGGTTATCGAGTTAGCCTTTTCTATAGCAGCGTCAACCTCTGAAGGATGCACTACTCGAAGACCCACGCAGCCCATCGCCTCAGCCCACTTCACGTAGTCGGGCAGGTCTGGAGATAGGTACACCTCTGAGTATCTCTCGTCGTAAAACATCTCCTGCCACTGGCGCACCATACCAAGGTAGGCGTTGTTGAGTATCGCCACTTTAATCGGGACTCTCTCCGTTGTAGCTGTAACAAGCTCTTGAGCCGTCATCTGGAAACACCCATCACCGTCTATCACCCATACCGTACGATCAGGGCGACCAACCTTCGCACCAATTGCGGCCGGAACAGCAAACCCCATCGTACCAAGACCGCCAGAGTTGATCCAAATGTTGGGCTTCTCAAATCTCCAGTACTGTGATGCCCACATCTGATGCTGTCCTACTCCAGATACAACGATCGTATCTTCCGTGTTTAAGTCCCTTAGACGCTCTATCACATACTGTGGCTTTAGAGGTGGTCCTTCATGGGTCCGGTCGTATGTATAGGGGAAGTTATCTTGCCATGATCGAATCTCTTTCCGCCAGAGAGAGATGTCTTGGAAACTTCCCCTTATCGCTTCAAGTTCCACTAACAGATCTTCCATCACCGAACGTACATCCCCGACGATCGGCACGTCAGCATGTCTGATCTTACCGAGTTCCGCTGGGTCGACATCGATGTGAACAACCTTGGCAAAAGGAGCAAAGGCGTCAACTTTTCCGGTCACTCGATCGTCAAATCTAGCCCCCAAAACAATCAGGAGATCCGACTTCTGCATAGACGTCACAGCAGCGTAGTTACCGTGCATGCCTGGCATCCCTAGACACAGTGGATGAGAGTCGGGAAGAGCTCCTCGTCCCATCAACGTAGTCACCGCTGGAATCTGAGTGAGCTCGACTAAAGACGCAAGAACATCAGAGCCTTGAGCCCTTAACACTCCGCCGCCAACATAAAATATCGGCTTCTCTGCAGCCGCAATCATGCGAGCTGCTTCCTTCACCATCTTTGGATGACCCTTCGTAGTAGGTTTATAGCCAGGAAGCGAGACCTGTCGGGGCCAATACCACTCCATCGATGCGTTCGACACATCTTTGGGCAGATCGATGAGCACCGGCCCGGGTCTACCTGTCGTCGCTACATGGAAAGCCTCCCTAACGACACGAGGAATGTCGTTAGCGTCTGTAATCAACCAGTTATGTTTGGTAATAGACATAGTTATCCCTGTGGTGTCAGCCTCTTGAAACGCATCGGTACCGATCGTAGAGGTTGCCACCTGTCCCGTAATGACAACTAGTGGAATCGAGTCCATATACGCGTCAGCTAATGGAGTAACGATATTTGTTGCTGCAGGGCCGGAGGTAACGATAGCCACACCAGGTCTTCCAGTCGCCTGAGCATATCCCTCAGCTGCATGGCCAGCGCCTTGCTCATGACGCACAAGGATGTGTCGTATAGAAGAGTCGAGCAATGGATCGTATACCGGTAAGATGGCGCCCCCTGGCAGTCCAAAGACGACCTCAACCCCTTGCATCTCGAGCGACTTTATTAGAGCCTGAGCTCCGGTCAACTTCATAGTGCCTCCATGATATGAAAAGACCTCCCATATGGGAGGTCTAAATGCGCACACCGTTTCCGAGTGTGCGCTAAATAAGTACTAGTACTACAAAAGAAAGAGTAAATAGCATTTGTTGAGAGTATAGCGCGTCAGTTACCATCATCCCAACGTGACCGCACCCAAATCTGCTCCTTGGACTAGTTTCGCATACTTAGCAAGGACTCCAAAGTGGTATTTGGGTTCCTTAGGCGTCACTTCGCTAAGACGACTCGCTAGCTCGTCTTCAGAGATCAAAAGGTCTATACTATGGTTATTTACGTCGATGACTACTTTATCGCCATCCCTAACCGCTGCTATTGGGCCACCATCTGCGGCCTCAGGAGCTACGTGGCCAATACAAAAACCGTGTGTTCCTCCAGAGAACCTACCGTCTGTCACTAGAGCCGAGTCAGATCCTCGTCCCGCTCCTTTCATAGCACCGGTCACCGCCAGCATCTCTCGCATACCTGGACCCCCTTTGGGACCTTCATACCGAATGACCACAACTGATCCAGCTTCAATTTTGCCTTCCAAGATTGCGTTTAGAGCAGCCTCTTCACGGTCAAAGACTCGAGCTGTCCCTTCAAAGTAGTCCTGGTCGATACCTGCGACCTTGACCACCGATCCCTTTGGAGCAAGTGATCCCTTTAAGACCGCTATTCCGCCGATACTATGAATTGGATCAGATAGAGGGTGGATGACGACACCATCAGGCTTAGGCGGATCTAGGTCGTAGAGGTTCTCTGAAACGGTTTTCCCTGTAACGGTAATCAGATCACCATGAAGCAAACCGGCCTCGTAAAGCTCTTGCATGACTACGGGAACACCACCGATGGCGTCCACATCGGCCATATGGAACTTACCGTGAGGCTTCGTGTCAGCGATATGTGGAACTTTAGCCGCAATTCGATTAAAGTCTTCAAGATCTAGATCAACCTTGGCTTCGTAGGCGATAGCCATAAGGTGCAGCACCGAATTCGTCGAACCACCGAGAGCCATCGTTACCGCAATTGCATTCTCAAACGCTGCCTTCGTCATTATTTGACGAGCTGTAATACCCTCTCTCAGAAGGTTCATGACCAATACTCCCGATTGCTCTGCGAAGTCGCGACGTCTTGAGTCAACAGCGGGAGCAGACGCAGAACCAGGAACTGACATTCCGAGCGCTTCACCGATAGAGGCCATCGTGTTTGCCGTAAACATACCAGCACAAGATCCCTCCGTTGGACAAGCGTTCTTCTCTATCTGGGTAAGTTCTTCTTCAGTTATCGTGCCGGCTGAGTACGCACCTACGGCTTCAAACACTGAAACTATATCAAGAGACTCGTCCCTAAAGCGACCTGGGAGTATCGAACCTCCGTAAAAAAATACAGAGGGTAGATCCAACCGAGCCGAAGCCATCAACATCCCAGGTAGTGACTTATCGCAACCGGCCAAGGTCACAAGGGCATCCATACGCTCTGCATGCATCATAATCTCGACAGAGTCTGCGATCACCTCTCGAGAGACCAAAGATGCGTGCATACCCTCGTGTCCCATTGATATTCCATCTGAGACTGCAATGGTCGAGAACTCCAAGGGATAGCCCCCTGCCCTTCTCACTCCCACCTTTACGTCAGCCGCTAACCTACCAAGGGGCATATTACAAGGGGTTACCTCATTGAACGACGACGCAACGCCTACTTGAGCCTTCGAGAAGTCATCGTCACGCATTCCAACGGCACGGAGCATGGCTCGAGCTGGCGCTCGTCTAAATCCATCTGTGACCTCGTAGCTGCGTATCTTTACCGATCTTTTTGATCGCTCCTCATCGGACATTACTCGCCCCTTTCAAAGCTGATAGAACAACACATTACTTATAGATACTTAACTGTCTATTTGTCTTAGCTGCAACAGAGTATCTTTTACAACCGACCCATCTGCCTTCCCGCCGGTAAGTTTCATCACTTTACCGACGAAAAATCCCATAAGTTGGTCTTGCCCCTCGACAAATCGCGCCCACTCTGAGGGTGACTGGGCAACCACCGACTCTACAACACTTCTTGTCTCGTTGTCGTCAGCTTTCTTTAGATCCAAAGCAGAGACAATACTAGAGACCGGCTCATCCCGTTTGGCTACTGCATTTAGCAGCACTTTTGCCTGCGAAGACGAAACCTCCTTGTCTTCTTCAAGTTGTAGCACCTCAACAAAGCGCTCTAAAGAGAGATAAGGAGCATCCGAGACAGTTGCAGCTAGTTCATTTGCGGTTCTAGCTACCGCCAATCTCGGTGAGATCCCGGCTTCGATCGCGTGTTTCACATAAGGATACAACTCAAGATCGATAGCCTTTTCTACCTGATCAGACATCTCTTCACTAGATAGAGACCCAATCAAAAAGGCACGCCTCTGTTTAGGCGTATCGACAATCTCACTCTCGATTCGTCGAATAAAAGCCTCTGTGGGGGCAAGTGCCTTTAGATCCGGCTCAAGGAAGTACCTATAGTCGTTGGCCTCCTCTTTAGATCGCAACGAGGCGGTACGTTGTCTCGTTTCATCCCAATGTCGAGTCTCTTGAATGGGCGCCCCATCCCTTTGGTATAGCTTTACGTGCCGTTTACCCTCGTAGTCGATGGCACGTACTAAAGAGCGCAATGAGTTCAAGTTCTTTATCTCGCAACGTGTACGAAGCTCCGATGAACCAATAGGACGCACTGACACGTTCGCATCGACTCTAAGCGATCCCTCTTCCATCCGACCATCACTCACCCCAAGAGAAATAAGCACACCACGTAACTCAGCAACGTACTCCCTCGCTTGATCTGGGGAGTGAATATCGGGAGCGCTTACTATCTCAGTCAAAGGAACTCCGGCTCGGTTGTAGTCGATCAGAGAGTATGCACTCTTATCCATTCTACCCGATGATCCCATATGTGTTATCTTGCCGGTGTCCTCTTCAATGTGTGCCCTCACGATCCCTACACGATGGCCAGAGGGCAGATCTAAGTAGCCATCTGAGTTGATCGGAAGGTCATACTGGGAGATCTGATAGCCCTTCGGAAGGTCTGGATAGAAGTAGTTCTTCCGATGGAAAGTGCTCTTGCGAACCTCGCAGTTAAGGACAAGACCGATCTTTATCGCCAACTCGACCACCGTTTTGTTTAGAACCGGCAATGTTCCAGGAAGCCCAAGGCATACGGGGCATACATTGGTATTGGGAGTACTCCCAAACTCATTTGCACAAGAGCAGAAAAGCTTTGACCTAGTTTTGAGTTCAGTGTGGACTTCAAGACCAACTACAAGTTCATATCCTTCATACACCCAAGGTATCTCTAGCTCCTCAGTGGTGTTAGATCTAGGCACGTGCCACCTCCAAGTTTTCTCTGGCAAGGCGTTCAAGCTCGAAAGCTGCTTGGAACAGTAGAGGTTCAGATAGCTCCGGTCCAAGAAGCTGTACTCCAATTGGAAGATCGTTATCATCCAGACCAAAGGGAACGCTTACCGCAGGGTGGCCCGCTAGATTAGAAGGAATAGTACATATGTCGTTCAAATACATCGCCATTGGATCGTTCGACTTCTCACCGATCGCGAAGGCAGTAGTGGGCGAAGTAGGACCCAACAGTAGGTCAAAGTCCT
>JAJYGI010000048.1 GCA_021790735.1 Actinomycetes bacterium | reverse complement strand
AGTCTCTCTCACACGTTATCGGACGTGGTGGGGGAGATGGGAGTGATCCACTAAGTTTGCTATAGGCCGATGATAGAAGAACGTAGCGCACCCGTCAGTGAAGTGAAGATCAAGCGACGAGTTCTTGAATGATGAGTTCATCGCCTGATGTACGATATCTACTGTGGTGCGTCGCTACGGTTCTTGGTTCAACCCGTGGGGAGAGAACTTGTCCAGCTAGGCGTCTCCGTGTAACCTGTAATCGGTGGGTCTTTTGTGCTCTTCTTGTGGAGGTCATTCAGTGGCAGCGCTTGGGGCCGACCAGTCACAAATCTGGTGCATCCTAGATGCCTGGGCAAAACGCTATTATAAGCGCTGATCTAATGTTAAGACTTTAGATGTGGTCTGGTAGTTGTATTCCAGTTGAAGCGAAACGGATCTCCCCAGCGCGTTCACCCCTTCGAGTGACGCTTGATTTGAGGTAACAATATAACGTAGCTAAGGCACATCAACAAAGTTCGTGCTAGACAAACTAAGAGCGTTTTGCTTTAAGTCCTTGAGGAGAAAGATGAGCACCACAACAGAACTTCACGAGATCGCAGTCAAAATGGTGTCTGGCGGTAAGGGGATACTTGCTGCTGATGAGTCGAGTCCAACTCTGTCTAAGCGTTTTGAAAAATTGGGAATAGAGTCTACAGAAGAGTCACGCAGAACGTGGAGAGAGATGTTATTCACTACGCCATCTCTTTCTTCGTACATCTCGGGTACGATACTTTTCGACGAGACCTTTAATCAGTCTTTCTCCTCCGGACAGAGCTTTCCCGAAGCCTTGACATCTCTGGGCATTTTACCAGGAATCAAAGTTGATACGGGGGCGAAAGAGTTACAGGGCTTTCCGGGAGAGACTGTGACCGAAGGTCTCGATGGACTTGGTGCGCGTCTCGAAAAGTATCGCGAAAAGGGAGCGCGCTTTGCAAAGTGGCGAGCTGTGATCAACATCGGTGACAAGACACCAAGTCGTACGGCACTAGTCGCAAACGCCCATGCCCTTGCTAGATATGCAAAACTCTGCCAGCAAAACGATATCGTGCCCATCGTAGAGCCGGAGGTTCTAATGAATGGGTTCCATACGATCGAAGAGTCGTTTCGTGCTACAAGAGCTGCACTACTATCCACCTTCGAACAGTTAGC
Organism: Actinomycetes bacterium; assembly: GCA_021790735.1. Classification (GTDB taxonomy): domain Bacteria; phylum Actinomycetota; class Acidimicrobiia; order Acidimicrobiales; family Acidimicrobiaceae; genus Ferrithrix. The sequence continues at coordinate 1,758 of JAJYGI010000048.1, read as the reverse complement.
CCTCTTTGACGTTGTCCTAAGTGAAATGGTGCTAAAACCTTCTATGGTCATCTCGGGGGATAAGTGCGAGGTCCAAGCCACTGAGGAGGAGGTTGCAAACAACTCTGTTGAGTGTTATCGTCAGTGCGTGCCTGCAGCTGTCGCTGGCATCGCCCTTTTATCTGGTGGGCAGCCCGACGCTCTCGCTACGTCGCATCTCAATAAGATGAACTCCTTGCACAAAGATCTTCCATGGCCCATAACCTTCTCGTACGGTCGAGGACTACAAGATGAAGCTATGAGAACTTGGGGTGGAGATAAGAACAACTTCAACTCCGCTCAGGCTGCGTTATTCAAGCACGCCCAAGCCAACTTCAAAGCGGCGTGCGGAGAACTTTAAAGAGCTTCTCTGAATCCAAAAGATGAAAGTCTAACTTGCTCACCCATAGGCTGGCTTAGCGACGTGGTTGTATAGAACCTCTAGCAAGTTTATGGGTGGGTTGCGACGGTGGCTTAAAGGTGAAGTGTTAGGTTAGCACTAAATGTTGGATTACTCTTGAACTAACTTCAGAGAGGTGTCTTGATGCAGTTCACTCTGCCGATTCCATCGTGAAATAACTGCTAGTTGCGTGTGGTGCAAGTACGAAGGAACGAGTATCTCACGTAGGTGTAGGTCTGTCATCGCTTGCGGTCGGTTTCTTTAGGTATGGACTTTGCGATAATAATTGATAACTTTACCAGTAGGTGGTTTTTATAAAATTATCGAAACCATGCTAGAGTCTTGCTCAAGGCAGTAAGCCCAAGTAACGATTGAGTAAGAGGTCTTAGCGCTCAACAGTTGGCATATGGGCGAATACAGTTGTTCCTAAGTTTGGCTTAGAGTAGATCTCAAGATGTCCGCCGAGGAGTTCCATTCGTTCCTTCATTCCTAAAATTCCGAAGCTCTCGGTCTTTCTCGGAGCGGATGGATCGAACCCAACTCCCTTGTCGATTACGGTAAGAACTATTTCGCCACCGAATCTCTTCAACTTAATTGTCGCCCGCTCTGTCTCTGAGTGTTTGCTTACATTCGTTAGAGCCTCTTGACACACTCGATACAACGTAACTTCAACCTCGGGTGAGATCTCGCCGATCTCACTCACATCAAGGGAGATATTTAGGGATGGATAGATCCTCTTTAGGTATTCAAGGGCGCCAGGAAGACCAAAGTCATCAATCACTGTGGGCCGTAAGGCAGATATCACTCTGCGGACCTCGCTTACTGCCATATTCGCAAGCTCTCTGGACTGATCTAGCTCTTTTATGAGCTCCTGATCCACGCTCGAGATAATCGAGGTTGCCGCGTCGAGATGAAATAAGAGAGATAGGAGCACCTGACCGACGCCGTCGTGCACCTCACTTGCAACCCTGCGACGCTCCATCTCAGTAGCAGAGAGAAACGACTTTGCAAACCTTGATATCTCTGACTCTCGTTGAATGATGCGTGCGTGAAGGATCGCGTTCTCGACAGCTCCAGCAAAGAGATTGGCGACGTCTTTTAGGGGGTAAAGTCGATACTCTAAGTCTTCTATAGTGTCTCGCCAGTGCACATTTAGAACTCCGACAGCTACGTTACCTTGTCTAACGAGTGGAACGGAGATAAGACTACGGTAGTCTTCGCCCCGTAACTCTGGGATATATCTATATCTTCGATCCTCCCACTTGTTTGGCACGACAGCAGGTACTCTATTTCTGGCAACCCATCCAGCAACTCCTTCACCCAAAGGAAGTTCTACGTGT
>JAJYGI010000069.1 GCA_021790735.1 Actinomycetes bacterium | reverse complement strand
TAGGGCGCTCAAGAGCACTCTCGCAATTTTTTCTAAATGAAACTATCGACGCTCAGACAGCTTTGGAGCTCGGAATGATCGCAAAGGTCGTAGAGAGCCAAAGGCTAATTGACGAGGCCAGCAAAGTTGCATCGATACTAGCAAATGGGCCCACTAAGGCTTACGTCGCTACTCGCAGAGCGGTCGATCATGGTTTCCACATGAGTTTTGAAGAATCTTTAATGCTCGAAGCAGAGCTGCAAAGCAACCTTGGTGCTACCTACGACTTCGAAGAGGGCGTTGAAGCCTTCATCCAAAAACGAGACCCTAAGTTTAAGGGCGAGTAAAGCGACCGCCACATGTCTTCACATGCCTCTTCAACTAGAAGTTCTTTCGATGAAGTAGATACTAGAGACATAAAATCGTCGCTTTGCAAGATCAGGCGTTCTTTTCCTATGTCCACTGAAGTCGACAATCGGCGACGGAAACAATCATGTTCTCACATGGAACAGACACTATTTAAGGTCAGACAAGGAGATGACGTTCTACGAGAGACGCTCACCAAAGATAACATAAAGCTACATAGCTCTCTACCTGAGTCCACGAACGGCCTCCTAGGCTTTTGCATCGCCGTCATAGACCACAACACAAAGGCAGTTTTACGTGGAGATCTTGTCTATCTCATCGACACGACTGCTTCGCAAGCGGCTAACGTCACCGATTTGAGGGCGTCAAAGATGGCACTTTCATCTGCGCAGCACGGAACTCGAATTAGAAGGCTAACGAGGCCGCCTAATGCTGCTGATGCTAGTCTCCATAAACTACAAGAAAAAACAGATAGATGTGCGACTCTCACGATCTGGTCGCTTGTTAGCGAGTTTGCCAAGTATGCGTTGGAGTCAACGAAACCAACGATAGAGTTCAGCCAAACTTTCTATCTTGGTTCAATCCAGTCGGCTCGCATCTCCGACGAGTCTAGGAGTCTCGAACTTGCACACCCACGACTTTGCGTAGGCTCTCTCCAACGTCGAGGATTTGATAACAATAGTCGTCCCTTCGCTGTTCACTTTAAGATGCCCACAGTAAAACGATGTCAAGCTACTGTACATAAGTCACTTAGGGAATGTTCGTAGGAGTAGTGAGTAATGACACCAGACGAACCCGACGATAACCTCTACCGCAACTCTCTCCCTGAGCAAGTAGCGGCATACATGTTGGGAAATGACTTACTGTCTCAGTCACTCAACATGGTCATCACTACAGCGAAGCTGGGATATTCAGTTTTAGAGATGAAGGTTGATGCAAGGATGTTAAATGGCTTTGGTATCTGCCATGGTGGAGTGATAACCGCATTGGCTGACTCGGCTTTTGCCTTCGCTTGCAACTCTCGGAACGAACTTTCAGTAGCTTCTTCGATATCGATAGAGTTCTTAAACTCCGCTGTAAAGAACGACTTATTGGTTGCGACCGCTAGGGAAGTCATGCTTAAAAACCGCCTTGGTTTGTATGAAGTGCAGGTAGTGAATCAAAGAAATGAGATAGTTGCTCTAGTAACCGGAAGATCCTACAAGCTCCAGGGAAGATACGTGATCCAAGAAGATCGCCAGGTTGAAGTGTAATGGAACAGATTCTTACTGCATCTCGAACAGAGATAGAGAAGCTTCAGTTTGAGAGACTTAGGTGGACTCTCAAACACGCTTACGAGAACGTTGACCACTATCGCAACGCATTTGACAACTTCGGCGTACACCCCTCCGACCTTAAGTCGTTGAGTGACATCTCAAAGTTTCCTCTTACCCAAAAGAACGACTTACGAGATAACTATCCATTCGGAATGTGTGCAGTTCCTCTGAGTGAGGTGGTGAGGGTTCACGCGTCTTCAGGAACAACAGGCAAACCGACTATAGTTGCCTACACTCAATCTGACATTAACAACTGGACTCGCCTCGTCGCCAGATCGATTGAGGTTGCAGGGGGAACTCCCAGTGATATTGTTCAAGTTTCCTATGGGTATGGACTCTTTACTGGTGGTTTAGGCGCACACTACGGAGCAGAGGCGCTTGGTTGTGCAGTGATCCCTATGTCTGGTGGCCAAACCGAAAAGCAGATAGCTGTTATTCAGGACCTTAAGCCAACTATAATTATGGCGACACCCTCTTACATGCTTACAATTCTTGACGAGATGACAAGCCAAGGAATAGACACAAAAGAGCTTTCTCTGCGAATAGGTATTTTTGGAGCTGAGCCTTGGTCTACAGCCATCAGATCTGAGATTAGGGAACGCACCTCAATGGTTGGAGTTGATATCTATGGACTCTCCGAGGTAATGGGACCAGGAGTAGCAAGTGAGAGTGGTTTGACGTTGGATGGTCCGATCATTTGGGAGGACCACTTCTATCCCGAGGTCATTGATCCAATCTCAGGTAACGTACTTCCAGAGGGAGTAGACGGCGAACTAGTGCTAACTACCCTTACAAAACAAGCCCTTCCTATCGTCAGGTACAGAACGCGTGATCTAACATGTCTCCTTCCGCCTACATCCACTTCAATGCGAAGAATGAAACAGATCCAAGGTCGTTCCGACGATATGTTGATAGTTCGGGGTGTTAATGTGTTCCCCACTCAAATTGAAGATATCATCGCCAAAGTCCCCGCTCTTGCGCCACAGTATCTTCTTGTCTTGGATAAAAAAGGTCCTCTAGATACCTTAGAGGTACAGGTTGAGATTCGAAGTAGATCCGATACAGCAGATGTAAGGACAAAGGCCGAACGAGATCTAGCCCACCATATAAAGAGCATGATAGGTGTCTCAGTGATGGTGTCTGTCGTTGAACCCTTCGCGATTGAACGAGCCTCTACCGGGAAGGCCAAGAGAGTCTTAGATCGTCGTCAGAGGTAAAAAGTTCCAGAAAGGAACCGTTATGAATGCTCAATCACTTGGTGCAGATCCAATCGAAGACAACAAGTGCGACTCAGTCGAACATTATAGAGTTGAGTTCGAG
>JAJYGI010000121.1 GCA_021790735.1 Actinomycetes bacterium | reverse complement strand
GCTCCCGTTTGATCAAAAAGATTTTTTGAAGTTCTTTGTAACGATTTCATAGCCTGATCCGATAGTTATATGTAGGCACTGATATCTGAACCGTATCTTACCTACCAGGTATGAGTTTACATATACATCTCGATACCACGACTCGACATCACTTAGCGAGGGGTGAAAGCCCCTCGCTTCGTCTTTTAACGGTTGCGTTGCTTACCTTGGTAGTAGAGCGTTCTAGGATCTAGCACTTAGACGTTCGGGAGAGTCTTGGCGCGTGACATCTCCGCTAACTCAATCTGGTAAAGTTTCAACTTCGCCGCTAGGTCTTCATCGGATAGAGACAGAATGCGGAGTGCCAATAAGGCGGCGTTGACGGCGTTGTTGACTCCTACAGTGGCGACAGGCACACCTGATGGCATCTGGACTATAGACAAGAGAGAGTCTATTCCCTCTAAGGAGCGTCCCTTTATCGGCACTCCTATTACAGGTAGCGTTGTTGCTGAGGCTATCATTCCTGGAAGGTGGGCTGCTCCACCTGCTCCAGCGATGATGACTTGAAGTCCGCTCTCGTGTGCATTGGTAGCGAACGTTAACATGTCATGTGGCGTTCTATGAGCTGAGAGCACTTGAGCAAGAGCGGGAACCTCAAAGTGTTTTAAGGTGTCAAGGCTGGTGTTCATGATCTCGAAGTCGGAGTCGGACCCCATGACTACTGCAACTTTGGGCCGGCTCATCGTTCTACCTCGACGAATGCATTTTGAACGGCCCCCCACGCGGCCTTTCGAGCTTGTTCGGCGTTAGAGTCCAACGCGGTCACGTGCCCAACCTTGCGCTTAGGTTTTATAGTCTTTCCGTAAAGGTGTGCCTTTACGATTGGATCTGCGAGTAGGGAGTCTCGATCTATTCTCCACTTTTTGTCTTCGCTTGGTCCTAAAAGATTTACCATCACAGCATGGGACAGCAGCGACGTGGAGCCTATGGGCAGATCCAAGATAGCTCTAAGGTGGTTCTCGAACTGTGACGTGACACAAGCCTCGACGCTTAGGTGTGCGCTATTGTGTACCCTTGGTGCTAACTCATTGACAAGTAGGTCGTCTTCGGTCGTAAGGAAAAACTCTACAGCCTGGATACCTACTGACTTTGTGTGCTTTGCGATCTTTATGGCTATAGCTTTGGCGGCGTTGAGCGTCTCTTCATTGACGTCTAAGTCTGTCGATACCTCCACACAGATCCCATCTTTTTGTAGAGTCTGTAAGGCGGGATAGGTGTAGACCTCGCCAGCGAGGGAGGTTACGGTGACGATTGCAAACTCCGAGCGTATCTCTAGTTGAGGTTCCATTACATACGAGGTCGTAAACGAGCCGTCTCCAAGTAACTGCTTTAACTGCTCCAAGGAATCAACGAAGATGACCCCTCTTCCGTCGTATCCATAGCGAGACGCTTTTAGTACAAATGGAGGTGGAATAGCTCGAGAGAAGCCTTGAACTTCACTAAAGGAGTGACAGATGAGGTGTAAAGGCACGGGAACGCCTATTTGAGATAGCTCTCTTCGTTGTGTCTCTTTGTCAGAGGCTATGCGAAAGGTCGAAGATCTGGGCAGTAGATTACAGCCTCTATTTTCTAGTTCCTCTACCGTCTGGTGGTCGACAAGTTCGTGTTCGAATGTAACGACGTCACATCTTCTTGAAAACTGATATAAGGTAGCGGGAGAGTACTCGGTGGCGACCTCGTAACTCGTAGCCAGGAACTTAAGAGACTCGTCTTTTTCCAGTGCAAGGACGTGGATGTCGATCTCTAAGGAGATAGAGGATTGTAGGAGCATTCTCGCGAGTTGCCCTCCCCCGATGATGCCGACTATGGGTCTGTTTCCACTTGACTTCCAACTCTTTGACATCTTCCTCCAGCCTATGCTACTAAGAGATTCTAGGGGCCATAGTGCTGTATGGTCGGTACCGATTACAACATAGCTGGCTAAGTTGCGTCTGAGCCGATCGTGACGAACAGGACTAAAAGATGAGCTGCCTCGATTTGATGTAACGGCGTCATAGGCTCTGAGTAGGGATAAAGCGAAGCCTCAAAGGTAGTGGCTGCGTAAAGCCACGGTGGCGTTTACCTAGAAGGACTAGGTGTTTGGCATGTGAACTTCGAAGGAGCGTCGAAGTGCTCTTTGGAAGTCGGAAGGTTCCCGCTATGGAGATTAACCTCCATAGCTGTTCGTTGCGACATGTAAGTTTTGTCGAGAAACTAATTTGACGCTGTGGTTTTGTGCTAATGTGACCATCTGCATGACAGGCAAGCTTTTTCAAGTCGCAGCTTATCCGTGTCTGTCATGGTTGTTTAGATTCAAGTTGTTACTTGGAGGAGGGACAATGAGCTTTGAGGAGAGTTATTCGGATCCAGGAAACTCCTACAGACAAGGGTCTCTTGTTGGTTCTGTCTCTGTTTTAGAGGCTTATAGACGCCTTTGGTCTAACTTTGCAAACTTCAGAACTCGTTCGAGTCGTGCCGAGTACTGGAAAGTGGTCGTAGCTAACTTGATCTTATTCTTTGTAGTTATCGTTTTAGACGTTATTACAAGAAGTAGCATCTTTACCGTTGTTTACCTTCTATATGGACTTATTGCACTCATCCCCTCTCTTGCATTGACGGTGAGGAGGTTGCATGACTCAGACCATTCGGGAGGTTGGATCTTTATCTCTCTTATTCCAGTCGCCGGCTCCCTTGTATTGCTTGTATTTATGCTCACTAGATCGACACCCGGACCCAATCGTTACGGTCTGCCCTCTGGAAGTTGAACACCTTCTCGTTGTGGACTAGCGTCAAGCGCTTGCATCAAGGTGTCTGATGGCTCGGGGTCTCGACGAGCGACTCTCATCTTGTAAGTTCCGCAGTCTTTGAGCTGGGTAGGTTCGATGGGAAAACTATTCGTTGCGTGCATCCGAAATGAATGCGAAGCAACTGGGTCTATTGGAACTTTACTTGACTTAAAGTGGGTA
>JAJYGI010000099.1 GCA_021790735.1 Actinomycetes bacterium | reverse complement strand
GACAGATCACCGGCCCCGGGTCTTACGGCACCATCTGGATACTTGGAAATTCTTTTTGGCTCGAGGATCCCAATGTTGAAAACTTTTGGGCTGGATGCCATGGTGTCGGCCGCTGGGGCTCTTGGAGCCAGCCGACTTACCAGCTTTCCGTCGAGTACCGGATGGTTTCGAGTGGCAGTAAAAGTGACGCCGCGTCACTTTTACACACCGGGAGGCAAATAAACGTGAATGGTTGTGTCCCGATAGTTGTGCACTCTCCTATCCACCTAGGCGAGACCGAAGCACCCTACCCATAGCCTCATAGGGCGGATCAAAGCCCGTAAAAAGTCTAAAAGCGTGAGCTGCTTGGTGCAAAAGCATAGGAAGTCCCCCAAGAACTCGGCATCCTTTCGCTTTAGCGACCTTCATAAACTCAGTAACAAGCGGCGTATAGACAATATCACATACCAGCATCTCTTCTCGTAGTACCCAATCTGGAATAGGCAGTGTACCTTCGTCACTTCGCCCACTCATTCCTACCGGTGTAGCGTTCACTATCAGGTCACAGCCCGTTAGTGACTCTAATGTTGCTATCACACATCGATCACCGCCTACTGCAAGAGTCTGCTCTAGATTGGATCGGCTCCGTCCTAGAACTTGAACCTCCCCAACCTCTTGGTGTGTCAATGCCCATACTATGGATCTAGCTGCTCCCCCAGTTCCAACTACACCTATAACCTTTCCCGTAAGGTCGTAGTTACATTCAGACTTAAGTCCGTCTAAAAAACCAATCCCATCGGTAGTAGTTCCACAGAGACTTCCCGTAGACTCGTCCCAGTAGACAGCGTTAACTGAGTTCAAGGCTTTGGAGTCTTCACTTAGGGAGTCTAGGTACTTTCCTATATCAGCCTTGTGTGGCATAGTCACAGAGAGTCCACGCACTCCTAAACCCCTAACTCCTTCGATAGCGCGACCAAGGGAGTCTGAGGGAACTCGAAACGCCAAGTAGGCGTAGTCAAGACCAAGCTCCAAGATAGCCGCGTTATGTATCTCAGGTGAAAGCGAGTGTGATATCGGATCTCCGACTACTCCAAGCAGCTTCGTAGTTGCACTTATCGGTAGTCGAAAGTCATCGTTCATCAACTATGCAACTCCGCCAGCTTGAGATATCGCTTGTTCTTGCTGTGCATAGGTATTAAAGAAGGACTCTGATGAGTGTCCTTTAAGCGCTACAAAGTACAGCCAACTTCCACTAGAAGGATGTAAAACTGCATTAAGTGCCTGCATCGAAGGCTCTGAGATCGGAGCAGGCGGCAGCCCAGGAGACACATAGGTGTTGAAAGGAGATGGGGTATTAAGGTTTGCTTGTGTAAGAGGGCTTGAGAAGTTTCCCGTAGCGTACCTTACGGTCGAGTCCAACTGTAGGTTCATGCCTGCGGCTAAACGGTTCAAGATGACTCGTGCAACCTTTGCCATATCGCCCACCGTCGTCGCCTCCTTCTGTACTATCGAAGCCACGACCACAACCTGATACGGACTCAACCCGTTGTAGGTTCCACTAGGAGAAAGTCCAACCTCAGAGGCGACCTGATCAAATCGATCTATTGCAGTTTGAAGTAGCTGTCTGTCGCTCTCTAACGGTGAAACAAAGTACGTATCAGGGTAGACGAGGCCTTCAACGCTAGAGGCAGAACTTGGAAGATACGGGGAGCTAAATCCAGTGACGGACGTAGCGGTCTTTAGGAAGTCCTTCGCACTGTGGTATGGGATCTTGGCTACCTTTGCTGCTATCTCAGATAAGGTCCATCCAGGTATCAGGGTAAGTCGTAAAGAAGAGGGTCCTCCCTTTATCTGATCAAAGATCTTTGCGTAAGGTTCGTGCCTTTGAAAGTAGTAGATACCGGGTTGGAGTTCCAAATAACCGTGAAGACGGAGATAGACACGAAAGACAGTTGCCGACGAGATTACACCCCGCTTGTCTAGGGTCGTTGCGAGCGAGTCAAGATTGTCACCCACAGGAACTAGTACGACTACGCGTGATCCACCCGCGTATCCGTCAACGTTTTGATAGTAGTAAATACCACCATATGCTACAACGATGAGCATAACAACGGCAACGATCAGCGAGACTTTCGAGACCACCGATCGAGGACTACGCAGTAGTGGGCGTCCGAATTTAACTTTTTTCGCGTCATCTAAGGTCTTCGAGGCCTCCGTCTGGCTAACTAAAGAGTCTATGGAGGACGCTTTGGTCTCTGAGGCCTCGTTGTCGTTCTCTTTTTTATCGTCGTTCAAGTACAACTTCTACCCGCTACTCCTCATCCGCACTTTGTGTGGTGCTTGCGTCCAACCAACTCTGTAAGATAATACAGGCTGCTTGGGCGTCGGCTATTTTCCGCATTGACTTTGAGCTATGTCCGCCCTCCCTAAGTCGTCGTTCCGCTTGTTGAGAAGAGAACCTCTCGTCCCACAGCCGCACCTCAGCATCGAGTAGCTTAGAAAGCGTCTTTGCCTCGGAGTTCACTCTTAGAGTTTGTTTTGACGACCCGCCCGATAGCGACACTGGAGTTCCAACGACCACAATCTTTGGTTCGTACTCCTGTATAACCTTAGCGAGTTTTTTCATATCTTGATTCTGATTCCCACTGCGCACAAACACATCGGATGGGACTGCAGTGGTCCTCCCCGAATCAGATACAGCTATTCCCACACGCTTATCACCGAGGTCGACTCCTACTACACGCATACCAGTGCCGTCGTCGCTAAAGAGTACCGTCTAGGTTGTCTTTCACGAGCCGCAAAGCATCGTCTAGGCGTGATGTAACTTTTCCTCCACTGAGCGCCAAAGATGCTTGCCTACCAACTCCACCTCCAACGAGTGAAGCCGCCTCTTGGATTACGTCAGAGGCCTTCCTGTCAAAGCCATCTCTAACTGAGCAGACAAGAGCGACGCGCGATCCGTATACCCCTCCCACTACAACCACCTTCAACGTAGGTGCTTGAGATCGGATCATAAGAGCAAGATCTTTTAGCTCTTCCGGCGAAAGGCTATCCAC
>JAJYGI010000029.1 GCA_021790735.1 Actinomycetes bacterium | reverse complement strand
AAGGCTCCGCTACTTTAGACATTCAAGGTATTGGATCCTTCGGATCGCACGGCTCTAACACTCCTATACCGATAGCATCTGTCGCAAAAATGACGACGGCTCTGTTGATAATCCACGACCATCCACTTCAACTCGGCCAAAGTGGACCTTCGATAACCATATCTCAGTCGGACTATCAGACCTATCAGCAGATGCTCGCCGCGGTCGACTCTGTTATGGCAGTAGCCCCTGGTGAGGTGCTCAATGAGTATCAACTCTTGCAAGCCCTTCTCATTCCTTCTGCCGATAACATTGCAATAACGTTGGCAAACTGGGATGCTGGCTCTGTCAGTGCGTTTGTGGCCAAGATGAATGCTTTTGCAAAACAGCTCGGACTAAGCGGTACGACTTATACTGATCCATCTGGGCTTACTCCGACCACCGTGTCGACTCCGAAGGACCAACTCAAGATCGCTGAGCTGGTCGAGAAGAACCCAGTGTTGGCGCAGATTGTCTCCCAGCCTCAAGCAACCCTGCCTGTCGCTGGAACGGTCTATAACGTGGACTACGATCTCGGTCACGACGGAATAGTTGGTGTAAAGACGGGATCAACTCCAAATGGTGGAGACTTTGCTTTTGCGGCTGATGTCAATGTGGCCGGTGGCGCTACCGACAAGGTTGTGGGAGTAGTCCTAGGGCAACAGGGTCTTCAACCGCTTATAACCGCACTCGATATGGGAAAGACACTTGTGAAGTCGGTGGCGTCGGTTCCAAAAACTGTGTTAGTTACAAAAGCTGGCGGCGTGATCGGTAGTGTTTCGGTTGCTGGTAGAGGGTCTATCCCCGTATTATCGAAAAGTACAGTCTCCGCACAGGAGTGGCCAGGACTTTCGCAGTCCAGTAGCTATGTGTTTACCTTGAAGAAGGCTCCGATTAAAAAGGGTCAAGTTGTTGGCGTCATGAAGATTCAAGTAGGCGAACAACACTTTACAACGGAGCTCGTAGCTGGAGCCTCCATTGGTGCTACTCCGCTTAGCTATCGCCTTACCCACCTCTAGGAGGGATAGTTTTGACTTCGCCTGAGAGTTTGATGGTTGAAGGTACGGTTCGTGTCCCTGGTTCAAGTGCGAACTTGGGCCCGGGATTCGACGTATTGGCAGTGGCGGTCTCTCTCTACATAGACATAAAGGCGTCCTTGTCAGACAGGTTCGAGGTTACGGCTATTGGCGAAGGTTCTGACATTGAAGTCAACTCTGAACACCTAGGAGCGATAGTAGCTCGCGAAGTACTTGGACACGATAATGTGCACCTCCAAGTCAGCTCTGACGTTCCATTTGCTCGAGGACTTGGATCCTCTGCGGCTTTTGCAATAGGTGTCGCATACGCCTTGGGAGCTAACGATCCACTCTCATTAGCAACGAAGCTGGAAGGTCACCCCGAGAATGCAGCAGCTTCGTTTTACGGTGGCTTGATAGCAGCTGGAGTGGTGGAGGGAAAGCCTGTTGTTGAGAGGTTGAAGATCGATGATCGGATAGGTTTGATCTTGGTTGTACCTGAGACTCGACTAGCGACTGCAGAGGCGCGGAAAACCCTCGTCGACTCGATAACCCGTGAAGATGCAGTGTTCAACTTACAAAGAGCAGTGCTGCTTTCTCACGCGCTGTCGGACATCAGCCATCTCAACCAAGGATTGTTCGACGATAGAATTCATCAGTCTCAACGTTCTCGACTTTTCCCAGATGCAATTTCGATCATAGATATTCTGCTTCACAGTGGTGCTATCGGTGCCACCTGGTCTGGAGCAGGATCCACTATGGTAGGGTTCGTTGACTCCAAAGACTCCTCTGTGATCTTAGGAGAGGTGAAGACCCATCTAAAGGGGTTGAAGATCGAAGCACGGGTTATATCGGCTGGAGTTGATACCGCTGGTGTCAGGGTGCTATCTTCTGTGTCTGCAGACTACCTAGACACATCTGACGGATTGTAGAGAGATTATCGCTAGGGCTGTTTGGCCCGGTGCTCTAACATGGACGCACTACGTGTGTCCTAAAAGTTAGGTTTTGGATGTTCTATCGATTCCTCTTTCGGGATACTTGGAGCTGTCCATTGCGTTGTACTCGTTGTGTAAAGGGAGTGTGGTTGTTCGGCTGTGGTCTTTTGTGACGAAAAGACTTGGACTATGTCCTTGAGGTGTCGACCCGCTAAGATGGGTGTTTTGTAAGGTGTGGTGTATTGGCAAAGTACTGGTTTGAAACCCTTGGCTGCCCGAAAAATCAAGTAGATTCTGATAGGCTCATGGCTCGTCTTGAGTCAAGTGGCTTTGAAGAGGCGAGCGATGTGGTAGATGCTGATGTGGTAGTTGTAAACACGTGTGCCTTCATCGATGCGGCTAGAGAGGAGTCGATCGAGACTATCCTTGAGTTGTCCTCGATGAAGTCGAACAGCGCCAAGTTGGTTGTGACGGGATGCTTGGCGCAACGTTACTACGCAGAGCTATCGGAGAGTATCCCCGAGATCGATATCGTTGCCAGATTTGGGGAGGACTTTACCGAAGCCGCGTCATTAGGGAAGAAGATTGTACGTAGGTCTAAGGTGAGTATTAATACGGAGTCATCGGCTCTTGGACCGCTGCCTGCGATGGATCTCCTTCGCCTTCCTCGAAGAAGGTCGCGAGCACCGTGGGCGTATGTAAAGGTGGCCGAGGGGTGCAACAAGAACTGTGGCTTTTGCTCGATTCCGTCGTTCCGGGGACGGCAGGTGTCCAAGTCGATCGATGAGATCCGACGAGAGGTCGAAGAGTTAGGTATTGTAGAGGCGGTTTTGGTCGCACAGGATCTCGCTAACTATGGGATTGATATCTACGGTCACCCGAGTCTCGTCAAACTATACGATACGGTCTCTACCATGGTGCCATGGGTGAGACTACTCTACGTCTACCCAACCGGTCTAACCGATCCTCTAATAGAGAGAGTCGCCTCAAGTTCGGTTCCATACTTTGATCTCTCTTTGCAGCACGTTAGCGCTCCGCACCTGCGGAGGATGAGGCGTGTAGGTTCAGCAAAAACAGTCCTCGGGAAGATTGAAAAGATACGTAGCCTTCGTCCAGAGGCCGTCTTTAGAACCTCTTTCATTCTTGGCTATCCGGGAGAGACTGAAGAGGATCAGGAGGTGTTAAAAGCCTTTATAGAAGAGGCGGAGCTTGACTGGGTCGGATTCTTCCCATTTTCGCTTGAGGAAGGTACATTTGCTGCTGGGCTTCCTGGACAGGTGGATCGTTCTCTTGCTCTTGAGAGAATTAATGAGTTGAGTGAGATACAAGATCGAGTTACAAGGGTCAAGAGAATGTCGCTAATAGGTAAAGAGATCACCGTACTTGTAGAAGCGGATGGTCGGGCTCGTAGTTTTAGAGAAGCGCCCGAGATCGATGGTGTCTGCTTTGTCGGATCTTCAGCTGTCATTGGAGGCTTTATGACAGGTAGAGTTGGGGAGATTAATGGTGTTGATCTAGTAGTCGAAGCCGATAATAAGCTCTAAAGTGTACATAGATGATCCGAAGTGTATATGGTCCAACAGCTATTAAAACCCCTGCCAACGTAATTACGTTGCTGAGAATACTGGCTACTCCGCTGGTTATACTCTTTGTACTTTACGATAAGGGAAGCTACTGGCCGGCTGCTATGTGGTTTGTCTTAGCTCTCACGGACGGTTTCGATGGCTTTATAGCTCGCAAGCAAGGTGCAACAAAATCGGGAGCTTTCTTAGATCCGTTAGCAGATAAGTTAATGGTGTTTGCGACATTTTCCGTCTTAGTCTATCTAGGTCGTATCTCGATCTGGCTAGTGCTTATTATGGGTGTTAGAGAGTTAGCGGTTAGTCTGTATCGGACCTTTGCCCTAAGGAGAGGAGTTTCGGTACCAGCACGAACGTTAGGTAAGCTCAAAATGGTGTCGCAGCTCTTCGTTATTGAGCTGGCGCTACTTCCGAACTATCACCTGTTCTCGTGGTTTTTGACTCCTCTTATGGTGCTAGCGACGGTTTTAGCGTTGCTCTCGGCGTTTCAATACTTTAGAGATGCCAACCTTGCTTCCTAGGTGATGCGAAGTAGTCCTATAGCTATTGCACCTTATCGTCCAGAGTTTTCGAAGGCGATCTTCTGCGGTTAAGTGGCGTGGTTAGCTTTTATCTGTAGTTAGTCGTAGAGCTACCCTTTGGAACAAGTAGAGGACTGAACTGCCGCAGTCTTCCTATGCGCAAAGTGGTGGTATGAAACTTTGGTGATGGCGATCTCTCCAGGAGAACTCGTGCAAGTGGCTTACCGTTTCGACTCAACGCCGATTTCAACTTTATGTGCACAGCTAAGGTAGTCTCTGTAACATAGATCAGGTAGGAAAGGCAGACGATGCGCGCTGAGATAGTTGCAGTTGGAACGGAACTTCTGTTGGGTCAGATCATAGATACGAACTCGGCACTTATAGCTAGTCGATTGGCTGAGATTGGCGTGGACTGCTACTATCAAAGTCGGGTCGGCGACAACCATGCTCGTATTGTATCGAGCCTACGTCTTGCGCTTTCGCGTTGTGACGTAGTGATAGTATGTGGCGGACTAGGTCCAACGCAAGATGACATAACTCGTGAAGCCGTTGCAGAGGTTTTGGGTGTCCCCTTGGAACTAGATGCTTCGGTACTTGAGACTATCGAGTCGTACTTTAGCCGCCTTGGTCGTCCGATGCCCGAGAATAACAAGCTTCAAGCCTTGGTTCCAAGAGGTGCTGAGGTAATTTCGCAGATGAAAGGCACCGCACCGGGGCTTATATGCAACGTTGGAAATAAGGTGCTTTATGCAATGCCGGGGGTGCCTTACGAACTTGAGGACATGCTCGATCGCGGAGTTCTCCAAGATCTCCTAAAACGACAGGATGCCCAAGAGACGATACGTTCTTTGGTGATCCGCACGTGGGGACTTTCGGAGTCAAAGTTAGCGGAGGTTCTCTCTCCGGAGATCGATCGTCTCGATGCTATAGGGGACGTTACCTTGGCGTTTTTGGCGTCGGGGATGGAGGGGCTCAAGGTTCGAGCGACTGCAAAAGGTGCAGATGAAGCGGAGGTCAATGAGAAGTTAGACGCTGAAAAGACGATCCTGGAGAGCACTTTGGGGGACTATATCTTTGGATATGGCTCAGATACGATGGAGTCGGTAGTCGGAGAGTTGCTCTACGACAGGGGAGCGACACTTTCCGTAGCGGAGTCTTTGACTGGAGGGCTACTGGCATCTAAGGTTGTTTCACATCCGGGGGCCTCTCGCTACTTTCTTGGGGGCGTTGTTAGCTACGCAACGGAGGCAAAAAGAGAGATACTGGGTGTTAGAGACCTTCCTGTTATCTCATCTGAAGTAGCTTCAGATATGGCTGTTGGAGTATCTAGGTTGTTCTCAAGTGACTATGGACTTTCCCTTACTGGCGTAGCGGGACCAGACAGTCAGGAAGGTAAAGAGCCAGGGACCGTTTGGATCGGGATTAGTGCAAAAGGTGATGTGTACACAAAACAAATCTTTCTTGGCGGAGATCGAGAGAGAGTTCGATGGTACTCAGCTATGTCGGCACTGGATCTTTTGCGTCTATATCTGAAAGAATCACCACGCTTTTACCTCTAGAGCCTCAATGTGCGCTACAATAGAACATATGTACTATTGTGGGTCGTACCACTTTGTAACTACATATTTGTAAGCTACCTGTATAGGATTATAGGTAGCTTAGCTGAGGAGTGGAAGTGGATAGAGAAAAGGCGTTAGAGGTAGCAATTTCCCAAATTGAGAAGCAGTTTGGGAAGGGATCCATTATGAAGATGGGAGAGAGTCCTCAGCTAACTATTGAAGCTATCTCAACTGGGGCGATGGCTTTAGACCTAGCACTTGGTGTAGGTGGTGTTCCCAAGGGAAGAGTGGTAGAGATCTTTGGTCCGGAGTCGTCGGGAAAATCAACGTTAGCGTTACATGTTGTAGCTGAAGCTCAGAGGCAAGGTGGTAACTGCGCCTATATCGACGCTGAACATGCATTGGATCCGATATATGCCCAGGCAATCGGTGTCGATATTGATGAGCTACTGATATCTCAGCCAGATACGGGTGAGCAGGGTTTAGAGATAGCGGATATGTTGATTCGTTCTGGCTCGTTGGATGTTATAGTGATCGACTCTGTTGCTGCACTTACTCCTAGGGCGGAGATAGAAGGGGACATGGGAGACTCTCACGTAGGTTTGCAGGCTCGGTTGATGTCTCAAGCTCTTAGAAAGATAACTGGTACGCTCAGTAGGTCCAACACTATTGCGATCTTTATTAATCAGCTTAGAGAGAAGATTGGGGTGATGTACGGCTCTCCTGAGGTGACGACGGGTGGTCGTGCATTGAAGTTCTACGCCTCTGTTCGATTAGATATTAGAAAGATCGAGGCGATAAAGGAAGGGACTGAGATCGTAGGTAGCCGTACTCGCGTCAAGGTGGTCAAGAACAAGTGCGCACCCCCTTTTCGTCAGGCAGAGTTCGATATTATGTACGGCAAAGGGATATCTAGAGAAGGATCCGTGCTGGATGTGGGCGTTGAACTTGGTCTAATCAAAAAGTCAGGCTCTTGGTATACCTATGATGGTGAACAACTAGGGCAAGGCCGTGAGAACGTCAAGGTTTTTCTAAGATCAAACCCTCAGTTGATGTCAGAGTTAGACCTTAGGGTGCGAGAGATGATAAGTAACGTAGCTCCTGGCATCTTAACTCATGGCGTTGTGCACGAGACACGTGAAGACAGCTTCTTAGAAGAGTAGACATGGAAGTGGTCACTTGTGTACCCCTTTACAGACGGAGATCCTTTAGGCTGTGTGTCTGTGAGTCAACACTACTTTGTTAAAACCTTTGGTTGTCAGATGAACGTTCACGACTCAGAGAGAATCTCAGGAATTCTCTCTGATATCGGGTACGAAGCCTCTGATCATATTGAGAATGCGGATGTCGTTGTTCTCAATACGTGTTGCATTAGAGAGAACGCCGACAATAAGCTCTATGGGAACTTGGGCCGCTTGAGTATGCTAAAGAGCCAACGACCTTCAATGAGGATCGTTGTTGCAGGTTGCCTAGCTCAAAAAGATAAGGAGCTGGTTGCTAAGAAGGCTCCTTATGTCGATGTGGTGGTGGGAACCTTCAACCTCTCCTCAATACCTGAACTTCTTACTCGTGCGAGCGGTAGCACCCCAGAGATGGAGTTTCTAGAGGCTCCGAGTGAGTACGATACGGTTTCATCCATGTCGATAAAGAGAGACTCATCAACCTCTGCTTGGGTAAGTATCCAAACTGGATGCAACAATAGTTGTGCTTTTTGTATCGTCCCCAGCGTACGGGGACCAGAAGTGTCGAGGCCGTTCAAAGACATAGTCGACGAGGCTCGTTCACTTGCCCGTCTGGGTGTTCGAGAGATAACTCTCCTGGGTCAGAATGTAAACTCCTATGGTAGAGATATTACGTTAGGGATTCGTAAAGGAGATATAGCGACTGATTTAGATCGCTGGACGTCTTCTAAGTGGCTGGCGGGTTCTACGCAACGCATCCGCCCTCTCTTCGCTGACCTCTTAAGAGAGGTCGGATCTGTAAAGGGTATATCTAGGGTGCGATTTACATCGCCACATCCAAAAGATATGATTCAAGAGACTTTTGAGGCGATGGCCGATACTGCTGCGGTATGCGAGCAACTTCACTTTCCTTTACAGTCAGGTTCCGATCGGGTACTTAGTGCGATGCGCCGTGGATATAGCGCTGAGAAGTATCTAGAGAAACTACGACTTGCGAGATCGATCGTTCCCGATTTGGCGGTCTCTACTGATATCATCGTTGGATTTCCAGGTGAGAGCGAAGATGAGTTTAAAGAGACACTTCGAGTCGTTGAAGAGGCGAACTTTGATAGTGCGTTTACTTTCATATTTTCTCCCAGGCCAGGAACGAAAGCTGCAGAGATGATCGGTGAGTTTCTCGACGAGCAAACTATCCAGAGAAGATTCGACTCTCTAAAGAGTGTTGTCGAGGAGTCGGCTCTACAGAAACACGAGGCACGGATCGGTCGTAGTGAAGAGGTGTTAGTCGAAGGTGTTTCAAAAAGAGACGCTTCGGTGATGAGCGGTAGAACTCGTCAGAGTAAGTTAGTCCACTTCGTGCCCTCAATAGGCGAACGTATCGAAGAAGGCGATCTTATCTCTGTTCGCGTAGGATCAGCTGCACCACATTTCTTGCGTGGTGAGGTGATGGAGACTATCTCTCGTAGGCGAGTCAGGCAGAGTATCGTAGTCTCCTAGGGACCGGACCTTACTTTGTCGTATGGGCTTTAACCTTCCAGAGGAGGGTAGGTGTGATGGTCAGGAAAGTTGCCAAAGAGTTTCTCGTTGGGAGGTCCCTCTGTAACGGCCTGTACTAGATACTTGCCGCCGACGAATGCTCCTTTCCACGACGCTCCTTTCCCTCCAAAGGGCTCCTGCTTATCGCCTCTGGATCTGACTCGGTTGATACCGACCTTGTAGGCGTTGACGTGTTCGGTTAACTTTTCTGCCAGTTCGAGATCATCGCTGGCTATCGAGGAGACCAAGGCTCCGTTCGATACGTTCATCTGTGCTAGTAACTCAGCTTCAGTGTCGACGAGGACGATGGTATCAACAGGACCGAAAGGCTCTGCATGGTATAGGCTAGATGACTTTGGCGGCTCTAGTATAGCCTGCGGTGCTAGATATGCCGAGGTGTCCTGGCCGTCGATAAAGTTGTTTGAATTCAACCTGCCTCGATACAGCGGGGTTCCACCTCTTTCAATTGCATCTTGTACCGTTGAGTAGAGTTCTTTAGCCTTTGATTGGTTTATAAGTGGACCGAAGTCTACCGATGGAATTGGGTCATCTGGATTAGATACCGCAAGAGGGTGACCGATGTTCAAAGACGTTACGACAGGCATGTACATCTCCAAGAACTGATCGAAGATGTCGCGTTGAATCACGTAGCGCGGGTAGGCGGTGCATCGCTGTTTGGCGTAGTCGAACCCCTTTTTGATCTCCTTTGCCAGCAGGTCCCATTGAGAGAAGTTCCAGATACCCCACGCGTTTAGTCCCTCTTGTTCTAACATGTGTCGCTTGTCGGTGCGCACAAGCTCTGATGCGATCTGCCCACCTGTATCCCTACCTCCAACAAAGGCGAGGCAGCCGATCTCGGGAGAACGAACGAGGACTGAAGAGAGTTTCCCTCCTAATCCGGAGGTTAGAGTCACGGGTAGTCCCTCATCTACAGCAAAGCTCATTGCAAGCGTTAAGGCGGCGACTCCGCCGTCGGTCGGCGGCTTGGCGATAACGGCATTTCCGGCGAGCATCTGTACCAACATCGAGTGAGCAAGTACAGATAGCGGGTAGTTCCACGATGCGATATTTGATACTGGTCCAGGCAGAGGGCCGCGTCCGACGAGCATCTCATCGATGTTGTCAAGGTACCAGGCGACGCCCTCTGTGGTGCGATCTACTGAAACTAAACTCTGCTGAAAGGGCTTGCCGATCTCCCAGACTAAAAGTAAAGCTAGGAGTTCTCGGTTCTCTCGAATTCGATCGACTACCCTGCCTATTCGTTCTTTACGCTCCCTTAGAGGTACCTTTAGCCAGTCGAAGTGATCCTTTACGCAGGCCTGTAGGGCGGAGGCAGCTTGATCGGTCTCAAGTAGAGATGGTCCAATAATTTGAGATCCGTCTATAGGCGAATACGTGGGATTTGGCACTCCCTCTTCTCGCCACTCGCCACCCCAAAGGTTACTGATCCGTCCAGGGCGAAAAGCCCTTGGAGCGATTGAACTCGCTCGAGCGTAGACCTCATCGAAGGAGGTCCCGGGCTTGAGAACTTTAGATGAAGCTGTAGTTTTCGTCACATATACATACTCATAGGTCAATCGTAAAATCATGCCGCCTTTAACCGTAAATGTCTCTGATGTTGTGTTTGGAAAGGGGTTTAGACCTTAGGATCTGCTTTAGTATGTTTTAGGGGTGAACATCACATCTATTGCTATTGTCGGACCGACGGCCAGTGGAAAGACGGAACTTGCCGTTCGTGTAATGGAGCGATGGCCACTTTTTGAGGCGGTATCTGTTGACTCGATGACTGTATATAAGGAGTTCGTTATCGGAACGGCTAAGCCGACCGATGAGGATCTTCGTGGTAAAGCGTATCATCTGGTGTCCACAGTCTCCATTGAGGAAGAGTTTTCCTTGGGTTCCTTCTTGCGAGCTGTCGATGCCATACGATCTGATCTGCAGCGTCGTAAGAGAGTTGCGATCTTTGTTGGTGGTTCGTCGCTTTACCTAAGAGCCGTAGTAGACGGCATCTTACCGCCTCCTAGGTACCTTGGTCTACGCTACTGGCTTGAGACCTTGGGGGTCTATATTGAGCCCAGGATGCTTCACAACTTACTACGTTCCGTAGATCCTCAAGCCGCCTCGAAGATCGAAAGTAATAACCTTAGAAGAACTATACGTGCTCTCGAAGTATCCTTTGGGTCCGCTGGTCTAATGAGTGTCTATGGCGAAGCGTTTTCTAGGACATGGGTTAGCGAAGTACCTCAGTTTGGGATCGATCTACCTAGAGACGTCCTCTATCAAAGGATTGAAGATCGAATACAGGTTCAACTTGAATCTGGATGGGTGGACGAGGTCGTAAAGATACTGCAAAGCGGTGTTGAACTCTCTCGGACCGCGTCTCAGGCCATCGGTTACAAGGAACTTATGGGCTATATCAAAGGTGAGATTGGGTATGAAGAGGCCGTCGATATAACCATCAAAAGAACTAAAAACCTTGCTAAACGGCAGCTATCCTGGCTTCGGAGAGATAAGCGAATACTTTGGGCAGCGGATGCGAACGAAGTGTTTGAACTAATAGTGAAACAGCATTGATCTGCGCTATCGTTATAGAAGAGGTGAAGTAACTACGAAGTACTCTAAGTATCAAGGTGTGGGGAACGACTTTTTGATTCGATGGGTCGAAGATGACCTGTTGCTAACGCCGCCAGAGAAGGTGCAAGCTTTGTGTGACCGGAGGTTTGGCTTCGGTGCGGACGGGGTAATTGAGTCGTTTCGGGGACAAAACGGCCGTCCCTATATGCACCTAGTTAACTCTGACGGATCTAGCGCGGAGATGAGTGGGAACGGACTTAGGTGCCTTATCCATCACCTAGTTCGCCTGGAGGTTTTAGACCTGTACTCTGAATCGACCGTGGATACGTTAGCTGGAGAGAGAAGAGTTCGGATTCATGGCTATGAGACGTTTGACACTTTGATGAGCGAAGTGCAGATGCCAAAGGCATCAGCACAGAGTTTGAACTTCGAAGATGTTGATGGGTACGTTATCGATGTGGGTAATCCGCATCTGGTGATTCCCTGTGAGAGCAAAGAACAACTAGAGTCCTTGAATCTCCAGTTGTTGGGACCTAGGTATGAGAAGGTACTTGACTCTGGGGTAAACGTAGAGTGGATCTACATAGAGTCGTCGGAGCGGGTACACCTCCGAGTTTGGGAACGTGGAGCTGGGGAGACATTGGCTTGTGGAACAGGATCGGTAGCTACTTATATTGCGGTCTCCCAAGGACACCTTGGTGTTTTAAAAGTAGAGGTCTTGAATCCGGGCGGATCGCTTTGGGTGGGAAACGATCCAGAAGGTGAGTATCTGTGGCTCGAAGGTCCGTCGAGCTATATCGGAGATGTTTATGCGACAACCTAGAGGTTTGTGAGGATAGATGGCGCTTATTGAGCGCTCTTTTCAAGAGAAGATCATATTAGTTGGAGTGGCTCTTGGTTCAAAAGGGTACGAAGAGGTGGAGAGCGATCTAGATGAGCTCGCTTTGCTCGTTGATACTGCAGGCGCAGTTGTTGTAGGACGTGTTATTCAACGCAGAGATCGTCCTGACCCTGCGACCTACGTAGGAGGCGGTAAGGCGGAAGAGATCCATAGGCTCTCTGAGGAGCTAGATGTAGATACGGTGGTCTTCGATGAAGAACTATCTCCTGCTCAACAACGCAACCTCGAGAAAATCTTTGGTAGAACAGCAATTGACCGAACTGCTGTCATATTAGATGTGTTTGCACAAAACGCCTCAACCCCCGAAGGAAAAGCTCAAGTGGAGCTGGCTCTGCTTTCTTATCGACTCCCAAGACTACGTGGGAAGGGAAGGTCGCTATCTCAGCAGGTTGGTCGTATCGGGACTAGAGGTCCTGGTGAGACTAAACTAGAGGAAGACCGTAGACGCTTGCTTGAGCGGATGTCTACCCTACGGCGTGAACTTCGAGAGATCCAAAGTACTAGACAGTTGCAGAGGCGTTCAAGGGTTCGTTCAAGGGGAGCGACTGTCTCGCTAGTAGGATATACAAACGCAGGAAAATCGACGTTGATGAACGTCCTTACAGACGCTAACGTATTGGCTGAAGATCGGCTGTTTGCGACTTTGGATCCTCGTACTCGGCGGCTACCGCTTCCAGGTGGCGAGGTAATTACCCTCACCGATACAGTTGGGTTTATAAAGAAACTCCCTCATCAACTTATAGAGTCATTCAAATCTACATTAGAGGTGATCTCTGAGGCAGACCTTCTGATCCATGTGGTGGATGGATCCTCAAAAAGTGCAGTTGAACAGATGGCGGCGGTTCGAGAGGTTTTAGCAGAGATCGGGGCTGGCAGTATCGAAGAGGTTGTGGTACTAAACAAGATGGATCGTGTAGTTGGAGAACTTCCTTTCGAGGGTGACATCCCTGATGCTATCTATATCTCGGCCAAAGAAGGCACCGGTGTGCCAGATCTTTTGAGCGAAGTGTCGACTCGACTCAGAAGGAGAACGGTGTTAAAGGAGGTGTCGGTACCGATCGAACACGGTGAGATCCTTGCGTTTTTGCATAGAGAAGGTGAAATTCTTTCGGAGCGAAGCGACGAAACTAATATCAACGTGCTAGTGAGGTTGGATCCGGCGTCTCTTGGTCTTTTGGAGAAGATGCTTAGTGATCGTAAGTCAGGGAGTCTTGCTGATGGACAGTTCAATCTCTAGCGAGATAGTCGATAGACCTTGAACGAAAGAATGCATTACTTATACATCCGAGATTTTTAATGGTCTTACTTGGTTAGTAATCTCAAAGAGATTGCTCAAAGGTCGCACAAATTAGTCAGAAGATGAAGAGAGGTTGCGGTCCGTACTCGCTATCGTTCGAGATGCATTTGCATCAGCGTTTCAGTGAGAGGCTAGGAGTCGGATAAAACTCCAATAGCTCCAGTGCAACCCCGTGAGTTAGATCTTGTCGGGAAACACATAGGAGTCGACCTTTTAGCCGTTGAAACTTGGTTGATCTAGCGTTTTCGCTTCAACACCTCTAAAAACAGATACCTACCTCGTATATCTAGTATCAACTTGATCAATACAAGGTTACTAACACAAAGATTCACTAGCCCATAGCAATCCGAGTCGCAACTGGACTCGATACTCAGGTAAGGCCTGCCTGGCTCATAGGCTGCTGCGCTACTAAGGTGCGGCGCGGTTAGATACTACGGAGTTGAGACCGCTCTGTGTGGTCAGTAGCAGCTGTTGTTTTTAGTTCTCCGGCTTGTTGTTTTAGGAGGTTTAGAGCTACGGCCGGTTTCTTGTAAAGAGTTGTTGTGGTAAGTAATACAGATGAACAAGTTGCTAATTATCGATGAGGTCTCAAATCCGTTAGGTTTGTTGCTGCTTGAGTGATACTCATGATTCAAGGTTTGAAGATGCGGCTTGATCGCCTTGGTATGTGTGCCTTCAAAACGGTCAAGCATTGGTAAACTACCTTAGCTATGTATTATCGTTCAGTGCCGACATCAAGCTTTCAGCTCCCTCAATACCCTTACGATCAACTCAACGAGGTTAGGGCTTCAGCACGAGCGGCGTTCGTTGAGACTGTCGATCTATCGATCGGTACTCCTATTGATCCTCCTCCTTTGTTCGTCCCCTCGACACTTGCTACCTCAGGGAAGGAGAGAGGCTATCCGCCATCTTTTGGAACCTTGCAACTGAGAGGAGCGGCCTCTAGATGGATGAAAAGGAGCTTCGGTGTAGATGTTGATCCAAGTTGCGTAGGTGCGACGCTCGGCTCTAAGGAGTTTATCGTTGCAGTGCCGAAGTACCTAAGCTTGTATGATTCGACCAGGAGAACGGTTCTTTTCCCTGAGATCTCATATCCTTCCTATGAAATGGGAGCTTTGCTAGCTGGTTGTGTACCTTTTAAAGTTCCCCAAGACGATGATGGAGTCTTGCTACTAGATGAGTTACCCAAAGACGTTATAGAAGACGCGTTGGTGCTATGGCTAAATCTACCTTCTAACCCATCTGGTCAGATATCTGGGATGGAATATGCAGTAAGATGGGCTCAAAGCCACGATGTCGTCGTGGCCTCTGACGAATGCTACGCGGATTTTTATTGGGACGAGCGTCCGATTTCGGCGTTAGAGTTTGGTTCCCGCCGAATCTTGGCTGTCCACTCCCTTTCCAAACGATCCAACCTTGCAGGTCTTAGGGTGGGTACCTACGCGGGAGATCCAGAGCTAGTGGAGTTTATCTCTGAGGTTCGCAAGCACTCCGGCATGATGGTTCCTGGTCCTATTCAAGAAGCGGCTGCTGGTGCGTTCTCAGACGACACTCACGTGGCGGTTCAACGAACGCGTTATTGGGAGCGACTTTTGATTATGAGCCAGGCACTTGTGGATGTTGGTCTCGACGTCAAATTGCCTGAGGGAGGATTCTACCTT
>JAJYGI010000032.1 GCA_021790735.1 Actinomycetes bacterium | reverse complement strand
AATTCTCTCCTTCTTTCACGAGTTATCAAACTTGGGGACTAAAAGTCGTCCTATACTCAAAATCTCTACGAATTAGATCGTACTTCTCTCTCGTCCAACTCCTTCTCTAGCCAAGCTGAGATCGAGAGAAGAGAAGACCCAGGTGTAAACACCTCCTTGACTCCTGCCTCTTTCAACTTTTGAACGTCGCTTTCAGGGATAATTCCACCAACGACGACCACGACATCATCTAGACCCTCAGCTGCCAGAGCGTTCGTAATCTTGGGCACCAGAGTCAAGTGGGCTCCAGACAACAGAGATAGCCCTAAAGCATCTGCATCTTCTTGTACAACAGTTTGCACTATCTGCTCTGGGGTCTGATGTAGTCCGGTGTAGATGACTTCAAAACCAGCATCTCGAAGAGATCTTGCAACTACTTTGGCGCCACGGTCATGACCATCAAGCCCAGGCTTGGCTACCACCACACGATAAGGACGTTCCACAAGGGCAGATCCTAATCACAATTTTGCACTATCGCAACACGTGGGTAGCGAAAGGTCACTTGTATAGGGTTACGGCACCGCTCCAACCACCCAAACCTCACTGCTGTGTAACTAACGAGCTTTCCCAATTACCTTGAGGTTTGCGTACAGTGCCAAGAGGCGCTTCTCACCAACCTCCTCAAAGTTGACGACAACCTCGGCCTTCTCTCCAGTTCCAATGCGCTCTAGAACTAGTCCTTCACCCCATTTTCGATGAAACACTACTTCGCCGGGGCTCGCTTGGGAGATACTCGCCTCAAAACCCTTCGTTCGACCTTGGAACTGGTAGTTTCTCCCAAGATCTCTCCGATTGGAGGCGTCGCCGTAGCTCTGTGTAACAGTACCGAAATCACCGAGGTCTACCGTATCATACAGCTCGTCTGAGATCTCTTCAAGAAATCTCGAGGGAGGATTGTAAGTCGTCTCTCCAAAGGAACGGCGCGTTTTAGCATGTACTAGATACAGTCGCCGTCGAGCTCGCGTTACACCAACGTAGAATAGTCGTCGTTCCTCCTCAACTCCATTTGAGTCAATCAGCGACCGCAGGTGAGGGAAGAGTCCGTCCTCTAGACCAAGCATAAAGACTGTATCGAACTCAAGTCCCTTTGCGCCGTGAAGCGTCATGATAGTAACCTTAGAGGAGTCGTCCAAGTCGTCTACAGCTGAGTGCAAGGCAGCGTTCTCTAAAAAGGACTGCAGAGATGCGTACTCATCTACCACTCTCCTCAACTCTTCGATATTTTCCAGTCTCCCAACGCCTTCATGAGACGTATCAGCTTTAAGCATCTCAAGATAGTTAGAGGCCTCTAGAACAAAGTCCAAGATACCAAGCGGAGTCTCTTCCTCAACGATTTGATCCGACCCTTGGCGAATAATCTGCACAAATGCGTCTATCTGCTTACAGGTCCGCTTCGACACTCCAGCCGCTTCTGCCAAGGAAAGAGTCTCATAGAGAGACATGCCCAAGTCTCGTTGCATCTCACTTATCTTTGATAGAGTCGCGTCTCCAATCTGTCTTTTAGGTACATTAATCACCCGCTTAAGTGAGACTTCATCGTTATGGTTACTTATCAATCGTAGATAAGAGATGACGTCTTTTATCTCTCGACGCTCATAGAAAGGAACTCCACCTACAACCTGGAAGGGAACCCCTCTTTGCATAAGGATCTCTTCAACGGCACGGCTCTGAGAGTTTGCTCTGTAAAATACCGCGAAGTCACGAAAACTAGCACTCCCTGTTGAAGTCATAGACAAAATCTCTGACGCTACAAAGTTAGCCTCTTCGAGATCAGAGGAGGCTTTGACCACCTTGACCTTGTCACCGATTCCTTTAGAGCTAAACAGATTCTTTGAGTAGCGGGACCTATTACGACTTATCGATGCGTTCGCAACGTCTAAAATCGCTTGAGTAGACCTGAAGTTCTCCTCCAAGACGACAACCTTTGCCCCTACGTAACGACTCTCAAACTCCAAGATATTACTAACCTGCGCGCCTCTAAAGGCGTATATCGATTGATCAGAGTCACCAACTACAAAGACGTTGTCATCAGGTTTCGCAAGTATCTCGACTAATCGACTTTGGACTTCGTTAGTATCTTGAAACTCGTCAACAAGTACATAGTCAAACTTGCGTTGGTAGTAGCTAGCTATCTCAGGATTTTCATGAAGTAGCTCGTAGGTCTTTATCAAGATATCGTCGAAGTCAAGAGCATTGCACGACAGAAGGCGATCTTGATAGGCTGTATATAGCTTCGCGATAGTCTTCTCGTACTGGCCCATGGCCATCCCCTCATACTCTTTTGGGGTTAGAGACAAAGACTTCGCTTGGGACACTATCGAGAGCACACCCCTAGGTGAAAATCGCTTAGTGTCATAACCCATGTCTCTAATGACGTACTCCATGAGCCTTCTCGCGTCACTTTGGTCGTACACTACAAAGGAAGGACGATGCCCCACAGGCTCAGGATGAGATCGCAACATTCGAAGGGCTGCCGAATGGAAGGTTGAAACCCACATCGAACGACCGTTATCGCCAACCAAAGCAGTTACACGTTCTCGCATCTCTTGTGCGGCTTTGTTGGTAAAGGTTATCGCCAACATAGCATAAGGCGATACGCCGATCTCTATAAGGTAGGCCATCTTCCGGGTTAAAACCCGTGTCTTTCCCGATCCTGCTCCAGCTACAACTAACACTGGACCCCTGTCGCAGACGACTGCCTCCATCTGTGCGGCGGTCAACCCATCTAAGATCTGACTCGCCAACTTACAACCTCCCCGACCTTTACTCTACTCCCACTCTATAGTTCCAGGAGGTTTTGAGGTTATGTCATAGGCAACCCTATTGACTCCAGGGACCTCTGCGATAATGCGTTGAGAGATGCTCTCCAGCACCTCGTATGGCAGTCTCGCCCAGTCAGCCGTCATCGCATCTTCAGAGGTCACAGCTCTTAGAATCACTGGAGACTCATAGGTTCGTTCATCTCCCATAACACCTACGGTCTTTACATTTGCGACCAAGACTGCAAAACTTTGCCACAGAGTCTTTGTGAGGTTCGCTCTTTGGATCTCTTCGGAGACGATCAAGTCAGCTTTACGAAGAGTCTCGGCACTCTCAGGCGTTACTTCGCCCAAAATTCTAACAGCCAATCCAGGCCCTGGAAAGGGTTGACGCCAAAGGATCTCGTTCGGCAAGCCAAGCTCTGACCCTACCGATCGTACTTCGTCTTTGAACAACCATCTAAGTGGTTCGACCAGATCAAAGCTCATCACGTCTGGGAGTCCCCCAACGTTATGGTGCGACTTAATCTTAGCTGCCGTAGAGGTGCCAGACTCAATTACATCTGGGTACAACGTTCCCTGCACAAGCACGGAAGCGTCTTGAATCTCTGGACGTAGCTCCTCAAAGACTCGAATAAAGGTCTCTCCTATCGCTTTGCGCTTTACCTCTGGGTCTTCAACACCTCGTAAGACCTCGAAAAATCGCTCCCGAGCGTCTACGGTTATAAGTTTTATTGAGAACTGATCTCTAAAGGTTTTCTCAACAGCTTCTACTTCGCCTTCGCGCATGAGGCCCGTATCAACAAACACACAGGTAAGTTGGTCCCCGACGGCCTCGTGCACCAGAGCCGCTGCCACTGAGGAGTCGACACCACCTGACAGTGCACAGATGACCTTTCGATCGCCAACCTGATCTCGGACCTCCTTCACGGCTTCCTCAATGATCGAGTAGTTAGTCCAAGCCTTTGAAACGCCAGCGATCTCGAACAAAAAGTTCGAAAGTATCTCTTTGCCGTACTCGCCATGGGTCACCTCGGGATGGAACTGTACTCCAGCAAAGCGCCTCTTTACGTCCTCAAACGCCACGACTGTTGAGTCTTTAGTACTAGCGGAGGAAAGAGCTCCAAGCGGGGGTCTCGATATTGCATCAAAGTGACTCATCCATACAGAGAACTTTTGAGGTAAAGACTGCAGTAACTGAGACTCGACGTCTTTATGACGATGAAGGGACGTTCTGCCATACTCACCGACAGTGTTCTTTGCAACACCTCCACCTAGATCTCTGGCCAGAAGTTGAGCACCGTAACATATTCCAAGAATAGGAACACCTAGCTCATATATGTCAGTGTCCAAAGAGGGTGCTCCCTCTTGGTTGACAGACTTAGGACCACCTGAAAGAACTATCGCTGCCGGATTTTTCGCGATCACATCACCCGCTGAGATGTTATGGGGAACAATCTCTGAGTAGACGTGCAGCTCTCGAACTCGTCTTGCGATTACTTGAGCATACTGAGCGCCGAAATCAACTACGAGAACCGGCGAGGTTCGAATCTCTTTCAACCGCTAGTGCCCCATCCCAACTTTTTGACTCTGTTGCAGTGCCTTGCCCTCAGTCTGTAGAGCTGGAGCCACCATCACCTCTGCCTTTTGGAACTCTTTGAGTGTCTCGTATCCACACGTAGCCATTGAGGTTCGAAGTGCCCCAAAGAGATTCAGTCTTCCATCGTTTTCATGCGCTGGTCCTAGAAGAATCTCCTTTAGAGAACCTCTCTGTTCTGTCTTTACCCTTGCTCCCCGAGGCAGCGTAGGATGGAAAGTAGCCATTCCCCAGTGGTATCCATGCCCCGGCGCCTCATAGGCCGAGGCTAACGGAGACCCCATCATAACAGCATCAGCTCCGCATGCAATAGCCTTAGCAACGTCTCCACCTTTGCTCAGGCCACCGTCAGCGATAACATGTACGTATACACCAGTCTCATCGAGATGTCGCATTCTGGCACCGGCAGCGTCGGCAATAGCTGTAGCCTGAGGAACCCCGATTCCAAGGACACCTCTTGTAGTACACGCGTTACCGGGTCCAACTCCAACTAGTACACCTACCGCTCCCGTTCGCATCAGGTGTAGCGCTGCTTGGTACGACGCACAGCCCCCTACGATCACTGGAATCTCAAGCTCCCGTATAAAACTCTTGAGATTCAAGGGTTCAGACGTTTTAGAGACGTGTTCCGCCGATACAACCGTTCCCTGTATGACCAAGATATCCAACTCTGCTTCCAAGATCGCTTTCATAAAGCCCTTGGTTCTCTGTGGAGTAACCGAGGCGCAGGCTACAACTCCTGCTGCCTTTATCTCTCTTATGCGTTCGGTAACAAGCTCAAGCTTTATCTCTTCTGAGTACATCTGCTGCATTCGAGCAGTTGCCTTATCTGAATCTAAAGAGGCTATCTCCTTCAAGTAAGGCTCTGGATCCTCATACCTGGTCCAAAGACCTTCAAGATTTAGTACACCGACGCCACCCAGTCGACCGACCTCAATGGCAGTCGCGGGACTTACCACTCCATCCATAGCCGAGGCCATAAGAGGAATATCGAACTTATAAGCGTCGATCTCCCAGGAGATATCGACGTCTTCAGGATCTCTAGTCCGTCGGGATGGCACGATGGCTATATCATCAAATCCATAGGCTCTCCGACCAGACTTTCCAATCCCAATCTCAACCTCTGCCACCGAGCCTCACTTTCCGAGAACGCTTCCAAAACGATCGTTAGAACTCTAACTAAACAGTAAATTCACAGGACCTCTAATTTGATAGATAATAGTCGCAACTTGCCGTGACCCAAATAACAAAAGAGACTAACGGCAAGATGGATAAAGATATCATCATGGTTCAAGGTAACGTCGAAGGCCGACATAGGAGCCACTGACTGATCGTGTCACAGTATCGTTCAGTTTGGCCAATCTTTTGCCTCTCTCTCATACGAAGAATCGACTATGACTCGTCAGTGCCTTCTAACTGAGTCTTAGCCAAAGAAACGTCACGTTGGGCAATTATATGTACGTCGATACTTGCACCTCCCGCCATCCTTAACAACTTGTTTAACAATGAACCTTTCAGGAGTTCTGTGACTCGGCTCCTCTGCGAGGCTCCTAGAACTATTTGAGTTACTCTATGCTCGATCGCAAAGTCGGAGAGAGCACGAGCAACGTCGTCTCCGTAGACTTCAAATAAGGTTGCTCCGAGATCGTCGCAAGTCTTTTTAAGTGTGGCAAGCTCTGGTTGGTTCTCATCTTGAAAGACATGTACAACCATGAGAGGCGTACGAGCCCGAGCCGCCATACGAGCAGCTCTATGTAGGACTCTGTCGGTACCTGGAGCGCCAGTAATACCGACCATGATTCTCTCTGTACTCTCAAACGACTTGGAACTATGGAACTTGTCTAAGTAGGTAAGCATCTCTTCCTCAGTCTCGTCTGCTACGAATCTGAGGGCAAGCTCACGAAGTGCTGAAAGGTTCTCAAAGCGGAAAAAGTTGGATAGTGCACCTTCAACCTTATCAGGCGGATACACATTTCCATGTAGAAGTCGTCGACGCAGCTGTTCTGGTGACGAGTCGACCAGTTCGATCTGATCAGCTCTTCGTACAACCCAGTCAGGAACCCTCTCTCTAATCTTCGCTCCCACAAACTCCTCCACTGCATCAGCGATTGACTCAAGGTGTTGGATGTTTAATGTAGTGATAACGGAGATCCCGTTACTTAGGACTTCGAGTACGTCCTCCCACCTTTTTTCGTGTCGTCCGCTTCCCGGAACGTTGGTATGAGCAAGTTCATCTATCAGTACCACTTGAGGTGCTCGTTTTAGCACCGCGTCTAGATCCATCTCCTCAAAGGTAGAGTCTCGATAGCGAACAGTCTTTCGACTGAGAGTCTCAAGTCCTTCAAGTTTTGCTTGGGTGTGAGCTCGGCCATGGGTTTCGACGAAACCTATCACGACGTCAGAACCGCGCTGCCGGCGACGGTAACCCTCGTCTAACATCGCTACGGTCTTACCCACTCCGGCGGCAGCACCTAGATATATCCGAAACCTACCAGTTGGATCCACCAAGGTTCCTCGCTCCAACTTTGAACCTCCAAAACTACGTTGGCATGTTCCATACCCTACCAAGATAGAGTCGATAAAGTAGCATGTAGAGGTATGGACCTCGTACCCAAACTCCTAAGGCCATACCTTGGAGTAGCAGCTTCCCTACTTCTGTTTCTCCTCCTTACCATCGCAATTATGCCTATACGGTCCTCGTTATCGGTTGCAACCACAGCTTTAATCCTTATCGTGCCAGTAGTTGTAGGTGTCTCTCTAGGCGGATTTATCGTGGGAGCCACCGACGTCATAGTCGGATTTCTCATATACGACTATGTCTTTATTCCACCGTACTATACGCTATCAGTGGGAGCTAGTCAAAACTGGGTAGCTCTTGGGGTATATGCAACGGTCATGCTCATCGTGTCTAAGGTAGTCTCTGATCTTCAAATCGCAAAAAGAAGGGCGGATCAAGCGAGAGAGGAGACTAAAAGACTGATGGAATTTTCCCAAGAACTCATTGGCCAACGCTCCCCACTAACCGTAGCCAATACAACCGCTAACGCACTTTTTGAGGTATTCAACTTTGAATCAATCTCTATATCTACACCAGAACCAGAAGGAACCTTCAAAACAATGGTCCATATCGGTGAGCCGATCGATGAGAAGGTCATGTCATCAATAACCCCACAAAAAAGTGCGGAGCTAGTCTCACAGCTACGTATCACAAGTTTGAAAGATACTAACAAAGTCACGATGGGACTACCGTTAAGCTCAGGCGGTATCCTAGTGGGCTTTTTAGTAGTAAGCGGAAGCAAGCTTACAAGGGTACAAGCAAATCTTTTGCAGGTCTTCATCGATCAGTGCGCAATCTCTTTACACAAAGCAATCTTGGACCAAGAAGCTGAAAAAAGTCGGATCTTGGAAGAGGTCGATAGATGGAGAAAGACTCTGCTAGCGACGGTCTCCCACGATCTTCGCACACCACTCTCTTCGATCAAAGCGGCAGCTTCTGTACTTGTAGACTCAGACCTCAAACTCCAAGATCAGGACTTTAAAGTCCTCTTAGATACAGTACTCAGCCAGACGGATCGGCTCACACAGATGGTCTTTAATCTTCTAGACGCTAGCAAGATAGAGTCTGGCATCTTGATCCTTCGACTTTCAAATAGCGACCTATTCGAAGCTATCGCTGAGGGAGTCAGAACTCTTGGTGACGAGGCCCTAGGACGCGTTAAGTTCATGGGGCAAGATAACTTTAGCCAGGACGTAAGCATAGATACCTCCCTCATTGGAAGGGTCTCAGCAAATCTAGTGGAAAACGCCTTACGCTATAGCCCCAAAGATCGCCCTGTAGAAGTGCGCCTCATCGAAAACGAAGACCACTTTAAGGTCGAGATAACTGATTATGGCCCAGAGATCCCTAACTACATAATGGGTGATATATTCGAGATGCTACAGGGTACTGAACGCTCAAGAAGGTCGGAAGGGTTGGGACTATGGATCGCAAAGACCTTCATAGAACTGCATGGAGGAGTACTAGGAGTTGATTCAATGAGAAAAGACGGAGTAACGTTCTACTTCACTGTACCTAAAACAACATCTTCAACATCAAAAGGCCCTAATGAGCGCTATCGTTCATAAAGTAGTCGTCATCGACGACGACCCCGCTCTCCTCACTGCACTCAGGATAGGACTGACCTCCAAAGGGTACGAGGTTCTTTACGCATCTGACGCAGAGAGAGGTATTCAATCAGTCATTGAGTCGAGTCCTAGCGCCATTATTTTGGATCTCGGACTACCGGATATGGACGGACTCTCTCTCTGTAAGGCTCTTCGAACCTTTAGCTCTGTTCCGATCATCGTACTGTCAGCTACCTCAGATGAAGAACGTAAGATCAAAGCCCTAGACTTAGGAGCCGACGACTACGTCACTAAACCATTTTCAATGGGAGAGCTCCTGGCTAGGTTGCGGGTCGCCCTACGTCACATTGAGATGCACTCAAGCCGTCTTGCAGACGGCTCACCAACAATCCACCTTGGCCCCCACGTCACCATCGATAGTATCAAACACGAAGTGCTGGTAGATGACGTCCACGTCAACCTAACTGCCAAGGAGTTTGACCTACTATACGTTCTTGCCTCACACATCGGCAAAACCTTCACCCATAGGGACCTCCTGCGAGAGGTATGGGGTACTGACTACTACGCCGAGACTAACTATCTCCGAGTCTATGTCAATCGAATTAGGAAAAAACTGGAGCCTTACGGAGAAGAGATCATAAAGACAAAACCGGGCGTAGGATATCAAATCGAATAAAGTCGAGGGATCCGTCACAAAGTCAATCCTTAAATAGACCCGAACATAAAGAGAGCAGGTTCAAAACTGAACCTGCTCTCAGAGAGTAACTCGCCTATGTGTTTCAAAGGCGTCTTACATCATTCCACCCATTCCACCCATTCCACCGGCGGCTGCTGCGGCGGCGGCACTATCTTTAGGTGCGGGTTTCTCGGCAACTAAAGCCTCGGTGGTTAGCAACAAAGCAGCTATAGATGCGGCATTTTGAAGAGCCGAGCGAGTCACCTTAGCAGGGTCGATCACTCCAACTTTCACCAAGTCCTCGTACTCACCTGTGCGAGCGTTTAGACCGTATGCACCGCTTTCGCGCTCCACAGCCTGAACAACTACTGGACCCTCAAGGCCGGCGTTGTAGGCGATCCACTTAAGGGGTTCCTCAAGTGCTTTAGCGACGATACTAGCACCGACAGCCTCATCACCTTCGAGTGTGCCTGCGAGTTCTACGACCTTAGAGCGAGCTCTAAGAAGCGCAGTACCGCCTCCAGCAACGATACCTTCTTCAATAGCGGCACGAGTGGCTGAGAGAGCATCTTCTATACGATGCTTCTTCTCTTTTAGTTCCACCTCCGTGGCTGCACCAACTTTGACTACAGCTACACCACCGGCGAGTTTAGCCAGACGCTCTTGAAGCTTCTCTCGATCCCAATCAGAGTCGGTCTCTTCAATTTCACGACGGATCTGAGCAACCCTACCGTTGATCTCCTCTGGCGTTCCGCCTCCGCCGATTATCTTGGTATCGTCCTTTGTTACCTCGATACGACGAGCCTGACCCATAAGATCCAAGGTTGCATTCTCAAGCTTTAGGCCAACTTCCTCAGAGATCACCTGGCCACCAGTTAGAACGGCCATGTCCTGCAACATAGCCTTCCTACGCTCACCAAAACCTGGCGCCTTTACCGCTACAGAAGAGAAGGTTCCACGAATCTTATTCACTACCAACGTAGCAAGAGCTTCGCCTTCTATGTCCTCAGCAATGATAAGAAGTGTTTTACCACCTTGCATTACTTTTTCCAGGACAGGTAGCATCTCATGCACTGATGAGATCTTAGAACCGTAGAACAAGATGTACGGATTGTCAAGAACTGCCTCTTGACGATCGGGATTCGTTACAAAGTAAGGTGAAAGATATCCCTTATCAAACTGCATACCTTCAGTAAACTCAAGCTCTAGCCCAAAGGTATTTGACTCCTCGACGGTTACCGTACCGTCTTTACCGACCCTATCGATCGCCTCCGCGAGAACTTCCCCTATAGCGGGATCGCCTGCAGATATCGACGCGACCTGAGCAAAGTCCTGCTTACCTTCTACGGGTTTCGCTTGAGCAGAGATCGAGTCTGAAGCGGCCTTTACAGCTTTTTCGATTCCCTTTTTCAAAGACATCGGATTAGCACCTGCCGCTACGTTCTTCAGTCCCTCGCGAATAAGCGCCTGGGCTAAGACTGTAGCAGTCGTGGTTCCGTCACCGGCTACATCGTTAGTTTTGGTAGCAACCTCTTTTACAAGTTGGGCTCCCATGTTCTCAAATGGATCTTCAAGTTCAATTTCTCGAGCTATAGACACGCCATCATTAGTTATGGTAGGTGCGCCAAACTTTTTGTCGAGGACTACGTTGCGACCTTTTGGTCCAAGAGTAACCTTAACCGTATCGGCTAACTTATTCACTCCCGCCTCGAGTCCGCGCCTTGCGGCCTCATCGAACTTTAACATCTTCGCCATCTTTACTTCTCCACCTTGGCTAATACGTCACGCGAGGACAGAATTAATAGGTCTTCCCCATCTATCGAAATCTCGGTTCCACCATACTTTGAGTAGACCACACGATCTCCGACCTTTACGTCAAGAGGTATTATCTCTCCGTTTGTCTCAGCTCGTCGACCTGGGCCGACAGCGAGAACCTCACCTTGTTGTGGTTTTTCTTTCGCAGTGTCAGGAATTACGAGTCCAGAAGCAGTACGCTCCTCAGACTCAGCTGGCCTAACAACAATACGATCCTCCATGGGATGGAGCTTCATAACTTCAAGCCTCCTTGGTTGAATCAAGCCTCTTAATGACCACTTAGCACTCTAGCCTCTTGAGTGCTAATTTCCGCCAAAGATAACAAAGTTTTTACACAACCACTTCGTTATAACGCTCAGACGAGGTTCAAGGAAGGGTTAATGGACAGGTCAAGAGGAGACACAAAGCCGGAAATAAAGCGGTAGGCGCCGGCCGCAGCTATCATCGCTCCGTTATCTGTACACAAGTTCTTAGGCGGTATCACGGCTTCAACTCCGGCCTTGTTACAGAGTGTCACTACCTTAGCTCTCAAAAGAGAGTTTGCAGCTACGCCTCCTCCTATCACGACCGATCGATACCTTGTTTTTTTTAACGCTAACGCCACCTTATCAACGAGTGAACCTACCGCCGCCTCTTGGAAGGCAGCAGCAACGTCTTCAGCTCTTGCTTCAGGATTCTTCTCAAGGTATCTAAGCACCGAGGTCTTTAGACCAGAGAAAGACATATCCAAAGAGTTGCCCTTTAGGCCCCTTGGAAAAGTTATCTTCGATGCATCACCAGAGTGAGAGAGCCGTTCGATCTCAGGCCCTCCAGGGAATCGTAGCCCAAGCAGACGTGCAACCTTATCAAAAGCTTCTCCAGCTGCATCGTCTAGAGTTCCACCAAGATACTTATACACTCCCGGTGCTTGAACATCAATAAGCTGGCTATGCCCGCCGGAGACAAGCAACGTTAAAGAGGGCAGCTTAATCGACCTAAATAAAGTACCTGCAAAAAGGTGCCCTTCCATATGGTCCACTCCCACCAACGGTACATCCCATGCCACAGACAATGCCTTTGCAGCAGATACGCCGACCATCAAAGATCCAGCAAGGCCAGGTCCATAGGTAACGGCAATAGCATCAAGTACTTGCTCCGGCTCCTTCGTGTTCGACTGCTCTATGGTCTGCGAAATTGCATCAGATATCGTTCTTGCATGCTGCCTTGAGGCCAGTTCAGGAACTACACCACCAAAGTCTGCGTGAAGATCGTTTTGAAACATCACCTTTTCTCCAACGATTACACCGTCTTTCAACAGCGCTACCGCAGTCTCGTCGCAGGAGGTCTCGATCCCAAGCACACAAAGATTCTTCGGGAAGTCGAGTTCATCAGCTATTTCCAGTGATCTCACCTACGTTCAAACCCTCTTTGATCTCAAGAAGTCTCGCCTCAAAAGAAGGAGAGTCGATGTTGTAAGTCCACATAACAATTGCGTCTTCATTGTTCTCCTTATAGTAACTTTTACGAACACCGACAGGAACAAACCCGAAGCGGAAGTACAGTCTCTGTGCCCTAGAGTTGGAAGCTCTGACCTCAAGAGTCATATCCTTTACCCCAGTTCTTAGTCCTACCTCAAATGCGTTTACGAGAAGTCGTGTAGCCACCTGTATACCCCAGAACTCAGGATCTACAGCGATGTTGGTGATATGACCCTCACCAACGGCCGTCATCATGCCACAGTACCCTACTACCTTCCGACCCGACTGAGCCACATAGTAGTGTCTAGAATCAGTGAGGTTTAGTTCTGAAAGAAAAATCCCAAGTGACCAAGGTCGTGGATACACCTTGGCTTCGATCCTCATAACCTGGGTCAGGTGCCTCTTTCTCATTGGAACGACGATCACGTCTGCGACTAACGCGCTACGCTTCAACTTCACTCCCTTAGTCTTGTACTCGCAGTATCAAGTAGTTAGCGCGCGCATCGGCGTCGCGCAGATACTTGATCGCCACTGTCTTTGGATCTTTCGCCTTGCCAGCGCAGAACTCAAAGTAGGACAACTTAGCAAGAGCTTCAGCGCTTTGACCCATACCCGCACTACCATCGAAGTAAAACGAGGAGGGAAAAGACAACTGATCACCGTATCTAGCTAAACCGCCTCCAGTTGCAACTACCCTTTTTGATGCGTCAAAGAGGTCTGGCACTCTCTCTAACAACAAAGGGGCCAGGTCCACGGGTTTTGCATGTCCTTCAAGCTCAAGGAAGTACCTCTCCCGGTTATAACGATAGACACCGAAAAACACCTCTTTGCGCTTACCATCTTCAACAGCTAAAACGTAGTCCCATGAACCAGAGATATCAAGTGCCCTAAGCTCTAAAGCAGAGAGTTCTACTACTGGAAGCGACAAAGCGACCGCAAATACAGACGCAAACGTCACTCCTACTCTTAGTCCACTAAATCCACCTGGACCCACCACTACAGAGATGAACTCCAAATCTCTCTTTAGGACATCAGCAGTCGTAAGGATCTCAACGAGGAGAGGCGCAAGACTTTCTACATGGAAAGGTCCGTCGTGGTCTTTCGTGGCTATCGGAGCACCTCTTTGAGCCAGAGTCAAAGAGGTGAGATTGCTTGAAGTATCGATACAGAGATAAGTCATCTACGTACTCGCCTTGTTAGCGGACTTCGAGTAACGCTTTACGCTACTAAGAGGACGTTCGTTTCGAAAAGCCTCCATCGATACCCATCTAGAGGTGCCGGTTCTTCCCCTTCGGATCTCCACCTCTACAAACATAATCTCCATATCTACTTTGTAGTGTCGAGGCCACTCGATGGCTACAATAGCCCCTTGTTCTAGTTCGTCGAGTACTCCAACCTCCTCAAGATAGTCATCGGTTGATACACGATACAGATCACAGTGAATGAACTTGCCCTTGGGAGTCGGGTACTCCTTTACCGTTAGAAACGTCGGAGATGTGACCCGTTTATCTACGTTGAGCGTCTTAGCTAGACCTTGAACGAGGCGTGTCTTACCCACTCCCATCTCTCCCGTCAACAGAACTACTGACGGTCGAGTTAGGTCACTTCCAAGAGCTTCGCCTAAAGCCACCATCTCTTCTTCCGAGAAGATCTCTAGGGAAACGGACACGTCGATACCTCACCCTCTAGGTACAACTTGAGCAAAGAGATATCTGCTCGCATCTTTGTAGCCACCATTGGCCCTCCTCTAAGAGCGGCTGCGGGGTGGTAGGTTGGTACGACTACCCGCTGGCCGTCGTGGTACACCTTCGCACGTAACTCGCCTATCCCTAACCTTGTCTTCAATAAAGCGCGAGCTGCAAACGCCCCCACAGCAAGCACGACCACTGGGGAAACTATAGCGACTTGTTCAGCTAAGTATGAAGAACAACAATCGATCTCGTTAGGTTCAGGGTTGCGATTGTTTGGCGGGCGGCACTTGATGAGGTTTGTGATGAAGATCTCCGAGCTTAGGTCATCGAAGCTCTCTCTTAGTAGTTTTCTTAGTAGCTGTCCCGAACGCCCTACAAACGGCATGCCTTGCTCATCTTCATCTTTCCCGGGAGCTTCTCCAATAACCATAACTCGCGCCGATAGGGATCCCTCTCCAAACACTACGTTTGTCCTCGTTTGAGAGAGCGGGCAGAGTTGGCATCCTTGCACCTGTTCTTTGAGCAAGTGAAGCTTCATGATTTTTTCATCTGTAGGAAGTTTGCCAAGACCATCGAAGTAAGCACTGGGCGTCATTGGTAAAGCGTGTCCTTTTCCGTCACGTCTTCGCGAACATATACCCTAGGTACCCTGCTGC
>JAJYGI010000086.1 GCA_021790735.1 Actinomycetes bacterium | reverse complement strand
TCTCCTTGCGGATCCAGTCTTTACGTAGCCTCTCCGTGCGTTCGGCGAGCAGGGCTACACCGGCCGAACCGATCTCGCGTCGTGCTTTACGTTGAAACTCCTCTAAAAGCTTTGGGTTTCTACTATTGAGTTCTGCGTCGTCTCGGAGCTGG
This sequence comes from Actinomycetes bacterium, assembly GCA_021790735.1. GTDB lineage: Bacteria > Actinomycetota > Acidimicrobiia > Acidimicrobiales > Acidimicrobiaceae > Ferrithrix. The sequence continues at coordinate 2,947 of JAJYGI010000086.1, read as the reverse complement.
CGGGCTGCCTTGACCTCTTTTTGCCAGTCCACCTCTGGATAGAGAGAGTTGTTGAGCAAGGACAGCTCTGGAGCGTCCCCACGTCTAGAGCCTGCAACGTACGCTGTGGATACGGAGATGAAGTGCTTATCTGATCTCGGGCTAGAGGCGTCCTGAAAGGCTTTAGCCACTCTTGATGGTCCGAGGAGGTTTACCTCTACGGCACTATCCAAAGGGGCATCAAAGCTTACTGTAGCTGCAGAGTGAATAGCGATGTCGCAGTTCCCAAGGAGTTGGAGATCCTCGTTAGAGAGTCCTAGATTGTCTTTTGAGACATCTCCAGATGCAATCATCACCCGCTCTGCGACCATTTCTTCAAATCGAGCATCACCTAGTGAGTCTCTTAACGGATCAAAGCAGTTGTTTTTGAGTATCTCCCGCTTGAATCTAACGGTAGATGTAGCTCGCCGACCTGCTCTTATAAGGAGTACCATCTTAGTGTTAGGAAGGGTTCGGAGAATACGCTCGATCAGGGCTGTGCCAACAAAGCCTGTCCCACCAGTGATAAATACCGTTTTACCCTCGAGCTCTTCAAAAATCAACCTTCCTCACTCTCTTTACTCAACGGTAAATTGAAACTTGAAGCAAGCTTAGGCTAGTTGTTTTTCTTTGATCTCCTACGGGTTGAGGCGGGTGGCGTGTACCTTTTTGAGGGAGCGGGCAGCGACTTTCCACCTTTGGTGGTGGTTTTGGCTGTGGCCTTGGCCTGTTGACGCTCCTCTCTTTTACGTTCGGCTTCTTCTCGACGGGCGGCCATGGTGCGAGGATCACGCTTGAAAGCAGTGAAGGCACCAAACGCGAGAGCGGGAAATCCTAAGATTATGCTGCTACCCCAAGGACCAAATGCGAGAAGCATAAATAGAGCTCCTCCTATCAGCCGTCTTGAGAATAAAACTCCAGCAAGAGCACCTAAGACCATTGCAACACCAACTAGTAGGTACTCTAACGGATGAACGCTTTTGGGTACCTTGTGTGAGTTGGCAGATACCAAGAAGGGGAGCCATGTAAAGAGAAAACCAGCCAGTGTGAAGACCGCAATTGCGGCACCGATCTGTTTCTCGCGTTTGGAAAGGTACGTTGACACTCGCAATAGTCTAGTTGAGTTCTGCTGCTTCGTGAAGATGCTATTTCGATAGAGACTTATTCGTTCATATTACGACTAAACAAGTCTTTGGGAAGTGGTTGGATACAACGTAACTATGCTCTGCGAAAGATCGTTTCTTTACTCGATGTGAGTTGGCGTTCTCTATGACTGTGGTCCCAAAAGAGAGGCTTTCAATAGTCTCTTCGTGTAGTGGTGTGTAGGATCTTCGAATACCTTGTCGGTGTCTCCGTACTCTACCAGACGCCCCTTCCAAAGAACTGCAATGTGTTTTGTGAGCGATCTTACTGCGCCAAGATCGTGGGACACTAACACAAGAGTGCTACCTTTTGCAACAACGTTGTAGTAGAGGAGTTCAACGATCTGTGCTTTAGATATTAGGTCTAAGGAGGTGAGTGGTTCATCGGCGACGACTACTTCAGGGTTGGTAACTAACGCTCGGGCTATCGAGGCCCGCTGTAGCTGTCCGCCTGAGAGTTGTCTAGGAAATCGGGAGTGAATCTCAAAAGGTAGTCCTACCTGCTGCAGCCCTTCGAGCAGGACTTTCTCGCCCTCTTCTTTAGTGTGGTTTTGAATTAGAGGTTCGAGAATCGACCTTCCAATAGACCATCTAGGGTCGAAGCTATCTTTGGGGTCTTGGAGTATGAGCTGTACCTCCCCCCTTACCGCCTTTGCGAGGTTCGGCTGCTCTCCTTTAAAGGCAATGCTACCAGAGGATGGTTCTGTGAGACCACAGAGGATCTGGGCTAAAGTAGTCTTACCCGAACCAGACTCTCCAACGAGAGCTAGAGAGTCTCCTTGGGAGATGTTGAAAGTTATGTCGGTGAGTACTGGTCGTTCCTTACGACCGTTCCTATACGACTTAGATATCCCTATTAGTTCAAAGACGGTCGTTTCTGGCATCCATAGGCATTATAAGTCCGATGAAAGACTCAACGTCTAAGAGATGCGAATTGAACCTTGTCACATAAAGAGAGATGCGTAACTAATACCCCAATGATTTAATTCGTTTGATAGTTTTGTGAAGGTGATATATGGCGTGTGGTGGTCATGGCCGGAGCGGTTGTCGAACTCAGCGCCGATTTGGTACAGCGTCCACGTACGGATACTTTGGTGGGCCTCGCCCGACTCTTCGCGAATTTGACCTCGGCTGCTCTTTGTCGTGCGATAAATACCTATCGTCATCTGGGGATGGGCGGGACGAGCTGCAAACGAGTCGGTCGGGCGCGTACTAGGCGAGCGAAGCGACTGAGCGACACGGAACTTGCCTGTCTGGCTGATGTTGAGCGCTACAAATCCGGCGCAACGGTGTATGAGTTGGCCCCAAAATGCGATTGACCGCCGGACCGTCTCGAACCATCTTAGACAGCAGGGGATAATCGTGCCTCGGCAACCGCCAGCGGAAGAGACAGTCGATGAAATAGTTCGATTGTCTCAATTAGGATCGTCCATGAGCAAGGTCGGACAGCAGGTCGGCGTCTCAGCGAACTCGGTCCTAAATTATCCGTGGAAGTGCTGAGTTGAGACGCGAGATCCACCCCTGGTGGTCACGATCGAGACCATAACATTGATCTCCAGTTGTCCGAAGTGTACTACCAGAGTCGCTATAAAGTAGAGGAAGACGACCGACCTGGTTGATCTCTATGCCTTTGGGAGGTCAACCCGTCTCAGGTGCATTATACCGTCGCTGTTTACAAGCGGAACCTCTAGCCGACGCAGGGTTTTCTGCTGGATGATTGAGATAGAGTTCGTTCTCCATTTGATGTCATCAAGTTTGAGTCGAATGATGTCGATGGACCGCAACCC
>JAJYGI010000154.1 GCA_021790735.1 Actinomycetes bacterium | reverse complement strand
CATTGCCTCAGTGGGCTGTTCTTTTACTTTTGGAGTCGCAACCTCTTGGATATCACTATCTGAAGTACTCGTTTCGGATTCATCAGAAAAAACAAAAGCATTTGTCGACACGGACTTGGTTCGCACGGCTCTCTTTGGTCTGCTTTTTGAAGTCGCAGCTCCATCCACTAGACGCTGCAGCTTAGCGATGAGTTCCAGGTGCTCTTCTGTTCCCTCGGTTCCCGTGCCCGAGACTTTGGTTAGGTATCCCCTTACAGCATCCACCATCTCTAGTAGCGCGTCGGTTTTCTCAGCATCTAAGGTGTAAGTCTCGTCCCTAATCTTCGAAAGTAGATTCTCACCCACATGAGCAACGGCCTCAAGTCGAGTAAAGCCTAGAAATCCGCAGGTACCCTTGATCGTATGGACGGTTCTAAATATCGACGAGATTCGTTCCTTGTCCGATGGATCGGTCTCAAGAGCAACTAGATCTTGATCTAGCCGATCCAAGTTCTCATTGGATTCAACCAGAAACTCCACAACCTCTTCCGGTAAATCAATTCGTTCTTGATCAGTATCTGCCATAACACAACTCTCTCGCTAGACGGTCATTGAAAGACATATTTTGTGTCGGCAATTTCGAAATTATCTAAAGCAATACCTAGTACAATAAGTCTTACAAACCTGTCTTTTGACAGCACATAATGGTTATTTAACCACTATGGGAGTGAATTTTATCTTTGTAAGAGCTACAGTGGTAGCATAAAGTGCCTTAGCGGGCGCAAGGAGGCGCAGTGTTAGTTCTAACCCGACGGGCTAATCAGTCAATCGTAATTGGGAAAGATATAGTCGTAACTATTTTAGACGTGCATCGTGACCAAGTAAGAATAGGAATAGAAGCCCCTCGAGAGGTGGATGTCCACCGCCAAGAAGTCTTTAAGGCCTTGGAGAAAGCAAATCAAGAAGCCGCCGTCGACATTAGCGAACTAGATATCGAAGATAACGAAACGCCGTAATGTAGTTTACTTAGCTCCTTGAAGCATCTTTGAATGGAAGCGAAAGCTTGTAGTCCATAGAAAACTCTGGGTTCCCTTGAGGAACCTGGAAGCCCAACATATTTTCTAGGTTAATGACCAAAGGTGCCGCAAGGTTCGCTCTCGGTAAATTATCCTTTTGATCCAAAGACGCAATAAGCAAGACGAGTACGTTAGCAGAGTCGTTTTCGAGACCTAGTAGACCTTGATGAAGGTCATCGATGTCTACTATATAGTCGTCGATGACGGCCGAAGGTTGCACAACTACAAAGACGGGATAGTCGGCATCGAGATTTTTTAGTGCAAGGTAGGGTCCAAACTCAACGCCCAAGGGTAAGAGTTGAAAGCTTCTAACGTCTGGATAACCCGGTATGCCAATTGGGAAGGAGAACACCAAATCTCGCGACCCTCTATTGTTATTTACTTCACTTTCTTCTCGCATAGTAGCGACGTTACGAGCTGTTAATTCAGCCACACTTCCTCCTGATGTCTATGTCGGACCTTTAGTTAGATATACTTTGCCAAAGTCGGTTGTACCGCTTGAGAGACGACCTGCAATGCAATCTGGTAGTTCGATAGCTGCTGACTGTATTGAGTTGTCAGCTGCGGATAGTTTATGTTCTGCAAGTTTCCAAATTGGGTTTGTACATTTTGAAGAGACTGAGTCGCTTGATTCTGCATAAACTGCAACTCCTGAACGTACTCCCCTTGAGTCGCAGCAGCAGAGGTTACCTGATTGAAAGATGCATCAAAGCTCTGAAGATCGCTCTGATAGACAGCAGAGTAGTTTCCAGACTGCAGGTCGGTAATCGCTTGTTTAATGACAGTAAATACATTTGTAGGAGATCCACTCTGGCCAAACGGTGCTGTGACTACGGTAGGAGCTTGAAAACCTGGTCCTACGGTAGTAGATGGAGACGGTCCCGCACCGAGGTAGTTTCCTGACGGATCGTATGCACCCTGAGAGCCCGAGGTACCAGCGAAGATAGCGTTTCCCATATACGCAGTGTTAGCCATACCTAGTAACGTATTGTAATCTGACTGGAGCGAGGCGATTAAGCCTGACGCTGATGCTGGAGTAACAGCAGAGCTACCAGCTTGTAAAAGTGTCGTTCTAGCACTTTGAAGCACGCTTACAGCGTCATTTAATGTGCCGTTAGCCATCTGGGCAACAGTTAGTCCACTCTGAGCGTTTGTTTGATACTGAGTAAAGCGGACTTGCTGAGCCGCTACGTCCATAACTGCCACGACTCCAGCAGGACTGTCCGAGGGTTGAGTAATGTTCTGGCCAACCGTAAGTTGATTCTGCAACACCTGAAGTTGACTCTGATCCAAGTTCAGGTTCGTGCTTGACATGAGAGAGATAGCTGACTGGGTAAGTGGAAGTGTATACACAGTTATACCGCCTGCATTAGAGATTGAATCGATGCCGACACTGTGGAGATAACCTTTGCAGCAGCTTGATATCCTTGCTGATAATTAAGCATGTCCACAAGCTGCTGATTAGTTGCCACCCCAGAGACGCTCTGAGACTGTTGGTAGGTACTCTGATAAGCTACTTGTGCAGAACTAAGTAAGGACCCAGCGTTAGACACATCGAGTCCAATACCTCCAACCATCGTACGATACATAGCATCCGGACCGTTCGACAAGGATGATAGCTCGGCCATCGTCTGAGCGTTAGAGCCGTCATTAGTGCCTTGTGGAGGATTACCAGCAGCAGCTATCGAGTAGGGATCGGTGACGAGAGCACTGTTTACAGTTAAGTTTAGGGCATTGGCTGTTCCACTTCCACCAAAGACAAACATGGGCGCTCCACTTTGAGCAGTAGTACCGTTATTTGGGTAAGAGTCACCCGCTGCAAGTTGAGTATTAACTGTCGTCGCTAAATTGGACGCTACTTGGTCTAACGATGACGAGTAACTTGGTAAGGAGGAGTTCACCGTACTTAGCAGCCCTCCCACCGCTCCTGAAGTAAGAGGAACAGCAACTCCTCCTTGAGAAGACACTACAGAGACCGACGAAGAAGACGGCATTGGTGGCGCCGTGGGTGCGTTGACGGATAGGCTCGAGTTGACCCCGTCTTGAACTACCATGACGCCTCCGACTAGTAGATTCACCGATCCATTAGGTTGGTTTTGAACTGTAACACCAATAGATGAAGCAAGGTTTGAGACAAGTTGATTGCGTTGATCTATTAGAGTATTTGAACTCGCTGGGCCCGCAGAGACGATCTGGGTATTTAGTTGTGCCACCTGAGACAACATTGAGTTAACGCTTTGAAGGTTAGTTCCGATAGCGCCGACAGTCGAGTTGTATAGATTCACGTAGTTCTGTGATAATTGGTTAAAGGTCTGCGTCAAGTTTTGGGCTTGTGCAATAAGTTGCTGCCTCGGAGCCAGCTGAGTCGGTGCATTTGCGACTCCATCGAAAGCCGACCAGAAGTTTGCGAGCTGTTGTGAGATCCCACTACTTGACGGCTCGTTCAAGTAACTCTGCGCTGTGTTTAACACCTGAGATACAGAAGTAGCGTAGCCCTGTTGCGCTGACGTCGCATTTAATGCATTGGCTTGAAAAGCCGAGGAGACCAACGAAACCGACTGTATCATTACACCTTCACCAGCACCTGTCGTCGGCGCAACAAGGGCAGAGAGGTTTAGTCGCTCCCTTACATAACCAGGGGTCGACGCGTTTGCGATGTTTTGGCTCACTACGTCAAGTCCACTTTGCGCTGCGTTCAGTCCTGAAAGAGCTATATAGTAAGAGCCGCTCATGCTGACTCACTTAAAATTGAAGAACGCAGAGCGTCTTTGTGCCCTGCAGAGTTATAGACAGACCCGTTTCCCCCTAGAAGTGTCAAGGTGCTGTCGATGACTTCGATCTTCTCTAGACAGACCGCACGCACTTTTTGTTGGAGTTCAGTGATGGTTTCAAGCTTTTGCTTTAGAATGAGACTCTTCTCTTCAAAGAGTGTTTTCCATGGTTCCCCGGCAGACCTAGATAGATCGGAAAGCGTCGCATGAGATGAACCTGATGGCGTTACATTAGAGAATATATCCATCCTTTCAATCTCAAGCTGAACTAACACAGCGGAGGCTCTAGCCACATCCCTTGACGCGCGTTCTAAGAACCTGTACTCCCCACTTTGGGCATAAAGCATTAGAGTCGAAAGGCGATATTCAACCTCGTCCAATGCCCCTTGGATTAGCTCCATATGGTTGGAGACTTGTTGCAAACTCATGTCTGTTGTTCGTCACCTTTTATCCAAAAGTAAATTTTTTTCCATCTTTTACCAAAGATCTTGGTACGAGACGGATCTTCGATGGAGTCATAAAAGGCTCAAATACCACGGCTTCACCAAAACGAAGATGGGAGATCTCAGGTCGGCTCTTTAAACCGTTTCTCTCCTCAAGTGGAAGTATCGAGCGAAACAGTTCAAGCGTCGAAGGGTCTGTTATACCACCAAAAAAGATCTTAGTTCCGTGATTATTTACTACAGTGCCTGCAGACTCGCCGTACACGCTTTTGAGTTGTGCAAAGTCCTGAAATACTGACACCATCTGTAGTCCAAAAGCCATTCCTACCGAGGCAAACTTCGCTAGGTCGGATACAGGAGCAACGTTTGCTAGTTCGTCAAGAGCAAAGAGAATACGGGATCTGACATGCTCTTCTTTTAACAAATTCGCTCCAATCAAAGAGATTATCGTTCCAAAGTACGGAGCCAGGCGAGTCTGACTTGATAATGAAGCTATGAGGTAGATTGTGAACGGCTCGGTACCTCTTTTACGAAGGACTTCACTTAGATCCAGATTGAAGGATGCTCCTTGGAGTAACTCAAGTGCTTGGAGATGTGGAGCAATAACGCTTTGGGCAGTAATTAGTACCGAAGAGGCGTGACGTTCATCATTTCTAAGAACACCTAGAATGGACTGAGCTAGATCCTTTTCACCCATAGACTCGAGCTGATTTAACAAAAAGTCAAGATCTTCAAAGTTACAGAGTAACTTTCGCTCATCAAAACTTTCAATAGCGTTCGAGGCTAACAGAACTCCAGCTAACAACGGTTCGGATAAGCGGTACCAAAACTTAGTATCTCCACTTGAGCTACGGTATTCGTTAGAAGCTACAACCATATGGTGAGCGACCTCTCGCGCTGCAGACAGGTCTTTCGCATAGTCGGCTGGGTCCCAGCGCCAACCTTGGTCTCGTTCATACTCCGAGATCACCAGCAATTTTGACCGAGAACTGCGAGCATTGTGGCTGCTCATAAAGACATCGTTCTTAACTGATGTAATCACAGCGGATCCGTCGAAGTTACAAAGTATCGGGACCAACACCGAGCTGGTTTTCCCACACCGAGTCGGGCCAAAGACTACTACCGAGTTCGATGCACCTATCTTTACTCCCCGTCCGTTGCCGATCACCAGTCGTTTCCTAGAACCGAAGCCTCTCCGACGCCATAGGTTGATAAAAACACCACCCTTAATGGGCTTAAACTCAGGCTTAGATCTGGAACCATCTCTTTTAGCGCCTAGATGCCCAATAGCCAAAACAAGTAGAAGCAATGTAACTAACAACGAGTGGACTGTCAATGGTTACACTCCTCGGTCGCCAGCTGTAAAGATAGAAGAGACCATCGCTTGGTCGGTGTCTATAACCTCCCGTTCAAGCGGATGCAACACATGTCTCACAAAGTAGGTTTTCCCAGCCACACTCCAAAGTGCTACGCCTTTGGGAAGGTTAGGGAGTCTCTCCCCCAAGTGTCTCGGAAGCCCAAGAAATTCGCAGACTCGATCAATCTCAGAAGGAGGTTGCCCATAAAGTACGAAAGTCTCCGAGTCGACCGCCAGTGATAGAGCGTTCCTAGCCCTATCGTTTTGAGGGGCAGTGCTCCCCAAGTCCGAGAGTCTATGTGTAACAGCAAGATTGGATGATCCATAGGAACGGGCCAACTTGAACAGGGACCGAAAGCGACTCGCTGACTCGCGACTTTCAAGAACCGACCAGGCTTCGTCTAGAACAACAAAGCCCTTAGATATCTCCTGATCTCTCATCGATCGGAACCTCTGAGCCAAAATTAGATTTACCACTAAGGCAAAAAGTTCACTTTCAACAAGTCCAGAAAGGTCAACAACCACCCTTTGGCTTAAGTTACGGCTTGTAGACGAGGTTCCCAAAAGACCACTTAGGTCTCCCCACAAAAGTCTTCTCAGAACAGAAAGAAGATTCATAGCCGCTTGTTTTTTCGCGCCAAAGGATCCGCTGGTACCATCTAATCTTTCACTTTCAACCAATAACGTTGTTAGGTGCTCAAGGGTCGGCCTTGATGCAGTACTGAGTTCCAAATCGACTATCTCCTCAACGACTAGGGACTCAGACGCGTCCAGAGATCTCCCTAAAGTCGCCTTAACTATCTCTACAACGATAGAGATGACCTCTACTCTGGCCTCCGAGGAGGGTTTTAGGTCTAAGAACGGATCAAGTTTCTCGGCCCCTCCAAGCTCAAAACGTACTCTTTGGGCACCGACAACCTTTGCGAACTCTTGGTATTCACCTTTGGGATCGAGCACTAAAAACGAGCGCCCGTACTCAGCACTTCGCCAAAGCAAGCTTTTGACAAACGCGCTTTTCCCTCTCCCAACTCGACCCATAACAGAGATATTCGGGTTTGAGATGAAGCCACTCTCGTAGAGCTCGAACGGATCGAACCTGAATACGCCTCCACTTGCTGCAATGCCGATCCCCACCCTCTTGCACGGCGGGGTCTCGGAGTTGAGCAGTGGGACAAGGAGGCCTAAAGATCTTGAGGTGTCTGTAAAGTTAGTTTCGAACATCAAAGGACACCAGTTCGCTCTTCTACCTTAACCAAAGTCTCCAGGTGGCGTCCATCAAGCGGAGTCAACTCCACTTTGACCTTCGAAGCTAACGATAACAACTCTCGGTGTGAGTTTTTGAGCTCGACAAGAGTCGGCGCAGATATGACTAGTAAAGTCCGATACGACAACAACACGTGTCCACTAACGACCTCTGATTCCAGCCGGCCCAGTTCAGCCTCGCCCACGTGGTACGATAATTTCTCCACGTACCCTGCTTTTTGTCTCATCTTCTTGTTGGCAAGAGCCTCGGATCGCTCCCGCTCGGCCTTGCGTATCGATCTTGCTCGATCCAAAGGGGTAGTCTCTAAAACTACCGTCCTAGCGGGAGCTTTTGGTTGGAACAGTGGGTTAAATGCTCCGGCTCTTAAGGTTCCGCTCGGCCATCTAGTCACCTCAAAACATCGATATATCAGAGGACCGACCCGAGCTTCTTGATAGTGGTCTTGGATCTCATCCGAGTTCAACACCTGAAACTCTCCGGCAAATCGACCGAATGGTCCATTTGGTAGCGTTCTCGTTATATACCCCTGAGGGCACTCAAGTGACATATCAAAAAGCGCTGAGAATCGAGACATCACCTCTCCCGACAACGTCCTTAGCTTGGGAGGTGGCCCAAGAGCACTCTTTTTGACATTGTTCTCTAGCCAAAACGATGATCTCGTAGACCAACTTTGCGCCGAAAGGTCTTTTTGAAGCCAAAGGTCAACACCTAACAGTCCGCCGAAATCAGGAGGATCACAGCGCCAGGGAGGAACCACATCGACTCTTAGATATGTCTTTAGGTGCGACGCTGTCATATCTGAACACTTACTCAAAAACTCGCCCCATAATATAGAGATCTTCTCTAGCTCCTGTTGTGAACTGTGCAGGTAGGTTCGCTTTGGTAGAGCAAAACCTAAAGAGGCGATGGCAGATCTCTCGTCGTAAAGACAGCGACTGTTAGAGTCAACTTCCAGTACTTGAACCTTATAAGCCTGCCCTCCTGTCCGTCTTACAATGGACATAGCTTTCAGTTTTGTACTGACAACTCTGCGCCCTTTACGATGAATACGTCCGGGTCGGACCGCTTCTTTGGAGAAAAAGAACTTGAAGGCTATGAAAACGCTAAAAATGAAAGGTCTTCCTTTTCTCTTGAAAAGACCTAGAAATAAAGTTACAAACGAGGTTAATGTACCAACCACAAAGGCAAAAGTACTATGTGATCCCACCACCACAATAAAGACGACTGTGGTGGATATAGCTACAGTAACCACTTGAAATGCAGTTAAACCTAGCAAAAGTGGTCTACTTTTTGCACTCGAGAGAGCAAATTCCACTCTAGATCCCTCCTTCTTGCTCACCACTGTCGCCATTAGCGGTATCGACTTCACGTTGGCTCGTATCGACGCCATACTCTTTCATCAGATTCTCTACCTGTTCATCGGTGGGTTCAACATCAGGGTCCAGCCCATACATGGCGCGAGCGAACGGTGAATACTTCACCGAGCTAACCATCTCATACACAGGTGGAGACCCCTCAAAGGGAGGTAAGTCGACGGCTTCATTAGAAAATGGTACGTCTGGCCATGGATCATAGGTCGCCTCTCTGCCACCATCGGATATCACGTTTCCGATAGATCCACTCAGTCGCCTAAGAGATCCGGACACGCCCCCTTCGATTGATGCTGCTAGATGCAGATCAGCAAGCGGTATCAGTCGGACAACAAGGTAGGGAGATAAAACAGACACGATAAGCATGGCAACGCCAGACAAAAATGTACTCACAACCTCTTGGGATCTCCCTCCCATGGTGCTTTGTTCAACCGCTCCAAGAGAAAGCCAGATACCAAGTAACGCCACGAACTTCACCATCTCAAGAGCAACGACTACCTCAACTGTTCGTCTCAGCCAGGTTCTACCCCAAGGAAACAAGACGCCAATACTAGCTAAAGGAAGAGTCGCGGTCACGAGATAAAGGGCGCCGTTTCTCAGGATCAATTCGAGCCACAGAGCCAACTCTGCAAACACACCCAGGAGAAATAGTAGAGCAACTATGAAGATTGGAATTGACTTAGTGGAGCCTACCCCGGTCGCATAGAGTTGCAAGCGAGATAAAGGGCGCCGTTTCTCAGGATTAATTCGAGCCACAGAGCCAACTCTGCAAACACACCCAGGAGAAATAGTAGAGCAACTATGAAGATTGGAATTGACTTAGTGGAGCCTACCCCGGTCGCATAGAGTTGCAAGCGAGAAAAAGTCGTTGCACTTGACTCTAGTGGAGTGCAGATGTACTCCACTAGACCGTTAAAAAGTGCGACGAGAGCTACCCCACCACTGCCTATGATGGCCACGAGAGGTACCTTTAAAAAAACAACCTTTAACATCTCGGTCAATGAACCACTAACGACAGCAAAGATTAACCCAGCCAACAGGGCGGGTAGTGCAAGTGCTTTCGCCACTTGGAGAACGTAACCGTACTCCAAGATGAAAAACCTCGCTGTCGGATCAAAGACGGTAGAGGTTCTTACCTCAGTTCCCAGTGCTCCGATCATCCATACAAAAACCGACTCAAGGCCTTTGTCAAAGGAGTAAGAAAGAGTTCTAAGTAACAGCTTCAAAAAGTAAGTCGCTACGCCTGAGAAGATGGAGTCGATCTCAAAGGTCAACATCAGTTGATGCCAAGTCCAAGGTGAAAGAAAAAGTTTATTATGGCGGGCGCCCCTCCGATAAGCAGAGCGGCAGCACCCGATGCCAATACAGCGCGCCTTCCAAGATAACTTTGTTGATAGTTCTGAGAGTGAGCGCCGATCGCCCAGGTCGCAGCACCAATCACAAGACCCACAAGTGCAATAATCAACGCCCACCCCCCAACTCCGTTGGCGAGACTCTGTAGTATCGATCCGCCAGGCAAGGCTGACGGGTTGGGGGACAAGCTGACATCTAAGAGCATCCTGCTCACGGTATTCCTCCTTGAATTTCATTTACCTAACTACATTATATATTATTTCATGCCATTTCCATCCTTTTTAAGACTCTAAGGACTCAGTATCAAGACAGGATTCGAGTCGAGCCTCTTAGAGTGATAGCTATGAGATCTAAAGTTGCGATGAAGGGGTTCTAGATGCTTCACGATTCGAACCAACGACCTAGTTCTTTAGAACCTTCAGTAAACAAAGTCAAGTACCTAGAGATGACTCTGAACTCGTTGAATCTGGGAGTGGTTGTATGTGACTCTAACGGCGAGATCGTCTTTACCAATAATCAGGCGGAGAGGATGTTCTCTACCTCCTATGGTGATGCTCTAGCTGCTAAGGAGTTTCAGGGCCTGATACAGGAGGCTGCAAAAGGAAACTATACGAATCAGAACTTTGACCTGTTCGGACCTCCCAAGAGAAGTTTCCTAGCCAAGGCGACGCCGATGATTGAGGATCAAAAAGTGGTTGGATTTACGGCAACGTTGGAAGACATTTCACTAAAAAAACAGTTAGACGACGTTAGGAGAGACTTTGTGGCTAACGTGTCTCACGAACTCAAGACCCCAATTGGGGCTATGCAGTTACTAGCTGAGACTATGTCTATCGAAAGTGATCCCGACGTTTTAGCCAGACTTTCTTCTAGGGTAGAAAAAGAAGCCATCCGATTAGGACGAATTGTCGAAGACCTATTAGATCTGTCCAGAATAGAGTCATCTGGCTCCACCGAGAAACAAAATCAGCTTATCGATCAAGTTATCCAAGAGGCCGTATCTCGAGTCTCCACCTCGGCATCACTGAAAGACGTTTCGATAGACATCGTCTTACCTAAAGACATACCCGAGATATCAATGGACGCCCGCCAGATGATCTCTGCAATATATAATCTCCTTGACAACGCCGTTAAGTACTCGGATCAGAACGATCAAGTTCAGCTTGAAGTCGAAGACTCCGTTGAATGGCTGACTCTTGCGGTCAAAGATAACGGTATAGGCATTCCTCCAAGAGACCTAGAGAGGATATTTGAACGGTTTTATCGAGTTGACCAAAACCGTTCAAGAATTACGGGTGGAACCGGTCTAGGACTCTCTATAGTAAGACACGTGGTAGAAAACCACGAGGGGCGTATAACAGTAGAGTCAGAAGAAGGTAAGGGGTCAACCTTCACAGTCTGGCTACCAAAGATGCATGAGGAGAGATGACAAGAACCCAGCCCATAGTACTAGTCGCCGAAGATGAAGAGTCTTTCATCGAAGCACTTACATTAGGCCTAAAACGAGAAGGTTTTCTTGTAGAGGCAGCCCGCGATGGAGAAGAGGCGATACGAAAGTTCGAAGAGTTTAGGCCAGACGTGATTCTGTTGGACGTCATGCTTCCTCGAAAATCGGGGTTAGATGTCTGCAGAGAGATTCGCTCTAGGTCCAAAGTCCCAATCATAATGGTTACAGCAAAAGCTACAGAGATCGATACGGTAGTCGGCCTTGAGGTCGGAGCAGACGACTATATATCAAAGCCGTATCGACTAAAAGAGCTAGTTGCAAGGGTTCGAGCTGTGATGAGAAGAACCCCGAGCGACAACTACGAAGCAAAGATAGAGAACGAGAGTATCGAAGTCGGCGAGATCGTTCTCGATACGTCCAAACATGAGGTACGGGTTCGAGGAGAAGTTGTCAAAGTTCCGCTAAAGGAGTTCGAACTTCTCGAGTTTCTTATCTCTAATCCCGGACGGGTTTTGACTCGCGAACAGATCATCGACCGGGTGTGGGGACCATATTACTCAGGGGACACTAAGACACTTGATGTACACATTAAACGTCTCCGTTCCAAGGTCGAGAAGGATCCCTCTGAACCTACGGTGATTACGACCGTCAGGGGCCTCGGCTACCGTCTAGAGACATCTCGGTAGACTCTTTGTGTGGACAACCCTTTAGAGGCACAGATTCAAGAACTTAGACAACGGGGAATCAAAGCCACCGTTGCGCGACGTGCAGTACTTGAAGTGCTTCTGGAGGGACCAAGTCACCAAAGCGCTGACGACATAGCAACAAAGGTCTCCTCGCGCTATCCTGAGATCCATCTTTCTACCGTCTATCGAACCCTCGAAACGCTAGAGAGGATTGGAGCGGTGGACCATGTCCATTTGGGACATGGTCGGGCTGTCTATCATCTAGGTGACGACCCTCATCAACACCTCGTGTGCGATAGATGCGGTTCGGTCATCGAAGTTCCAAACGAGATCTTTTTGACACTAAATAAAACTCTTTCGGACAAGTACGGGTTCAAACTACGGCAGAACCACTTCGCTGTGCTCGGACGATGCTCCAGTTGCCAGAGTGTTTCAAGTTGAGGTACCAGTAGTCAAAGAGTCAATAGTCTCATTTAAAGGTGACAATCGTAAGGGTTCCAATGAAAAATAGTACTCCCGATACTCCATACACCGAAGCCTTCACGATCATTCGCCTTACAGGGGATCTCACGTAGTCATCCATGATGTAGCGCAGTCCATTTGTACCATGGAGAAGTCCAAGAGCCAATAGGAGCCAGTCAAAAACTCGCCAAAGAGGATTTGACCACCGAGCAGCAACGAAGGCCACTGTCGTAGTTGTCACATCGTGCATAATATGCATGATAAAAAAATGCACTAAGGCTAAGAAGAACAGAACTATCCCCGAAACTCTCATGAACAACCACGACCAAGTCTCAAAGTTCTGCCGCGGTGAACGTCGTTGAGATCCGTTCTCTATCGAGTCACGCTTGATAGTCGATGCCACTTCACACCTTCCCAGTAACGAACGGCTTCAATATAAATACTGCACCAACTAGAGTCATAATCACCGCTAGAGAAAGCATAAACAGGAACACGCCCTTCTCATTTTTAATTGCTTTAGGAAAGAAATCAATCATCACTACTCGCAGCCCATTTAGCGCATGATAGAGCAGCGCAAACAATAGGCCAACCTCGAACAGCCTGAGAAACACGTTTCCGTAAAGCCTATGGATAGAGTTGTAGATATGCGGACTATTGAGTGTCGATACATCCACAATATGAAGAAGTATGAACATGAAAACCAAAAAGCCAGTAACTCTATGAAGTACAAAGGCCCACTGCCCAGTCTTCCCCTTGTACATAGTCGATGAGGGACTCACTTTGACCTCCGAATCCACTTGTCTCCCCAAAGCGTTGTAGAGACAACATAAAGTGCAAAGCCAATCACCACAACTGTAACTACACCGAGCGCTATCGAAAATATCAGTTGAGATGTATTCACAACTGCCAACCTAGCGGAAAATCTTCATACTGTCTAAACCCAAGTGTCAACTTAACACCCCAGAAGAAGAAATTTTTCCACGACCCCCAAGATATGGGTGCAGACACAGTGGCAAAGTCACACTCCCGTCTTCTTCTCTTCCCGTCTCCATAATTGCAGCCCAAACGCGTGGCCACGCAAGTGCGGAACCATTGACAGTATTCAGAAGCGTGACTTGACCGTCTTGTGTTCTTCGATAACGTAAGTTAGCTCTTCGAGCTTGATAGTCAGAAAACCATGAAACCGAGGATACCTCTAGCCACCTATCTACTCCAGGAGAGTATACCTCCAGATCTATAGTCCTAGCAGAGGATATACCAAGATCTCCAGTACAAAGAAGCACCACTCTATACGTTAGGCCTAAAGCTCGTAAGAGACTTTCCGCTCTCTCTAAGATATCATTAAAGACCTCGTCGCGTTGTTCGTACGTACAGCAAGAAAATAACTCGACCTTATCAAACTCGTGAAGTCGCAGAAGCCCGCGCGTATCTTTCCCAGCAGAACCAGCTTCTCGCCGAAAACACGGTGTCACTGCGGTCAAGCGTACTGGTAGCTCCCGTTCCTCTAAAATTTCGTCTTTAAACATCGATGTAAGGGGTACTTCTGCTGTCGGTATTGCAAAAAGATCGTCGACCTCCATATGATATGCGTCTTCTTCAAACTTGGGTAGGTGTCCAGTGGACACCATAGTCTCTCGCCTGACGAACGTTGGTGGACGAACCTCTAGATAGCTATTTTCGTGTTCATCCAGAGCAAAGGACGTTAGTGCTCGCACAACTCTCGCACCGCTTCCTATAAACATTGGAAACATTGAGCCAGATATCTTTGCGGCCCTGGGAAGATCTAAGATTCCAAGTTGTTCACTAATCTCCCAATGAGGAACTCTGCGATAAGAAGGAAACTCTTCAAGTTCAAACTCATCAAACGGCATCTCTCCAGTTCGTTTAGACCATACTCTTTCGACTACGTTCTGTTCCTCTGAGGATCCAATTGGGACTCGACTATCGGGAAGATTGGGAATGACCGACAGGTATTGCCTGCGTTCATCTTCAAGTTGCGCCGTCTCTCTCTCAATAACCGTCGCCCTTGAACCCAACTCTTTTGACAGGGACATGAGTTCCTCAGCTTTGGCATCGTCTCCTTGGCGTTTTGCAGTTGCTACCTCACGCGAAACTCGATTGATCTCGGCTCTTAGGCTGTCACGTTCTGTCATTGTTCGCCGCAGCTTAGAGTCGATCTCCAAAACATTATCTAGCAAAGTAACGTCCAAATCACGGGTCATGAGTCTTTTAGTGGTCTCTTCCCGCTGCTCTCGAAGTAATTTAATATCGATCATTAACATTAGAGACTAGTGTCAAACCATGGCAGTAATAGAGGTTTCGGATCTACACATCTCATACGGATCCAAAGAGGCTGTATCGGGGCTCAGCTTTGAGGCTAATCCTGGCCAAATTTTGGTTGTACTTGGACCAAACGGAGCTGGAAAGTCGTCCACTATCGAGTCACTAGAGGGATTCCGAAAACCTTCCTCAGGCACTGTTCGAGTGTTAGGTCTTGATCCTCAAAAACAGCAGCGAGCACTAGGGGAGAAGATTGGAGTTATGCTGCAAGGTGGAGGTGTAAATCCGAGAATGACTCCCTCACAGGCTATCGCACTGTTTGCAGGGTACTACAAGAATCCGTTAGATCCAAAAGAACTTGAGCACTCTCTTGAGCTCGACCACATTAGAGGAGTCTCCTTTCGACGCCTCTCTGGCGGAGAAAAACAACGACTTCTCCTAGCCCTAGCGGTCGTCGGACGTCCTGAAGTAGTACTGCTAGACGAGCCAACATCTGGTGTGGATCCA
>JAJYGI010000101.1 GCA_021790735.1 Actinomycetes bacterium | reverse complement strand
ACTTGACAGTCCCGCATCTCTGACAAGATAATTTAGCGAAACTCCGCTCCACGGGACATCGGTAACCTTCCACCCAGTTACACATTGAAAGCTATGGTTTAGTTGTTGACGAGGCAAGTTAGAGATATCCTCATAGGAAAGTTCTAACTTCTTTTCAAATAGACCGCTGAGCTTCAACTTGTAGACGGACTTAGATATGGATGGGAAGCCACCTGTTACGGTATAGATCCTAAAGCGATCACCCCCGGGAAGATACTGGGCAAGCCCGCCACCCAAAGTAGAGATCGCGGAGGATGCAGCACCTTGAAGATCCTTCCCAAGCACGACTCCACCAACACCTAAAACTACAGCCCCCAACACAACACGACGAGTCAACGGTTGTGTGTGATACCTTTGCGACTCATCCATAACGTCAAGTCTAAGCGAGTGGAGGATTTACATGAATTCGCGGTCCTAGCGAATCTTAAGCTCCGACCGATACCTTCTAGGAGGTCCAATTTCGACAATTTTTTTGGCAATCTCAGAGAAAGCTCTGGACGACTCGGAGGTAGGATCCGATATCGAAATCGGTATTCCTATATCACCCCCGTCTCTAAGAGCAATCTCGATTGGAATTTTTCCTAAAAGAGGCACGTCTAGCTCTGCAGCAAGCTGTTCTCCACCACCTTTACCAAAGATCTCATAGGTCTCTCCACTCGGCGTAAGGAAATGAGACATATTTTCAATAATGCCCCTAATTGGGATCTTCATTTTCTTTGCAGCGTAGGCAGATCGTTGTGCGACTCTCTCTGCTGCAGGTTGAGGCGTTGTCACTACGTACATCTCTGACTTTGGAACCATCTCACCTAAAGAAAGAGCGACGTCTCCCGTACCAGGAGGCATATCTATGAGGATAAAGTCATAGTTGCGCCAGTAGACATCGACCAGAAACTGCTCCAGAGCCTTGTGGAGCATCGGACCCCTCCACACAACAGGAGTATCTTCTGTTAGGAAAAAACCCATAGACATACAGTGGACTCCGTTAGCTAACGGAGGCACGATAAAACTCCCTAATACCACGGGAGGTTGATTAATTCCGAGCATCTTGGGGATTGAAAATCCATAGACGTCTGCGTCAAGTACGCCAACTTTCTTGCCCAGTTTTGCCAGAGCCACTGCAAGGTTAACCGAAGTTGAGGACTTCCCTACACCACCTTTACCAGAGGAGATCCCAAGAACTCTCGTCTTGGAGTCGGCTACCGAAAAGATCGGCTTTCTCTGTTCAAGGTTGCTCATCTCGTCTTCAGTAAGAGCCTCACGAAGATGGTTACCCACTAACTCAAGCTCGTCTTCGTCAAGAGGAGACATCGAGACTCGGACTTTGTCCTTGGAGCCAGAGTCGGCTATCGACTGCTCGACGCTGTGCCTTAGCTCCTCTTGCAGTTCGTAAGGATCAGACAGCAATCCGATCTCCAACGCAAGCTTTCCCCAGCCACTCTTTGCATAGCGCACAAGACCTAGTGTGACTATATCTAGTCCTGTATAAGGTTCAATAACCTTGGAAAGCACTAACTCTAACTCTGGATCTAAACGCTGCGCCACTGTACACCTCGAACTCTTATGGAACTAATACCCTTACATCTGTCACCAGATCACTAAACTAATACTGTGAGAGTAATCAAGTCCTCTAATAAGATAAAGGCTAGCGAGGTAACAACGGCTATGCCAAAGGAAAACTTGGTCTATCTCACCGAAGCTTCAAGTGAGATCGCTCGAGATATCGGTCAAATAACAGATGCATTTGGCGACCCCACTCGTCGGGGCATCTACCTAATGGTAAGGGAGTGTGAGGGTTCAAGCGCAACAGAGGTAGCAGAGAGATTCTCACTCCACCCAAACGTAGCACGACATCATCTCGACAAGTTAGTATCGTGGGGGTATCTGGAGAGCTACTCGGAGAAGCTTGACGCAAAGGCAGGTCGACCGACGAAGAAGTACAAGGCTTCTTCTAAAGTTCCATTGATCGAAAAAGAGCGTCGGCAGTTCGAACTTCTAGCGATGTTGTTATCCAAAACACTTGATGCATTACCACTCAACGTAGCGGAAAAGATTGCCTATGAAGTTGGCGAGACCTACGGCGTGTCCATCGCCTCGGCCCTACCCGACCAAGAGGCTCTTAAGGACCCAAAGTACGTCGTAACTGCTATCGCTGATGCTCTCTCAGCACACGGCTTCACATCGCGGACCATCGACCGTACCAAAGATCTCATGATCATCAACGAAGTTTGCCCATTTGGAACCGTTGCGATCGACCATCCCGTGTTATGTGCCGTTGAGAGAGGAATCGTCACTGGTCTTTTATCGCGATCTCAGGCACCAAAGCGGTCGTTGAAGGTAAGCTCTAGAGCGCTGGGAGATCTCGACTGTTCCGTAGTTATTTGACGGTTCTTGACGATCTCTCCACTTTGAAAGACGGAGATTCCCGAGTCTGTTTAGACCGGGCATAGTCGTCGGTCCTCGCTCGCTCTTCCTGCTTCTGTGCCGATATCGGCGTCTTCGCCGACTGCCAGTATCACTACTGGTCTTACATCGGCTCCACAGGCGTTTTCAGTCTCCGACCGTCCGTCGGCGACCATAGTGGGTTTCTCAACTTCGAGCAGGCACAAACCCTCGGTGAGGATGTTGCAAGCGCCATTGACATCTCTGTCATGAGATGTATTGCACGTGCTACAGATCCAATGATGGATCTGTAGTTCAGCTAGGCCCTTTGCCCCTGTCATGTCCTTGTAGGAGGAACAGATCTGAGTAGAGGGGGGAAAGCGATCAACCTTTTTGCAGATCTTGCCCTGACGCTCGGCCTTTCCTCTTAGGAGTCGCAGGAACTGTGCCATAGCCTGGTCGTGAACCGACTTGGCCAACTTGGTACGGGTAATGCAAGCAACAGAAGGATTCTCTACAGCTACCACATCATGGGAAGCGACTATCTTAGACGCCTCTTGGTGAGCGTGATCGAGTCTAGCTTCGCGTACCTTGTGATGGACTACTCCTAGGCGTGTTCTTGCTTTGGCTCGGTTCTTCGAACCCTTTTTCTTACGGGACAACGCCCGTTGTGACCGGGCTAGAGCACGAGCCTTGCGACGCAAGAACGCAAGGGTGTCGATTACCAGCTCAGTCTCTGAACCAGTGGCCGTATCCACGCTGAACACGGTGGCATAGCTAGAAAGGCCAGGGTCGATACCGCAGACCCACCTAATAGTAGAGACTCTAGTGTTAGAGGTTTGGTCTACAAACGATAAGTAGACACGTCCGTCAGACTCACGGATGACAGTGACGCTCGATGGATTGGACGGGAATTCCCGAACTACGACAACACTATGCCACCCAAATAAGCTCTGGTCTGGCTCCTACTTTGCTGGATCTGTTGGCGGGGCGCCGCTTTCGACACTACGCCAATACATCACGCAACAGAATCGACCAGATGGATAACTAGTGATTCACCAACGTTCTAAAGGACGGCGCCATCTCCGAGACACGGTAGCTCAGTTCTACTTTGTGGCTAATCTTCGCTGTATCTCTGCTCTAACCAAGGGTCTCCATGCATGTGATATCCATTTCGTTCCCAAAATCCAGGTTCATCACTAGAGATGAACTCTATACCACGAAGCCATTTCGTCGACTTCCAAAAGTAGAGTTTGGGAAAAACGAAACGAGCAGGGAATCCGTGCTCTGGTTCAAGAGGTGCTCCCTCATAGAACAGGGCTATAAGCCCCTCTGAACTTTTCAGATCACTGAGGGAGATATTGGCACTATACCCAAACTCTCCGTGAAACATAACCGTACGAGCCTCCGGTGTTGGTCTAGCCATATCAAGTACCTTGTTAAATGAAACGCCCCTCCAATGTGTGTCAAACTTCGACCACTTAGTCACGCAGTGAATATCCGTCACGAACTCGTCCTGTGCTAGCCGTTCAAGATCGCCGTAGCTAAATGTCAACTCCTGGCCCACGAGTCCAAACACCTTTAGGTCCCAACCTTGGAGGTCTTTATAGACTGCCACACCTCCAGCTTGAAGCACCGGGAAACGTTCAGTAAAGTACTGACCAGGTGGTAGACGCTCTGGCGAGTAACCCTTTTTCTCCAACTCACGTCTGTTTCGGTCAAAAAAGCCCATAAAGAAACCTTACCAACTCCGCTTTCACCACGACTCAACCTAGGTGAGATACTAAAGAGGTGGACGAAGTTTCTCGCTACTAAATGCGGCATCAATGGTTGGTTTTACCTGAAGAAGTATAGATTTTTGAACATGGTCCCTGATGGCAAGGCGGAACTGCGCAACGGAAGCCTTTGCATCGTGCTGTCCCTCGTAAAGAGCCACACCATAAAATAGATGGCCCATTGCATAGCTCGGCGACACCGAGATCGAGAGCTTCAGTAAGCTCAAGCCTTTACTCTCCAGCGCACCATCTTTTCGCAATGAACCCACTTGAAAAGAGATCCAGCCTTCATAGGCTAGGGCCTGAGGTTGAGTTGGATCCGTCTGCAAGACTTTTACAAGAATTTGACTAGCCGCGTCGTACTGGCCGGATCCCGCAAGAACCTCTGCGTCTAGTACTTGCTGATCCAACGTTGATAACGAAACGCCTGGCTTTGCCGAGCCAGAGAGGAGCCCATATCCGAGCACGCCTCCTCCTGCAAGGAGAAACGTAATCGATCCTACAAGCAAAAGAGATCGCTTCCCTTGGGCTTTTATTGACTCAACTAGACTTGAAACCCTTTCCCCAAGGAACGACCCTTTGGAGTAGCGACCACTCACCTCCCCTACGCCCACTTCTAAAGGTTCATAGTGAACACTAGAGTCAGCACCTAACCATCGCCTCTGGTCGACACCTCCTCGAAGACGTAAGATCTCCAAAGTCGCCGCCACCAGAAAAGAAGCAGGTAGGAACCATAACAAAAGATTGATCCCAGACTTTGGGGGCGTCATTAGAATCTCACTTCCGTACGTAGTAACTAAAGTATCTAAAATCTCAGAGTTACTCTCTCCTCCAGCGATCGCTTTTCTGATAAAGACTCTCATGGTATAGGAGGTCGCATCGTTGGAGTTATATATCGATAGGTCGATACAGGTGGGACACTTAACCTCCTTCTCCAAAGTTATAGCTCTCGATGGCGCGTTCGCAACCGTCAGGTTCTTGTAAGCCACAAAACTTAATGACACCAGCACAACGAAGCCAGCTGAAACCCAAAAGCGTTTACGCCTTGAAGATACAGGGGTCTTAGTCGCCGCTTTCACGTCTAGTAGCCTTTCGACTTTGCAATCTGGACAAGGATCGAAAGTTGTCTCGCTGTAACTGGGCCAATGATCTTAGTTACCACCGTTCCATTAGGAGCAACAAGGAAACTTTCTGGGGGCTCCGAGACACCCCAACGCAACGCGGTCTGTCCGCTAGAGTCGACCACTACGGGCCATTTGGCACCAAAAGATGAAAGAAACGAACTTGCCGACGTGTTCTCGTCGTCGTAATCGACCCCCAGAACTTGGACTACGTTAGATTCGGTCTTGGCAAAAGCCACCAACTGCGGCATCTCTGTCCTACAACTACTACACCACGAAGCGAAGAAGTTGACAAGAACGAATCGACCTTTATAGCCTGACAACGATATGGAACCACCCGAGAGAAGGGGCCCACTTAGCACCGGGGCTCTGTGAAACAGTAAAGGAGATGGAGCGCTTTGAGTCGACGCGGGTTTACGAGTCGCCAAGAATGCAGCAAACACAACAAATATAACTCCCAAGAGTACCGCTACTACCCGGATGCGCCTCGAGCCACGAGAGATCGCTCTAACTTGTGCACCATAGTTAACTTGCTCGAGATCTTCATCTACTAAAATTGGTTCCAGATCAAACTCACCTCCAGTTATGACACAATTAACTCGATGACGGCTGACTAAGCAAAGTCCCATCTCTCCCTAAAAGCACGAGTTCCTCCGAAGCGTCGTTTCTACTTCGGATACTCTTTCGTATTTTTTTACGCTTACTCTCTGACCATCCAAACGCGGCAAGTGCAGCACCAAGACCCATCGTCGCTGCACCCACCCACAACCAAGAGATCAAGGGTTGGATGATAACTCCAATGGTAATCTGAGGGTGTCGAAGCGCAAGGTTAGGGGCATTATTAATCGTTAGATATATATCACGCGAAAACATCACATCAACAGACGGAGATCCTACGGCCTCTGTGTAGGTACCAAACTGGCTGATGGCAGGATGAAATGGTCCCACTCCATTTACCAAAACATTCGCTTCAAAACTGCTCCTTGCTGGCGTCACAACGTTTTGGACTCCTAGGTAAGTTACTTTCGCTCCAAAGAACTCAGCGCTTTGACCCCTAGTCAAGCGCACCTCTCCTTTGTGGCCAAAAGACGTCGCCGAGACGAGAGCAAACGCAATCAATGCCACACCAATGTGTACGACCATACCGCCATTGCGTTTTGAACACAACCCTCTAATGAAGCCTCTTTGTCGTCCTATAGCTATGGTAGATCTATAGATCTGATATGCCGCAGACACAAGAGCGAAGGTTGCCAACGAGAAAGTAGCGAGGATATCCAGCTGGTACTCTCCTGAGATAACCGATAACGCTAGAACTGTGATAGATGCTACAGCAGGAACTCGTATCCTGTCTCCAATCTCAGCAAGTGTCGAAGATCTCCAAGGAACCACGGGGGAGATTGCCATAAAAAACAACAGCAACAACCCTATCGGTGCCGCAAATGAGTCGTAGTAGGGGGTGCCTACCGTCACAGGCTCAGGTGAGACTACCTGCACAAGCAGAGGAAACGTTGTACCCAAGAGCACAACGAACGCTAGTCCGGTAAACAGCAAGTTGTTGACGAGTAAAGCAGTCTCTCTGTTTAAAGACGTCCTGACTCGTCGTCCCGAGCGCATCCTCTCCGCTCTGTAACCGACGAGGCCCACAGAAAATACCAGTACCGCACCGAAGAATACGATCAAAAGATCACCAAGGTTAGAGTCTGAAAAAGCGTGAACTGACTCAAGCACGCCCGATCGGGTAAAGTAAGTTCCAAGAATTGTAAGAGCAAACGCAGCAGAGATCAAGGAGTAGTTCCATACTCTCATTGAGTAGCGCTTTTGTTGAGCCACAGAAGAGTGCAGATACGCGGTTGCACATATCCACGGCAAAAACGCAGCGTTTTCAACCGGATCCCACGCCCAAAATCCTCCCCACCCAAGGACCTGATAAGACCACCAAGCACCAAGGGCGATTCCAATCGTTAGCGCCGTCCAAGATAAAAGAGTCCAAGATCGGGTACGTTGTAACCAAAAGTTTTCTTTCTCTCCAGTGATTAGAGACGCTGACGCAAAAGCAAAAGGTACCGTCATTCCAACAAAACCTGCATAGAGCATAGGTGGATGAATCGCTACCAGAGGGTAGTCCTGAAGTAACGGATTGGGGCCTTGTCCATCTGCTGGTATCACCCCTACGGTGTGTACGAAGGGATTAGCTGGACCAACCATCAAAGCGACGAAGAATACTAAAACCAGTCCTGCTATTACAAGAGCCCACGATGTGGTTCGATCGCTTGCGTATCGCCGAGTAACCACGACCATCGCGACTATGAAAAGAGAAAGAATTAGAGCCCAAAGCAACATCGAACCTTCTAATGCCGACCACATACCTGTTATCGAGAATAAGAGAGGGGTCTCCTTGGAGTTATTTTGAACCACGTACTCCAAGGAGAAGTTATGTGAAATGAGCGCCTGTTCCATAGCAGCCGTAGATGCCACAAGTCCACCAGCAGACAGGACTAGAAAGTATCGACCTTGACGTCTTGCAAACTCAGAGTCTTTAAAGATGCTGTACAGAAGCGTTAAAACTCCGAAAGAGGCTGCCACAACTCCAAGAAGAATACCTGTGCGTCCAACTGCAATGTCCACTAACTCGCGCCCCCTGGATCTTTAATCCGACTCGGATGAGCTGCCACGTAGTTAGCCGAGTGTTTAACCATAATTTGGTCGGACAAAAACACATTGGATGCATTTGACGAGAAGTGGCCCACGACGACCACAGGGACAGAGGGTTGAAATAGCTGCGGTGGTGCGCCTATCTCAACGACTGGAACCACCGTATGATCAAACCTAATAGAGAAGTTTACCCCCGATGCAGTTGGTTGAACAGTGCCAGGGACCACCACCCCTTCCATGCGAAAGGTCGAAGTCCCAAGGTGTGTTTTATCAGCGACCGCTTGTTGGGCTGTGTAGAAGTAGACGAGTGCAGAAGACAGACCTTTATAGAGAATGAAAACCAGCGCAGCAACGACCACAAATATCGCAGCCACTGCGGAACGTTTTATCTTTTTTTTTCTTCTCTTCGCCCCTGGGATCTCCTTCCAGTCTGTAGTGTATCGACTCGAAGTGTCTAGTACCTCCGACTCAGGAGTCATTATTAGAGTTCCCATGTTGCTTACCCTCATCGTCTTCCGTGAGGACTACTGCTACATTAAGCTTCTTCGATCTAGCAGTGAGCCAGACTGAATATGAACCAAGACCTGCCGCAACTGCGATGTATCCAGCTTCAACAAAACCATTCATCAAAAAGACCTCCTCGATAGATTTTCAGACCGTGCCCACTCGTTCTTTGATCGCTCTTTCTATGGTTTGATCTTCAAGCTTGAACTGAGCCTTAGCTATGTCGTACCTCTTTATCACCATCCAGACATAGACCACGGTAAAAGACAAAAATCCTAGAAGCAGTGTCCAAGCCATCTCTCCGTGGATCTTCGGATTTAAGTCAGCGTTGAAGACCGTCGCACTTTGGTGAAGGGTCTTCCACCAAACTACCGACTGATGAACTATCGGCACATCGATAAAGGCTATAAGTGCGGCTACAGCAGAACGCTTCGCTCTTTGCTCTCTATCTTCACTTACTCGCCTTAAAGCAAGATAACCGAGGTAGAGAACCAACAGTAGAGCCGTGGTTGTAAGCCGAGCGTCCCATGTCCACCAAACACCCCAGGTCGGTCGGCCCCAGATCGAACCAGTTATTAGGGTAAGGGCGGTAAAGACAACACCTACCTCAGCAGAGGAAGCCGCTAGCAAGTCCCACTTGTAGTTCCTAGTCTTTTTCCAAAGATAAGCTAAGCTCGATAGGGAGGTAACTCCATAGGCTAGATACGCCACCCAAGCCACAGCCGGATGCACATAGATCAAGCGAACCAAGTTTCCCTGGAACACATCTGGAGGAGTAATCCAAAGTCCCATTACGTAAGTTACGCCAACCGTTACAAGAGCAAAAGCCCCTACCAATGCTACCCAACTCTTCCTAGCCATTGCTACTCCTCCAAAACCGACCCAAAGGTCAACGTTCCCAAAGATAGGAACGCAGCCGCAAATAGTATGAGTAGACCAACCCACGGATCTCCCAAACCAGCCTTGCCCGCAATCTCATTTTCCCACGCTTTAGTACCACTTAGCAAAACGGGTGCGACCACAGGAAGTAGCAGTAACGGCAGGATAGTTTCCTTTGCTTTGGAGGCAGAAGTCATGGCAGAGAATGTAACTCCTACCGCCAAAATACCTAAGGTTCCAATAAAGCCAGAGAAGGCAAGATCAACAAGTTCGTGCAGGTGAGCGGAGTATAGAAACACAATGCCCAGCGTTAAAAATACCTCCAAAACTACCATCTCGACCAGAACAGCAAACACCTTACCGATGTAGATACCAGCTGGATCAAGTCCGTAAAGTATGAGAGCATCCTTAGCGCCGTTTTCGGACTCTAAGGCAAAACTTCTCTGGAGTGCAAGCAACGAAGAGAACAAAGTAGTCACCCAGTACAGTCCGGGAGCTACCGTCACGAGAAGTGTGGGGTATTTATTGAATGCGAAAGCAAAAATTATAAGGACGACAGCGACGAACGGGAGGATCTGATTGAATACAACCCTTGATCGTAGCTCGATTCTAAGATCCTTCAGAGCTATGACTTTGGCCGCTTTGAACACTTATCAATCCGCCTTATTCACAAAATGCCTGGCCAGACTCCATCCGATACCTTCTATCAGACAGAGCTAACATACGTTCAAACTCATGAGAAGCCACTACTACTGACTTCCCAAGCTCTTTAAAACGAACAGACGCCATCTCTAGGAGTTCTTTCCCATCTTGGTCCAAAGATGCGTGTGGCTCATCCAAGAGTAGTAGTTCACACTCTCTAGAAAACGCTGAGGCCAAGGAGACTCGTTTACGCTGTCCAGCAGATAAAGTACCGACAAGTTGACTAAGGAGTGGTCCTGAGATTCCAAACTCCTCTGCGTATGAAAACGCCCTATCTTTGGGGATATCAAGACAAGAGGCGATAAACTTCAAGTTTTCTGTGACAGTAAGCTCATTGTACAAAAGCGTGGCGTGGCCAACATAGCCTACATATCGCCGAATCTCTGCTCTAGAGCCTCGAAGGTCTATGCCGTAGACTTTCGCCGATCCTTCACGAAACCCGCACACTCCCGCACAGAGCTTGAGCAAAGTCGTCTTACCAGAGCCGTTAGAACCAGCGATAAGAACGATCTCCCCTTCATAAACGTCAAAGCTACATCTTGCCAAGGCGGGAAATCCTCCCAGGAGGACCGTAACCTCTTCTACTTTTACAACCTGACGTCCATATGTCATCGCCGCTTCATAGACTACTGTCCGTTGACCTCACGTTTCAAAGTTGCATAATCAGACTTCACCATCATCTCAACTAAGTCTTGAAACGATGTTGAACTCGACCAGCCAAGCCCAGTCTTGGCCTTCTCAGGGTCTCCAACGAGAAGATCGACCTCAGCCGGCCTAAAGAATCGCTCGTCAAGTTTGACATAACGCTCCCAATCAAGGTCCAAGGTAGCAAATGCTAGCTCACAAAACTCCCTTACTGAGTGCGTTTCACCGGTGGCTATCACGTAGTCATCAGGTGAGTCCTGCTGTAACATCATCCACATTGCTTTTACGTAGTCGACTGCATAACCCCAGTCGCGCTTTGCGTCTAAGTTACCTAACGCAATGTGGTCATCTAAGCCAAGTTTTATTCGAGCAACTCCATGAGATATCTTTCGGGTAACAAACTCTAGACCTCTTCTAGGAGACTCGTGATTGAAGAGAATACCCGAGCAACCGTAGATACCGTACGACTCTCTGTAGTTTACAGTAATCCAATGGCCGTAAACTTTCGCGACACCATAAGGGCTCCTAGGATAAAAAGGAGTCGTTTCATTTTGAGGCACTTCACGGACTTTCCCAAACATCTCAGAGGAAGAGGCTTGATAGAAACGAATCTCCGGATCAATCATCCGAATGGCGTCCAAAAGTCTAGTTACCCCTAAGGCAGTCGTCTCACCGGTAAGAACAGGCTGTCCCCACGACGTCTGCACAAAAGATTGAGCTGCGAGATTGTACACCTCTGCTGGGCGGTGTTCTTTGAGAATCGACATCATCGATACTTCATCTAAGAGATCGCCGCTAACGAGAGTTATCGAATCTTGGATATGTGATATCCGCTCAAAGCCGATCGTTGAAGATCTACGCATCATTCCGACCACTTCGTAACCCATTGAAAGCAAAAACTCCGCAAGATACGAACCGTCTTGTCCTGTAATGCCCGTTACTAATGCCTTTTTTGGAGACAACTGGATGACCCTTCTCTTTTTATAATCGAGGTCATGTTAGCGGTTACTGACGAAAGTCAATGCCTTATGGCGCTTTGCACTGTTCATGATGTAGATAGAACTGCGATGGAGCACATCGGTAACTGAGCTTGCTATGGAACCACTTAGAAAAGCCGCTAATGTGTATCAAACCTAAACTCTCAGAGGACGCTTATGAAAGAGACCGCACAAACTCTAAACAAGACGACCCGACATGGTAAAACTAAGTCCGTTCGACTCTCTGCGTCAGATAGAAGAGAGACGCTAATTGATGCTGCAACTTTAACCTTTAGCGAAAAGGGTTACTACGCCACAACGATGGAAGAGGTAGCGATAGCTGCCGGTGTAACCAAACCCGTCATATATCAACACTTCGAGTCAAAGCGAGACCTTTACGAAGCTATTTTGAAAAGAGTAAAGGCCGATTTAGTAGCCGCCCTAGACACCTCTAACACGGCCTTGGACACTAAAAAAGAAAGGTTCGAAAGCGGTTTCGCAGCATACTTCAAGTTCGTTTACGAGAATCGACCTGCCTTTGAGATCATTTTCTCCTCTAGTCCAAGAAAAGATCCAGGGTTCCGAGAGATAGTCGACTCTATTGATAAACACGTCGCGTCGTCGATATCGATGGAGATAGACACATCCCTTGAAGATAGCCATAGGTATCTAATTGCAACAGGAGTTATAGCCTTGGCCGAAGGTATCGCCCGTAGATACCTTCGCGAGTTTGCTCCAGAGCTAGATTCAAACGGCAATCCCATCTCATTTGAAGAGTCAGTAGCGTTGCTCTGGGCCAAGCGAATGTCCTCGTTCATCTGGAATGGACTTGAGTCTTTCGAACGTAAGTACTAAGAGAACTCGTGCAACCTCAATCTACTTGTCCTCCTACGTATACTACAAGTAAAACTCCAACGATTCCAAGTACCAACCCCAACAGAAGCTCAATATAGGGTCTGCCAAGGCTCTCTTGAGTATCTGAATCGATCTTACGCCTAATCCAAACAAACCTAAAGGTGGAGAGCACGATTACCACTACTCCCACTATCACCATAGAGGCGCCGATCATGTCCGCAGATCCGACACTAGTACCTGTAGCTTTGCTATGGAGAGAGACTCTGATATAGGCTACAAATATAGTAAACTTCTCAATCAGGAAACCGAAGGCCATCAACGCAACAGCCGTGCGAATCCACGCTAAAAACGTCCTTTCATTTGCCTGATGATCTGAAAGTCCCTTTATCATGGACCCAGCCTAGGAGAACAACCTCATGGCTTTCACCAATATATCTCTGATGCTCGTCCACGTTAACGTTTACTCAGAAGTAATAGTAGAGATCCTTGGCCCTATACCGAATAGCATTTTAAAGGAAACCGATCTAGATCGAAAAGTCCTCGAGAACCCAAACTCCGTTGTCATCCATTCGAACATCGTCCTCGTGCTCCATATGGCCGAGCACTTTTTCCTCAAGCTCATCAACTCTGCTTCTCAAAGACTTAATGGCTCTTCCGAGCAGGTCTGGTTGAGAGGTATCGATAACTCCAGGTCGCCCACGGCTATGGTCATCAACAATCTGCCCCGGAACACCTACTACCACTGCGTCCGGCGGAACAGGTCGTACAACGACGGCGTTTGCTCCAATTCGGGCTCCGTTCCCTACGGTTATCGGACCTAGAATCTTGGCGCCAGCGCCTACTGTTACTCCATTACCTAAGGTAGGATGACGCTTACCTTTCTCTAGTCCTCGGCCCCCAAGAGTTACACCGTGATAGATTGTGACGTTCTCTCCGACTTCGGCGGTCTCCCCGATCACCACTCCCAAAGCGTGGTCGATGAAGAGACCCGGCCCCAGTTGAGCTCCCGGGTGGATATCGACGCTAGTCCATCCTCTTATGAAAAACGAGAGACCACGAGCAAGAAATCTCATATTAGACAACCAGAGCTGATGTGAAACTCTATATCCCCATACTGCATGCACGCCAGGGTAAAAAAGGACTACCTCCAGTAGAGAACGCGCCGCAGGATCTCTATCTTTAGCAGCATACAGGTCCTGCCGCATATCGGCGAGTAACTTAATCACCGAGTCCCTCAAAGAGCTGTGTGCTTAGATATCGTTCGCCAAAAGATGGAACAACAACGACAACGAGTTTTCCCTCATTCTCAGGTCTTTTTGCAACTTCCAAAGCCGCATAGACTGCGGCACCAGATGATATCCCTACTAGGATTCCCTCCTCCTTCGCCATTCGGCGCGCAAACTCAAAGGCCTTTTCAGACGGAACCTGGACGATCTCATCTATGAAGTCTCCGTGATAGTTGCCAGGGATAAATCCTGCCCCAATACCTTGAATGGGGTGAGGTCCTTTGGCGCCGCCAGAGAGCACTGGAGACTCTTGTGGCTCTACTGCAACGGCTCTAAAGGACGGTTTCTTCGCCTTTATCATCTCTGCGATGCCTGAGATCGTCCCCCCTGTGCCAACCCCAGCTACTACATAGTCGACTTGGCCATCGGTATCTCGCCAAATCTCCTCGGCGGTCGTCTTTCTATGGATCTCAGGATTAGCAGGATTCTCAAACTGCTGAGGCATAAAGTAAGTTGAGTCAGACTTTGCGAGTTCCTCGGCCTTTTGAATAGCGCCTCCCATACCTTGGGGGCCCGGAGTAAGTACGAGCTCTGCTCCGTACGCTCGAAGCAACATCCTCCGCTCCCTACTCATCGTCTCGGGCATCGTAAGAATGCACCGATATCCTTTAGCAGCACAGACCATAGCTAGTGCTATTCCAGTATTGCCGCTGGTCGGTTCGACTATAGTCGTACCTTCACCGATAAGCCCTGCTTTCTCTGCGGCTTCTATCATGGCAACACCGATACGATCTTTTACGCTATGAGCCGGATTGAAGAACTCCAACTTCGCAACCACCTCAGCTACGCATCCCTCTGCGACTTTGTTTATCTTTACCAGCGGCGTATTACCTATCAGCTCAGTCACATCGCTTGCAATCTTCATGCTCCCACCTTTCCTCACCGTCTCATAAGTTAACACCAGTCAACCTATCATGAATTCCTACTATTTAACTCAAGTATATAAACAATTGAGATCACGTGCTATTATCTAGAAGTACTCTTGTGTCAAAGAGACAACCTGTTCCTTGTCTTTGAGATCTGCTAGTACTAAAACCTGAGACGATTACGTCCAACCACCTTGACAACTTCGGAACTCTTTGGGCTGGCTAACTTTGTGAGCACGGAGTCAGAGCACTAGTAAGTCGGTAATCACCAAAGGCTTGTGGCGGACGATCTCAATAAATCAAGTAGAAAGTCTCAGCCGCGGCACAAGCGAAGGTCACGAGAAACCCGCCTAAACTATCGTCAAAGTAGGGATTGATCTCGTTGAGCGCTACAAAGCAAAAGAACCCATGGCCAGGAAGTTGGTGGAGTGCATTATATTGAGATCTTAAGAGGTAGAGGGTTTCGAGTAGTTGTAGAACGCTCACGCATGGAGACGGACCAAGGCGGAGACTGACATCGTGTAGCTGTTACAAAGGTATATCCATCGAATTACTAGAGGTAGTCTCGCTCGCAGTTACTGG
>JAJYGI010000052.1 GCA_021790735.1 Actinomycetes bacterium | reverse complement strand
TCGCGTCGACCAGCGGCATCTTTGGACAAGTTGAAAGCAGCTACGCAATCGCCTCTGCAATGACCGTAGCAAGAGACAACGGCGACTCTCACACTGGCTACGGTTATAGCGTCTCTAGGTATTTTGATGACGTCTCACTTGAAGAAGCAGCTAATGACGCCGTAATGCGAGCTATCAGACTACTTGGTGCCAAAAAGACCAGATCGCGGACACTGAAAGTAGTTCTGGAACCGCGAGTCTCTTCTACCTTGTTCGCTCTTGTGTCAAACTCTCTTTCAGCGGAGGCGATCCAAAAAGGACGTTCCATCTTCGTTGGGCGTAGGGGCGAACCAATCGCATCTGAGGTAGTCGATATCGTCGACGATCCAACAGATATTCGTTTCCAATCGGCCTCTCGATTCGACGCGGAGGGGTTGGCTTCAAGAGCAAACCATCTTGTTGAAAATGGAAAACTAAAGAACTATCTCTACGATAGCTACACCGCGAATAAAGACGGTATAAGGTCCACGGCCAACGCGATAAGGGGTGGCTTAGCAGGAATACCTACCCCTGGAGCGCGCGCCATTGCCTTAAAGCCAGGGGATAGATCGCAAGAGGAGATCATTGCAGATATAAAAGAGGGCGTCCTAATACAGAGCCTCTCGGGCATTCATTCGGGTGTAAATCCAGTTTCGGGCGACTTTTCAGTTGGAGCGGAGGGGTTGATTATTCGAGACGGATCTCTTGCAGAAGGTGTCAAAGAGGTTACAGTGTCTTCGACCTTGCAAAAAATGCTCTTAGATGTCGTAGAGATAGGGCAAGACACAACTTTCTTCCCATCGATAGCAGCCGGAAACACCGTTGTAATCGAAACAATGAGCCTCTCGGGAGAGTAGGGCAAAGGACAAGACCAAGTAGTATCAGCTGTCTTTGAACGAAAAAGGTACCAAAGCGCATGCCATTTCGCATTGATCTTCACACTCATACGATGTACTCTGGAGACTCCTCTACCACTGTGGATGAATACATCGACGCTTTGTCGAAGTCAGGCCTTTCCTTGGTGGCTGTCACTGACCATCTTACGATTTCTGGGGCGTTAGGTCTAAAAACTACTCTGGGGAAAATGGTCGTCATCGGTCAGGAATTTCGCACCAAAGAAGGAGAGATGATCGGACTCTATTTAGATGAGCGTATACCCCCAAGCTTGACAGCGAAACAGGCTTCAAGAGCCATTCGCTCACAAGGTGGGTTGGTATATATTCCGCATCCCGGAGACGCCACCAGAGGTTCCATATCTCAAACAACAACTGTCACCTTAGCTAAAGATGGATATGTCGATGTGGTTGAAGTGGGAAACTCAAAACTGAAGAGGCCATCGCTTGGTTCAAACGTCACATCAGAACTTCAGGAATTAGGCGTTGGGTTAGCATCATCTTCGGACGCGCACATACCTGAGGCTCTAGGATCATCTCACACAATCCTCGACTCATTACCAGAAGATGCGGAGGATCTTCTTCGACTGTTGAAGAAACCAGGGACCCAGTTAGTTCATAACTACTTCGATCCACCACGCACGTGGAAGTCTAAGATAGTTCCCAGTCAACTCAACAACTAAGCCGCATCTGTTGAGTTGCTAGCGGTACTCTTAGCTGACTCGGACGCTTTGGCTTCCCCAGCGGTGGAAGCCGTCGTCGTAGCCCCTTTAGAATCACTTGTCGCAGAGGTAGATACCGTAGAGCTAGTCTGAGATCTTGAGTCGGTCTTGTAGAATCCCCCACCTTTGAAGGTAATGGCAATGTTTCCAAAGACTTTACGGAGCTGGCCACCACAGGTCGAACAAACAGTCAACGGATCATCGTGAAAAGACTGGACGATCTCGAACTGCACCCCGCATTCTTTACAGGCATACTCATATGTGGGCATCTATTACTCTCCAAACCTTTTTACTTTTTAGCACTCTTTAGCCTCGAGTGCTAATTCTAGCATCGTCGTTCACAGACATGTTCAAATATGGAGTAGATCGGTCACAGTTGCATCGGCACTCTCCGATAGTACGTTGCGTGGTCAATAAGATCGACACATTGCGGCAAGGTTCAAACCTACATGCTAACTTATGGTCTATGCCCGCGAAAATAAATAAGGTAGTGATTCCAGCAGCCGGACTTGGCACCCGTTTTTTGCCAGCAACTAAAGCTCAGCCCAAAGAGATGCTTCCCTTGGTAGACAAACCTGCAATACAATACGTCGTAGAAGAGGCGGTTGGGGCCGGACTCACAGACATCTTGATCATAACCGGTCGAGGGAAACGAAGCATAGAAGATCACTTCGATAGATCGTTCGAACTTGAATACTACCTTGAACGGTCGGGCAAGTTAGAAGCTCTCGAGCAGGTACGTTCCATAGCTCAACTCGGTGACATCCACTATCTCAGACAAGGCGAACCATTGGGACTCGGTCATGCCGTCCTAGCAGCAAAAAGGCACGTGAACTTCAAACCTTTTGCAGTAATGCTCGCCGATGACATAATGGACGAAGGTTCCAAAACTCTAAATGATATGCTGGCCGTTTTCTCGAAGTATGGACGTTCTATAGTCGCCCTGATGGAGGTATCAGAGAGCGAGATATCCAGCTATGGAGCCGTAGGAGTAACTCCCATCTCAAAAGATCTCTACAGCATAAAGTCCGTCGTTGAAAAGCCTCTCCCTGGAGAAGCTCCATCATGTTTTGCAATAATGGGGCGCTACATATTTACCCCAGAGATCTTTGATGCACTCGAAAAAATTACCCCAGGACGCAACGGCGAGATACAGCTGACCGATGCAATTGGCTCTCTAATAGAACATCAGGAGGTCATAGGATTCGTATTGAACGCGAAACGTTACGACGTCGGCAATAAGTCCGACTACTTGAGAGCCACCATAGAGATCGCCTTGAAACGAGAAGACCTTGGTGAGTCCATGCGGAAAGTCTTACTACAACTCGCCCAAGAGCAGGCTGTATTCGAACCCTCTTCCAGTGACATGGACTCTCTCCCATTACCCCAGCCGACACCAGGTACAGATTTCGTGAAAGACTAACTCGTCTATCTCAAGGGTAATGTCACTGCTCAGCTTGACAAAGCTCTAATCTATCGTCTATAGCACAAGTTGGCACAGATAGACATTGCACGAAGATGAGGTAGGTTTTTAAAAGATGACGAGTACTGGAAGCTTGATACCATTGGACGTCGCCCAGAGCTTCGTTCTTGATCGCATTGAACCACTAAGTCCAATAGCGCTT
>JAJYGI010000145.1 GCA_021790735.1 Actinomycetes bacterium | reverse complement strand
ACTTAAGTAGAACGCCTTGCGGAAGCGATCTAAAGTTACACTCTCAAATACTACCC
Source organism: Actinomycetes bacterium (assembly GCA_021790735.1). GTDB lineage: Bacteria > Actinomycetota > Acidimicrobiia > Acidimicrobiales > Acidimicrobiaceae > Ferrithrix. Next base: position 3,236 of record JAJYGI010000145.1, on the reverse strand, counting down.
CAGGAGCCTTGCTAAGGTAAGACAAGCCAGACACAAGTTCAAAGTCACCAGGTACCTCAATATCGCAGTGGAGCACTTTCGCATTTCTTGACATCTCTACCTACTATTTGATAAAAATTAGCCTCTTGATACACAAAGTGCTTAAGAGCACCAATGCGTCCTCGTCAAGATAGTGTCTCGACGATTAAGGCGTCTCCTTGGCCACCTCCACCGCAAAGGGCCGCTGCACCCAAGCCGCCACCCCTCCTATCCAGTTCCATAAGCAATGTTAGAGCCAATCTTGCACCAGATGCACCGATTGGATGACCAAGTGCGATCGCTCCACCGTTTACATTAACAACCTCATCTGAGATCGAAAGCGCATCCATAGAGGCTAAGGCGACAGCTGCAAAAGCCTCGTTGATCTCGAAGAGATCGATATCTCCCACTTCCTTTGAGATCTTTTGTATTGCTCTCAAGATGGCGTTGGATGGCTGATGCAAAAGCGAAGTATCCGGACCAGCAACCTGACCGTATGAGAGAATCCGTCCTAAAGGCGGGACCCCAAGTTCATTCAGCACCCTCTCAGATACTATGATCAAAGCTGCAGCGCCATCAGAGATCTGTGATGCATTCCCCGCCGTTACAGTCCCCCCTGCCGAAAAAGCAGGTCGTAACTTGGCCAACGTCTCGACTGTAGTTCCCGGCCTTACACCTTCGTCCGTATCTACAATGGTAGGATCACCTTTTCGATTAGGTGCAGACACCACCGCTATCTCTTTGGCAAATCTTCCTGACTTAATCGCCGCTGCTGCGCGTTCGTGAGAGTTTGCTGAAAATACGTCCTGCCTCTCTCTAGTCACCGTTGGAGTATCTCGCTCCACGTAGCGATCTGTAGAGAGACCCATGGCTTCGTGTTCAAAAGAACACGTTAGTCCGTCGTACATCATAGAGTCAACGAGAGTGACGTCACCCAACCGATAGCCCTTACGTGCTTGTGGCAAAAGATGAGGTGCACCAGACATAGACTCCATGCCTCCGGCTACAACTATGTCTGCTTCTCCGGCTTTTATCATAAGGTCAGCTAAGTAGATTGCATTTAAACCCGAGAGACAGACCTTGTTGATCGTCGTCGCTGGAACAGACATCGGAATAGACGCCAAAGTCGCTGCTTGACGAGCCGTGATTTGACCTTGGCCCGCTTGCAGGACTTGTCCCATAAATACATAGTCCACCTGCTCCGCAGCTACTCCAGCACGTCGCAGCGCCTCGGCTATCGCAATACCTCCAAGCTCGACAGCACTGAATCCAGAAAGAGAGGACGACAGCTTGCCAATAGGCGTCCGAGCGCCTGAAAGAATATAAGATCGGGACATACAATCTCCTTAGAAACAAACTTCTACCTTATCTTAGTACTAATCGTCCTCCCTAAATAAGACATCAACTCATGCATTGACATCCGACATTTAGTGCACAAACTAAAGACGCGATTTCGTATATCCTTGTCAACTATGGACTCCTTCAGACAAGCAATAGAGTCGGACGCTTCTCCCGATGAACTTAAGTCGATCCCTATCCCTGAGCTTTACCGTGCCGCATTCGTCAAAAAAGTTGACGTAGGAGTGTTCGAGGGAGTACCGACAAGTGAAAAGGACCCTCGCAAATCTCTTCATGTAGAAGAGGTACCTGTTCCAGAGATGGCTCCTGATGAGGTGCTTGTGGCGGTCATGGCCTCTTCGATCAACTATAACACGGTGTGGGCCTCCGTCTTCGAGCCAATATCTACCTTTGCATTCCTCGAAAGACTCGGACGAAGTAGTTCATACTGGAACAGACGCCATGACCTCCCCTACCACGTGCTAGGCTCAGACGGCTCTGGGGTCATCGTACGAGTTGGGTCTGCCGTTAGAAACTGGAAGATCGGAGATAAAGTTGTCATACACTGCAACTACGTGGATGATCAAGATCCCACCGGGCACGACGACTCCATGCTATCTTACGACCAAAAGATCTGGGGATTCGAATCGAACTTTGGGGGTCTTGCCGACCTTACGCTTGTAAAGGCAAACCAGCTCATGCCCAAACCTACTCATCTTACGTGGGAGGAAGCCGCTTGTAATGCACTCTGTAACTCGACCTCGTATCGAATGCTAGTATCCAAGAACGGAGCGGCATTAAAACAAGGACAGCGAGTTCTCATCTGGGGTGCAACAGGTGGCATCGGAGGCTACGCCGTTCAGTATGCACTAAACGGTGGAGCAACACCCGTTGGAGTAGTTTCCTCAGAGGAGAAGGTAGAACTTCTGCACGAACTCGGTTGCGAAGCCGTGATCAACCGAAGCGAGAAGAACTACAGGTTCTGGAAAGACGAATACAACCAGGACGAGTCGGAGTGGCGTCGCCTAGGAAAAGATGTTCGTGGTCTCATCGGAGAAGATCCTGATATTGTCTTTGAACACCCTGGTAGACAGACTTTCGGCGCCTCCGTATTCGTTGCCAGGCGTGGCGGTCTTATCATGACCTGTGCAGCGACTACCGGGTATATGATCGAGTATGATAATCGACACCTATGGATGAAGCTAAAGACTATCAAATCTTCGCACTTCGCAAACTACAGAGAAGCATGGGACGCCAACAAACTAATCTGTGAAGGAAAGATCCAACCCATTTTGTCTGCGACCTACACACTCGAAAGAGTCGGCGAGGCTACAAATCTAGTTCACAAGAATAGACATGAGGGTAAGGTCGGAATCTTGTGTCTAGCGTCTGGACCTAACATGGGAATCGATAACCCCGAGTTGAGGGAGAAAGTCGGAGAAGACAAGATAACACTCTTTGCACGTTACGGGGCAAGGAATCACTCCTCTTCTAATAGATAGATCTAATCCAAGGACAAGGAAGTACACTCATGAAACCACAAGAGATCGATCACATAGCCATAGCCGTGAAGGATCTGGAGTCAGCTATTAACTTCTATACACAGATCCTAGGAGCTTCAATCGAACATCGCGAGTTCGTGGAGTCCGACGGAATCGAAGAAGTACTCCTAAAGGTATCCGACACCTACATTCAACTACTTTGTCCCACGACAGCAGGCTCGCCCGTAGCTAAGTACATAGAAAAGCGAGGCGAAGGTCTCCACCATATGGGGCTACGGGTAAACAACTGCGAAGAGGCGCTAAGAGACGCTGTCGCAGCTGGAGCAACCAGTATTGATGCCCATCCCCGTCCTGGCTCACGAGGAACTACTGTAGCAT
>JAJYGI010000057.1 GCA_021790735.1 Actinomycetes bacterium | reverse complement strand
CAAGCACGGCAGTAACAGCCAAAACAGCTAGAGTAAATTTAGCCGCACGGAAGCTTAGCGAACCGAAGATGTTCGTCTCCTTGCAGAGTATATTACCGCCGCACCACCTAACACCAAGATACCGGCGGTCACGCCTTCAGGGATAAAGTTCTTTCCAGTTACCGGCGAAGTAGCTCCAGGAACCGTCGCCGAAACGGGATTAGCCACTGCGAAACCAGGGTCTGACGAAAAAGTAATCACAGCCGAGCCGGAACCAGTAGTTGCATTACTGTAGATCACAGGAGATCCAGATGTCGGAAACTCGATCACCTTAGACTGCGACGTAATGGCACTTGCTTGAATCTTTACAGTAAGAGGCTGTGCAAAGTTTCCACTCAAAGCCGCACCGGTGGAAGGATCCACGATCTCTATGCCAACTCCAGAACCGATTGAGTAGTTGCTCAAGTTCAAAGTGGTAAGGGAGCCTTGCAGCTGAGATAAGGTCGGTTCAGTTACAACTACCTGAACCGTTGTATTCCCAAAGGCACCAGCTGGGATCGACAGTGTCACATTATTACCGTTTGCAGTCGTAGAGACAACTTGCACGCTAGATGAAGGCGCTACTACCTGGGTGGCAACCACCGTAGAAAAACCAGGGGCTACAGGCGCGGTAGCAGAACTAGGAGGCGTTGACGACCCGCTCGCCCACGCTGCCGTGCTAAAGAGAGACACGGCACCGACCAATCCAACGGCACCTACCGCAACTCTAACACCAACGTACCTCGATGACTTTAGCAATTGAACCTCCTACGGAGTTAATGCTTCGATATCTGATTTACGTCTGTATCGGCTTATAACACCAATTACATAAGTAATATCTCGACATTAGTTGTCAAATGGCATATAAGTGTCAAACTTCCGCGTTAGTCGTTCAGGTTACTTTCAGGATTTGTACGGACACGGATAGTGAAATTCTGATCTTTTTCTTAAAGTCAAAGTATGAATCATCGTCTCAAAATCATATTTCCTAAGGCATCAAGGACTACTTTTGGAAGCCTCTAGTGAACTCAGTTCTTGTTCTTGGCAATGCATCAGGATAGTTCGAGGCGATGAAGTCGATCAGTCTCTCTCGTACTTCGCACTGAAGATCCCAAGAGGTCGAGCTGTCTCTCGCACTCATTAACGCCCTAATCTGCATAGTTGTAGAGGTAGAACTAACCACCTGTAACCTAGCCAAGTTTTTATCCCAGTTAGACGATGACGCCAAGATCGCAATGAAGGCTTGGCGTATCTCCTCGATCGGTGCTTTGAAGTCAACATCGATCAACACCCATCCCAAGATATCTGAAGAGGACTTCGTCCAGTTTTCAAAAGGATTAGTTATGAGGTAGGAGATAGGTAGTACAAGCCTTCTCATGTCCCAAACTCGCACAACGACATAGGTAAGAGCGATCTCCTCTATCCTGCCCCAATGGCCGTCGACCACGACGACATCGTCGATACGAATAGGTTGGGAGATGGCGATCTGGATACCCGCTACAACGTTTGTCGCCGTAGGTTTAGCCGCTACCGCAGCAACGATACCGACTATTCCAGCAGAGGCCAAAAGGCCGGTCCCTAGGGCCCTTACCTGTCCAAAGGTAAGCAGCACCATCCCGATCGCAACCACCGAGATAGCTGCCACCGCCACCCTTCTAAGTACGATGATCTGAGTGTGGATCCGCCTCGCTTTCAAGTTGTCGGTAACATCGATACGGTAGCGCGCCAGCACGACGTCTTCAAAGACATAGGTCATGACAACCGCAGTCCACGCTAAAACCACGATTAATGCTATCCCACCGGCGTGTAAGAGTTCGGATGCCAAGTATGAAGGGAGACGAAAAGTTGGGAGAAAAGCCTCCAGAAGTAGCAGTGGAACAAGAACACGGCTTGGCTTTTTCAGCCGCTTCAAAGCTGATCTTTCAAAGACGGAGTGAGACACCTTCACCTTCTTCGCCAGACGCCTAAAGCCGACTATATGGACAGATGTAGCAGCAGCTACAATGAAAAGAGCAGCACCCAGATATAGGTACGTCGAACTTTGCATACTTCTCCCTTCCGTCTTGCTTCAACTTCAAAGAGGCTAAGCGAACCAGGCGATACCTTCTACAAGAACCCCACTCCTCGAGGTGCAAGTTCGAGTCGCTTTATCTTGCATCTACAGTCTTGCTCAAAGGATCGAACTGCATGGAGTAGATCTCTTCGAGAGCTAGCGCTTACATAGACCTCTTGATCGTCGACGTCTCCTACAAAGACACCTAAATCGACTCCACTTTTCAACGTAACGTCGATATAAGACTGAAAGCGCTTTGCACTGCCTTGATCCAACTTCGCTGCATCAGAGAAAGGCGGGAGACCGAAGCTCTCTCGCTCTTTAAATAGCCCTTTAATATACTCTACCGTTTTCCCCTTATGAAGGTCCTGAACAAGTTCGGAGTCCATGTGTCTTCCCTGGAGATGGATTGACCCCTTAGACCCCTGCACAACGCTAGAGGCCCGCGATAGTAGATACATTAGGTACGTACTTCCCTCAGAGCTTGGATAGATAAGTTGATCAAAGTCTAAAAACAGCACTGAAGAGGCTTTTAGTGATCCAAGAAGAATCGACTCGGTCGCAACCAATACATCAAATCGAGTCTTGAAGTCCTCACCCTCTAAGGACTCAAACTCTGTTACCGTTACTTTGTCACCTAGTATCGCCTGTAACTCCTGAGATACCTTCTGGGTTCCCTTAGATACACTTTTGAGTTCGAAAGAACGACATTGCCCACAGACCGGCGGATAGGCTGTGTTGCAGCTCGAACAGTACAGACCAGTTAGTTTCGCTCTTTCTTTGGCTAGAGTTACTCGACTAGCGTTCTCTACGCCTACATGAGGTCCAGCAGTAACTCCAACAAGTGGCGAACCACAGCTTTCACACGTTTGAACCTCTCTACAGGACTTACAACTCACTCGTAGTATAAAACCCTTCTTATTGAAGACTACAATCAACGTGGCATCAAGGTCACTACTTAGATCTTGCCTCTGTCTATCTGCAAGGTCGAACACCTTAGGAACGACCTCAAGATAGGAGGCGAAGTCAAATGAGTTATGAAGATAGACTCGTCCAAAGCCCTTAGCCATGGCAACCTTCGGTGCCTTCATCACCTTTACAGATTGGAGCACACTAATTGGGGGCATCGTCGTCACTACCTCTAGCTCCAAGTTCTCAAACTGAGCACGATACTTCGCTATCTCCCAAAGCTCATAGAACGGAGTTCGCTGTTCTCGCATCGAGCGATCGAGAGGATCTACTACTACTATGGCTCCCAGATCCGCAACTGGTGCCATAACGGCACTCCTAGGACCAACTACTACCTGCTTCGTGGCACAAGAGGCTATGTCGAGCCAGTCACTGTCGTAGAGATGAAGTACGTACCCCCGTCGATCGAGCGCCTTTTCCACCTCCCGCACTCGCAAGTAGTTGGGCACAATCACTACGACCGATCCACCCTCAAAGAGATAGTGATCGATTCGTTCCTTTAGCACGTCTATGAGTGAGCCATCAGCGGGCGTCCAATATAGAACCGGCTGCTTAGACGTCTCTAGTAGCTGGAAAGGATCAGAGCCACCTTCATGCCCATAGCGCATCACATAAGGAGGCTCACGATTGTATCTAAACTCTTTATATACATGATCCTTTGGACTAGCCATCTGCAAAAAGTACGACGGCGATACCCTATATAACTCTGCGAGCGCAAAACAAAGATCCACCAAATTAGCTGGGGGGCCGGGGCCGATCTTTGACCGAACTGGTTTGAGATTAAACTTAGAGACCTCTTCTCCAACTTTTACAATCCAGCCCTCCTGAACTAAAGAGCGTAGGGGTACCTTGACGCGCATTCCGACTTCGGGCTCGCCTAAAGACTCCGGCCAGCGGTAAGTCAAAGGCTTGCTACGCGGTCCAGCCTTAGGTAAGATATCAACGTTCAACGTACCTTCTCGATCTATCTTGATCCCAAACCTGGTAAAACTGGGTGGTTACAGTGAAAGGGCTGAGCGGAACTCTGCCAACTTCGAGGTTTCCTCCCAGGTAAATCCCTTTTCTGTCCTGCCAAAGTGACCGTACGCTGCTGTTTTTTTGTAGATAGGTCTGCGGAGATTTAACTCTTGGATAATAGCTCCTGGTCGTAGATCAAATACGTCTCGTACCGCCCTCTCTATCTTAGAAGGATCCACAGTCTCTGTACCAAATGTCTCCACCATAATAGATACAGGATGGGCAACACCGATAGCGTAGGCCACCTGGATCTCACATCTTCGGGCAGCTCCAGAGGCAACTACGTGTTTTGCAACCCACCTTGCCGCGTAAGCTGCTGAACGATCAACTTTGGATGGGTCCTTACCCGAAAACGCTCCGCCGCCGTGTCGGGCCGACCCTCCGTATGTATCTACGATAATCTTACGACCGGTCAAACCGGCGTCTGCGTGAGGTCCGCCAATTTCAAACCTTCCCGTAGGGTTCGCAAGGATCAACATCTCAGATCTGTCTAAGGCATCGGGAAGCATCGGAACTATTACTGAATCTCTTAGATCTGGGAGCAAGAGCGTCTTTAGGTCGATCCCTGGTTGATGTTGTGTAGATATGAGGACCGTCTTTATCGACTTGGGTTCATATCCCTCGTACTCGACCGTAACCTGGGTCTTTCCGTCTGGCCGAAGGTACGGTAAAACGTTAGCCTTTCTAACCTCAGACAGTCTTTGGGCCATTCTGTGGGCAAGCCAGATTGGGAGAGGCATCAAGTCCGGCGTCTCATCGCAGGCGAAACCGAACATCATTCCTTGATCACCAGCTCCGAGTTTAGAGAGCTCGTCTTCTGACACTCCCTCTCGAGTCTCGTAAGAGCCATCTACACCTTGAGCGATATCTGGAGACTGTTCGTCCAAAGAGACTACGACTCCACAGGTATTTCCATCGAATCCAAAGTCCTCTCGGTCGTATCCTATGTTACAGATAGTTTGACGCACAATCTTTGGAATCTCAACGTATCCAGTAGTTGACACCTCTCCGGCGACAACGACTAGACCAGTGGTCAAGAGAGTCTCACAAGCTACCCTCCCTTGGGGGTCCTGACGTATAATCTCATCTAGGATCGAGTCTGAGATCTGGTCAGCCATCTTGTCTGGGTGACCTTCAGTAACAGACTCTGAAGTAAAGGTAAATCGTCGGCCTGACATCTTGTCTCCTGTCTTTCTTTTGCTAACTACAAAACGTATCGGGATATACCCTAGGATCTTTCGCGCATTTCGTATGCCAAAGCTAAGACCTTTACAGCTACTGTCTCTTTGGAGACCTCTTCAAGGGTTAGACGATCTCCCGACTTCGATAGCACAGTGACAGAGTTCGTATCGGTATCGAATCCCGCTCCTGGCTTAGTCACGTCGTTTCCGACGATGATATCCACGCCTTTAGAGTAGAGTTTCTTTACTAAGTTCTCTTCCAATGCATCTGTCTCAGCTGCGAAACCAACGTAGAGACAGCAACCTAACTCAGAAGCAGCCAACGATGCCAAGATATCACTGTTAGCCTCAAGTTCAAGGGTCATGCGAGATCTTCCCTCACGCTTGATCTTTGTTGAGGAGAAGGTTTGGACTCTAAAGTCTGACACTGCAGCCGCCATGACGACTAGATCTGCACGATCTCGCTCTAAGTGCATAGCTTCCGACATCTCAGCAGCGGAGGTTACTACAACCTGTCGCACTCTAGGAAACTCAGGGCTTGGGTTTGCAGTCACCAAAACCACCTCTGCCCCCCAACAGGCGGCCACCTTGGCAAAGGCTATACCCTGCTTGCCGCTCGAGCGGTTTCCAATGAAACGAACCGGGTCGATAGCCTCCCGAGTCCCACCTGCACTTACTACAACCTTCTTCCCAGCAAGATCGACCCTCTCTGAAGCTAAAGTACAGCGAACGAAGTCTGCAACCACGTCGGGCTCCGCCATTCGCCCGACACCGATGTCTCCTGCTGCTAAAGAGCCATGAGATGGGGGAACGATGATATAACCCGCTTCTAAAAGGACTCTTACATTTTTTTGAACAGCAAAGTTCTCCCACATCTCCTCGTGCATCGCTGGTGCTATAACCACCTGTGCCCTCGAAGCCATAACTGTAGCGCTTAGGAGATCATTAGCAACTCCATTAGCTAACTTAGAGATTATATCGGCCGTTGCTGGAGCTATACATATAAGATCCGCAAAGCGACCGAGATGGGTATGTGGAATTGGATCAGCGTCCTCAAAAAGAGATACCTTTGCAGGCTCAGAGGCCAACGCTGAAAATGTAGTTTGTCCAACGAACTTTGTAGCCGACTCTGTAAGGATCGGAGTTACAAAGTGTCCCTCGGCCATCAGAGTTCTAAGTAGATATACGGCCTTGTAAGCGGCGATACCTCCGCCAACCCCCAAGACAATCCTCGCCAAAGCTACAGTGCTCCTAGATCAGCTGTCTCTGCGGGCAGTTCACTCTGCCTCCTCTGGCTCCTCTTCAATCGGCTCAGGTACTATCTTCGCTGCCGCGATCTCATCGAAGGCGATCGACAGGGACTTTGTAGAGGTAGAGTCCACCTGTGGGGGGACGATCGAACCGAGTCCTTCTCCCAACTTCGAGTAGTAGTCGTTTATCTGTCGAGCACGTTGAGATGCCAACGAGACCAAGACAAACTTTGATCCAGCTCGCTCCAAGAGGGTCTCGATAGGAGGATCCATCATAGAACGGTTAGATTCAGCCACTTTTATCTCCTTAGCCTTTACGCTTTGACTCTCTCGCTCTATAGATCATAGACGCAATTTCTCTAACAGCACTATCTAGATCCGAGTTAACGACTTCGAAGTCAGCGACCTCTTTTGCGGACGCTATCTCCTTGTCAGCCAAGTTAAGACGAGCTTGTATGTGGGATTCGTCGTCACCACGAGATCTCATCCTATCTTCAAGGGACTCCTCAGATGGAGAAAGTATCAGGACAACAAGCGCAAAAGGAAACAGTTTCCTAATTGAGTGTGCACCCTGAGAGTCGATCTCAAGGAGCAGGTCCCTCTCGCTTGTATGGGATGGGATCGGCGTCCCATACAAGTTCTCGTTGAACTCAGCCCACTCTAGAAACTTATCTTCTTCTATCGCCTTTTGAAACTCTTCACGAGACACGAACGTATAAGCGCTCTGATCCTCACCACTTCGACGTGGTCTAGTGGTCCAAGATCTAGAGAGCTCAAGACCTTCAACTTCCTTTACAAGCCGAGCGGCGACGGTACCTTTACCTACCCCGCCCGGCCCACAAAGAACTACTATCAGGACTTCGATGTCTCTTGAATGAGACGTTCCCTCTGATTGGATCCAAGACCTTGGAGTCGGCGAGTCTCAGCAACTCCGATCTCGTCCATAAGCTTTCTCGCCTTCACCTTACCGATACCGGGCAAGGACTCTAAAACCGAGATAACCTTCATCTTTCCTACAAGCTCGTCCGTGGACGCCTTCTCCAGCAACGAAGAGAGGGTGATCTGACCCATCTTGAGCTTTTCTTTCAGTTCTGCCCTCGCTTTACGGGCTTGGGCTGCTTTTTCGAGTGCAGCTGCTCGCTGCTCTGGTGTTAATGATGGTGGCAATGGCATGTACGCAACATAACCGATGTTGAGCTAGTTTGCACACGGTTTTTGAGATCTTTGCCTCAAAATGGCGAAAATATCCCGATTTTTTAGAGAATCGAGGAAAAAATCGCCTCCGCGGCCTTCATCGGATCGCCCGCTAGGGTGACGGGACGACCTATCACAAGTAGGTCGGCACCATTCGCAATCGCTTCCATTGGAGTTGAAGATCTCCTTTGATCGTGTAGATCCGCGCCGTGGGGTCTTGTGCCAGGAACAACTGCAAAGAGATCCGGAGAGATACCTTTGGCGATGGGCAGATCTTGCGCTGCGCAGACATACCCCTGACACTTACCGGCCATCGCCAACTTGAGTCTTTGCGGCAAAACATGGCTTGGTATCTCGTCGTCAGAGGTCAAGATAGTTACAGCTAGGGCCTTGGGCGCTGCCGCTCCCGTCTCAGCAGCACCCTCTGCTAGCCCTTCTACGCCAGCTCGTAACATCTCTACACCGCCAAATGCGTGCAACGTTAGATAGGAGACTCCTAGGCCACCTAGAACCTTCGCCGACTTACCCACGGTCGTTGGGATATCATGAAGTTTTAGGTCCAAGAAAACCTTGTAGCCTAGGTTTAAAAACACTGCGACAGACTCCGGTCCAGTCGCTGAGAACAGCTCCAGGCCAACCTTAACGGTAGAAAAATACGGCGTCATGCTTCTGGCTAATCGTGACGCAACTACTAAGTCGTCGACGTCGAGAGCCAATGCAAGGTGTGACCTCGCCTCGTCTTCAGATTCACTCACTTACCCTTACTCCTTCTTGTAAGAACTCACCTAGATCTAAATCCCTAGAGCTCTCTCTTCGTAGTGAGAAGATCCCCTAAACTCGTAGCCCCTTGTTCTCTGACCGTCTCTCTTAACTCCTTCGACACCTTGAACAAAGTGCGCGGATCGAAAAACGCCGCCGTTCCTATCTGAATCGCCGATGCACCTTCATAGAGGTACGCTAGAGCGTCACTGGCGCTATAGACACCTCCAACCCCGACAATATCACAACCTGGCAGCGCCTTGTTCAAATCTTTTACTATCCTTAGTGAAAGTGGAAGTATGCCGATCCCCGAGACGCCACCGCCGCTACTTGTTCCCAAGGCTGATGTGTTCGATCCTTTCCTTAGGACCTGACCGAGGTAGGTATTTGATGCAACGAGTGTACAAGCTCCGCCTTCTAGAGCCGCCTCTGCCACCTTTACATATCTATCGGTGTTTGGTGAGAGTTTCACTCCAATAGGAAGCGGGCACGACTGGGATATGGCTCTTACAATCTCCTTAGTCTCTAGCGGATCATGTCCAAACATCTCTCCACCTTTTTCCGTGTTCGGGCACGATACATTGACCTCGATAGCCGTTAGATGCGACGCCACAGGTACCAGTTGTTCTACCGCTGTTATGTAGTCTGCCCTAGTCCTACCCCAGACACTCACTACTACGTTTGCATCCAGTCGTATAAGGTCGGGTAGGTAGTCATCAATCCAACGCTTTACACCTGGTCCAGGAAGACCGACGGAGTTTATCATCCCAGTTCGCACCACTCCTACTCTCGGAGCAGGATTACCTTCATTGGGAAAGTGTGCCAAAGACTTGACTACCACCGCTCCGATTAGAGACAGGTCACCAAAGGCAGCAAGTTCGGCACCGTGTCCAGAGGTCCCTGAGGCGCTCATTATCGGGGAAGGGAGTCTTCGACCATAGAGCCAAGTACTTAGATCGACTGAGTCGTTTTGTTGCTCTCTCCAACGCCTTCTCATGTACCTTGCAGCGCCTTATGGAACTCTTGAATCGAACGAACCTCTAACTCCTTACCGCGCAACTCCCCGAGGGCTAAAAGGGCAGCCTTAGCTGCAGATATAGTAGTGAGGGCTGGGACTAAATGTCTTTGAGCAGCGCTCCTGATCCGATATCCATCGGCACGTGGTCCAGAACCTCTCGGTGTATTTATAACCAAAGAGACTCGTCCTGACGATATGAGACGCACTGCATCGACACGACCATCGAACTCTTCAAACTCTCTCAGAGTTTGCTGCCCCTCTGACGCTGACCGCTCTTCGGAGACCTTAGCTACCTCTAGATCAACGTCGACACCGTTTCGCCTAAGATGCTCAGCGGTACCTTGAGTGGCGCAGATCTCATATCCAAGTCGTTGAAAGCCTTGAGCTAGCTCTGCGCCGGCTACCTTATCCCTATCGGCTAGAGAGAGAAATACCGTACCAAAAAGTGGAAGTCGCGTTCCTGCGCCGAGTTGACTCTTTAAGAACGCTAATGGGAACGACCTATCGATACCCATAACCTCACCGGTAGAGCGCATCTCAGGTCCTAAAAGGGTGTCAGCGTCCGGAAAGCGATTAAAGGGTAGCACAGCTTCTTTTACCGCCACGTGCGCTAGTCTTTCTCCGGTTCCGAGAGTTCCCTTAGCCCTTAGCGTCTCAAGGCGCTCTCCTACCATAACCAAGGAGGCGACCTTCGCAAGAGGCACTGCTGTTGCTTTGGCTACAAATGGAACTGTCCTAGAGGCTCTAGGGTTCGCCTCGATAACGAAGACCTGGCCCGCTTTGACAGCAAACTGAATATTTATGAGACCCACAACGTTGAGTTCATCTGCTAGAGCCTTAGAGTACTCCTCAATCACTGCCAGAGTCTCACCGGAGAGGGTTTGCGGCGGTAGTGCGCATGCTGAGTCACCTGAGTGGACCCCGGCTTCCTCTACGTGCTCCATGATTCCCCCGATAAAGAAGTCACCATCTAGGTCTCTAACCGCGTCCACATCGACCTCGATAGCGTCTTCAAGAAACTTATCAACCAAGATAGGACCGCTTTGAGATCTAGTACCTTCATCTGAAAGAGTCGACAAGTGTTCGAAAGAAGCTTCAAGTTGAGCGTCGTCATAGACGATCTCCATCGCTCGACCTCCCAACACGTAGCTAGGGCGAAGCAGAACTGGGAAACCGATTCTCGCTACGACCTCCTTAGCCTCTTTGACCGTATGAACCGTTGCACCTCTAGGCTGAGGAATGTTGAGTCTCGCACAAAGGTCATTCCATCTCTCCCTATCCTCCGCCAGGTCGATAGAAGCCGGAGATGTACCAAGAACAAGAGCTGGGTCGATATCAGCCGCCAATCGCAGAGGAGTTTGACCCCCAAAGGACACCACCACTCCGACTAGTTGTCCGCTTTGAGACTCCGTTTCAATAACGTCGTTCACGGCCTCTTTAGTAAGAGGTTCTACATAGAGCCTTGAGGAGGTGTCGTAGTCCGTCGATACGGTCTCGGGGTTACAGTTAATCATCACCGTCTCGTAACCCGCCTCTCTAAGCGCAAAGCTCGCATGGACACAGCAGTAGTCAAACTCCAGGCCTTGCCCGATACGATTTGGGCCAGAACCCAAGATTATGATCTTCTTGGCCTCAGAGGGGACCACCTCAGTCTCAGACTCATAGGTCGAGTAGAAGTACGGTGTGAAAGCCTCAAACTCAGCGGCGCAGGTGTCTACCGCCTTATAGGTCGTTACAAGCTTCATTTTACGACGTCTCTTTAGTATCTCCGTCTCGCTAAGTCCGCTTATATAGGCGAGCTGTGCATCAGAGAACCCGAGCCTTTTGCCCGCATACAGCTCATCGTCTGACAAGGCGTACGCGCCATCACGAGATAGCCGGGCACTGAGTTGGTTTCGAAAATGAGACACGCGTCCAATCTGATTTAAAAACCACGGATCGATGCCGGTACGGTCAGAGAGCTCACTAGTTCTACATCCACGACGCAGTAACGACTCAAGTTTGAAGATTCGATCCGATGTAGGAACCGTCACCTCCTCTAAGAGTTGGACCGTATTTACCTTATCGTAGTGAAGCTCAAATGGATCTGCATTGAGACCATCTCTACCCCGCTCGATGGAACGAAGGGCCTTTTGCAGCGACTCGCAGAAGTTGCGACCTACTCCCATAACCTCTCCCACCGACTGCATTGAGGTACCAAGTCTATCGATCGCACCTGGAAACTTCTCAAAGACCCATCTAGGTACCTTCGTTACCACGTAGTCGATCGTCGGTTCAAAGCTTGCAGGTGTAACCCGAGTGATATCGTTTTGCACCTCATCGAGCAGGTATCCTAGCGCTAGTTTCGTTGCAATCTTAGCGATCGGAAATCCGGTGGCCTTGGAAGCAAGTGCAGAGGACCTCGACACCCGCGGGTTCATCTCAATAACAACCATTCTGCCGTCTTTAGGATTGACAGCGAACTGAATATTAGATCCACCGGTTTCCACCCCTATTCGGCGAATAACTCTAAAAGCCGCGTCCCTCATCATCTGATACTCGACATCACTTAGAGTTTGAGCCGGAGCAACCGTTATGGAGTCGCCCGTATGTACTCCCATAGGATCGAAGTTTTCAATAGAACAGATAACGACACAGTTATCTGCTTTATCTCTCATCAACTCAAGTTCGAACTCCTTCCAACCCTCGATCGACTCCTCAACTAAGACCTCATGTACCGGGGATGCTTGAAGCCCAGCCCTTACCATCTCAGAGAAGGTTTCCTTGTCCTTACATATGCCCGTGCCCGCACCACCAAGGATAAATGAAGGTCGAAGCATAATAGGAAAGCCGAGCTCAGATACGATGTCCAACGCCTCTTCATAGCTATGAGCCAGATGAGATCTAGGCGTCGCAAGTCCAATCTCCCCCATAGCAACCTTGAACATCTCCCGATTCTCAGCTGTTTTGATAGAAGTTTCATTGGCACCGATCATCTCGACGTTGTATCGGTCTAAGATCCCTTTTTCAAAGAGCGCTATCGCAAGGTTTAGAGCCGTCTGGCCTCCAAGTGTCGCAAGCAAAGCGCTAGGTCGTTCCTTTGCTATTATCTTCTCTAAAATGTCAACGTCTAAGGGTTCAATATAGGTAGCGTCTGCAAACTCAGGATCAGTCATGATCGTCGCTGGGTTCGAGTTAGCTAGTACTACCCTTATCCCTTCTGCCCTTAGAACACGGCACGCCTGGACACCTGAGTAGTCGAACTCACAGGCCTGTCCTATAACGATAGGCCCTGATCCAATCACCAATACCGAAGAGATATCCTGTCTTTTTGGCACTAAAGATCACCTGTCCTAATAAGTTGTTCGAATCGGTCAAAGAGATAAAGAGAGTCGTGCGGTCCTGGTCCCGCCTCAGGGTGGTACTGAACAGAGAAAGCCGACCTCGAAGGGTAGGAGACACCCTCGACGACTAAGTCGTTTAGGTTACGATGCGACACCTTCGCCTTAGAGTCTGCATCAAGCAACGAAGGCTCCTCGACTGCGTAGTTGTGGTTTTGAGAGGTAATCTCTACCTTCTTACTGGATATATCAGATACGGGATGGTTAGCACCATGATGTCCAAAGCGCATTCGGGTAGTTCGAGCACCTTGTGCTAAGGCCATGATCTGGTGTCCCAGGCAGATTCCAAACATTGGTGATTGACCCATAAGCTCTCGGATCTCAGAGGCGATGTCATCTAAAGCAGCTGGATCACCCGGTCCATTCGACAGAAATACTCCGTCGGGTTTCAGATCCATCACCTCATGGGCTTTCGTGTACGCCGGCACTACTAGCACCCTGAATCGTTTCGCAAGGAGATGCACCATAGACCTCTTGACTCCAAAGTCATAGGCCACCACCAAAGGTCCCTCTGACCCAAACTCCAAGATCTCATTGGTCGTAACACCGGTTACGAGATCCCTGCCTTCGGTGGTAAGAGCCCGGCTTAACTCCGTAAAACCGAGCTCCACTTCCTTTGAGACCAGAACCGCTCCTAACGACCCGTGCGCTCTAATATGTCGTGTAAGCGCTCTGGTATCTACGTCTGTAATAAGAGGTACGCTCTCTGCATTTAGAAGATCGATAAGAGACGACTGGCCGCGCCAGTTGGAGTAAGTAGTTGAAACGTCCCTTACAACCACCGCCTCAGCGTGGATGCTACCGGACTCATTATCACGATCCGTGACTCCATAGTTACCTATATGAGGGTACGTAAAAGTCACCATCTGACCCGAGTATGAAGGGTCTGTAATTACTTCTTGGTAACCTGTCATTGCAGTGTTGAAGACAACCTCGCCAACAGCAAGTACGCTCGGTTCGTTTGGGGTCTTGGTGGCAACTATACCTTGAAATGCAGTTCCATCAGCAAGAACTACATAACCTTTGGTTCCTTCACTCAACGAGATACACCTTCTCCTTTTATTTCACAGTCTTGCAACACTACTTTGCCTCCAACGATGAGCGAAACCACTTGCCCACGCAACTTCCTATCTAGGTACGGACTATTTTTCGACAACGACTCCACGTCTGACTCACGCTGGGAAACCTCAATATTGGGATTCAGCACCACGAAAGAGTTAGGCAGTAACTCGCCTTGGGTGACCTTAGCAAGGATCTCTCTCGGGCGTATAGACATTGATTGAAGTACGGTCGAAAGAGCTGTTTCGATAGCGATATCTTCGTCTACATCAGGGTTCGCCTCTTGCATCATGGCGGTAAAGGTAGCAGCAAACGCGCTTTGAAGTCCGATGAGACCAAAAGGTGCCTCTTTGATTGACCTTTCCTTCAGGTGTTTAGCGTGCGGAGCGTGGTCAGTCGCAACAGCATCTATCAAACCTTCACGAAGAGCAGACCTTAGTGCCCTACACGTATCTTTAGACCTCAGAGGTGGATTAACCTTATAGCTAGTGTCAAAGGTAGCAAGTTCACTGTCTGAGATCAGCAGGTGATGAGGCGTTACCTCGCTGCTAAAGGAGATACCGTTATCCTTTGCATATCGAAGTAGACCCAACGAACCTAGCGTACTAAGGTGCATGAGGTGCAGGTTCCCCCGCACTACACGGTTTAGCTCTAGGTCACGAGCGACAACTATACTCTCTGCCACTTCTCCAACTCCTTGTACTCCAAGAAGATATGACGTCTCGCCTTCGTTCATCACTCCACCAAACGCCAGCTCTGCATCTTGGGCGTGTTCTGCGACTAATACGTTGAGAGCTCTTGAGTACTCAAGAGCTCTCTTCATTACACGAGCGCTAGCAATGACATCTCCATCGTCGCTAAAGAACACGGCTCCGTGTTCCTTTAGAGCTACCATATCTACCAGGCGTTCGCCCTGACGACCGATCGTGACCGAGGCTCCTTGGATAAACTGGATCGGCAGTCGCTCAAATCTCTTCTTAGTCTCTTCAAGGATCGCTACATGGTCAATCGGCGGATCGGTATTGGCCATTGCAACCACCCCACCGAAACCTCCCGTCACAGCCGATCTAAAAAGCGACTCTGGAGACTCCGATCCGTCTTTCCCGGGAGTTCTACTGTGGGTATGAAGATCAAAAAAAGCCGGTCCCACGTACAGCCCCCGAGCGTCTATCACAGCAGCAGAAGCTGGAGGTTGAGCACCTTGATCTGGCACGTACGCACCAATGTCGCCAACTACTAAGTCGCTTTGTATGAACCCTTTTGCGCCATAGACCTTACCTCCCCGTATCCAGGTCTCAGACACTTTGTGTACCTCCTAATAGTTTGGAAAGTATCGACATCCGAGCGAATACTCCGTTTCTAACCTGTGCAGGTGCCAACAGATCAATGGCCTTGGAGACGGTTGAATCGACCTCAACCCCGACGTTCATCGGTCCCGGATGCATTATTACCGCATCTTTCTTCATACGCGTAGCTCTAGCGTCGTTCAACTGAAACCTTCTTGTATAACTCGGTAGGTCCAGGGTCTCCCTTTCTACTAGTCGCTCTTTTTGAACTCGAAGCATGTAGGCTATGTCCACCTCTGAGATGATCTCATCGAGTTCCCGATAAGTCTCTACCGGAGTTCCAACTGGTACCATCTCAGGAGGACCTACAAAGATCGAGGCGGCTCCGAAGATCGAAAGTGCCATAGAGACTGAGCGCGCCACTCTTGAATGAGTAACGTCTCCAACGAACGCTACCTTCATGCCGGAGAGAGCATCTAACGATCCGTAACGTTCCGCCAAGGTAACGAGGTCT
>JAJYGI010000033.1 GCA_021790735.1 Actinomycetes bacterium | reverse complement strand
TCCGATCTAGTGAAACTACTCCGTACGCGCCAAGAGAAGTTAACATGTTATGGTTTTTGTTCTGTACGTCCTAAGAAGAGCTAACGCGAAAATCCATAAACTCTGTACCGGATAAGCCATCTCCTGGACATCAAAAACGATTCTGAGCGTTGGGTCCACTTACAGAGTTCGACCAGGATTAGCAGGGAGTTTGTGGGATGATGCTTTGGTATTGTCTCAAGGAAGAGTCTCCAAATACCGACCTCTGGCCCTAGGCGTACTTTAGATATTGCTTTACAGTAGATAACAGATTGAAGCACCAATCGTTGTCCGCAAAGGAGGACATCATGGCAACATTTACAGGGGACACAGGTATTACCGAACCTCGAAGCGCACACTGGATTTTTGCTTCGCGGACCGCTGGATGGATTTGGCTGGTTGTTAGGCTTTGGCTAGGATACGAATGGCTCACAGCCGGTGCGGCAAAGCTCTTCGGAGTCGAGTCGACAGCATTCTGGAAGACAGGCCTTGGAGTAAAGGGTTATGCCCTAGGCGCTATTGCCGCTTCAAAGGGTCCTCACGCCCAGGTATCTTATGGATGGTGGGTCGCAGTTCTACGTGATTTTGTAGTGCCAAACTACGCATTAATCGCCAAGGCGGACGCGTTAGCTGAGTTTGCTATCGGTATTGCACTCATCCTGGGCCTTTTTGCCGGCGTGGCGGCACTAGTAGGATTGTCGCTCAATTTCACATATATCCTATCTGGGACGGTCTCGACTAATCCAGTCTTCATTGTATTGGGCGTATTGTTAGTTCTTGCCTGGCGCAATGCAGGATGGTATGGGATTGACGGGATCCTTCTTCCACGCCTTGGAACCCCGTGGCAACCCGGAACCGCTGTGGTCTCTCACCATCATCATGACGCAAAGCGAGATCTTCACGGGAGCAACGTTTAGTTATTGCACTACAGACGGCATGCCTTTTGCACCTCTTACCGAGTTCTGGCATTGGACTGTAGCCTCTATTTCAACTCTTCTAATGGGTCCCCTGCCAAATGTGTGACTTGGTAGATATGTCCCAGTGCCTTGAGCTCCTCGAAAGCTTATGAAGACTTGTGGTTGACCACCTCAGAGACGACTTCGGATCTTCTTGAGCTATAGGCTCTACTAGCGACTCAAGATCGGTTGCCAGAGATGAGTATTTGGCAGTAGTTTTCTTTCGCCATCCCCTGGTCTTTTGAATACGTCAAGCAGTTTTACTGTCAGGTTCTGACTTGACTCCAAGCTCTTTCAAACCATCATGAATATCCGGCGGGAAACTCCTGAAGTCTCCCATATCCTAAGACCTTGGCCATGACTCGGCGTACTCTTTAATAAAGGGTCCCAGTCGTAAGGAAATCGTAGCTCTATGAATCTGTTAACTTGACTATAGCTCGGGTTTCGATAACAGATTTGTTGATGTGATGGTGTTCATCTCGGATAAAGACTGAGCATTTCGTTACAACCCCACCATGGCATTTTGTGAATAGTCGATAGCGGCATGTACGCCCGGGTTTTAGTTGACGCTAGCGGCACTCTGATGGTTTTGTAGATGTTAGGAGATGAGACTCTGAGTTGCTAATCTAGCTCAGGAATATTCACAAAAATAATGGATCGGATCGTTAAGCGCCTGAAGCCGATTAAAAACCTACTGGCTGCTAAGTTACAACCATTGAAGCTTAAAGTTAAGTTGGTGACCAACTCCAGAAAGTAGTAATGAGCGACAGATTGAGAGTTGTTGGTGTTGAAGAGGCCGTAGAGATATTTCGGGATGGATACGGGATACCTCACATCTTTGCGCAAGGAGAAGGAGATGCATGGTTTGGATTGGGCTATGCGTGTGCCCAAGATCGAATCTTTCAAATGGATTTCGACCGAAGGCGAGCTACTGGCAGACTGGGTGAGGTGCTAGGAGTCTCGGTTCGCTCTTCAGATCTTTTAGCTCGAAAGCTTCGTTTAACCGATAGCGCGACGAGAGACTACGAAAAGCTCTCTACAGATACGAAGTGGATGTTCGATAGCTATGCAGCAGGAGTTAATGCTGCTTTGACTAATGGTGTGGGATCTACTGAATTTGATCTCTTAGGCATTGACGTTGAACCGTGGTTGCCGTGGCACTCGATAGCAGTATTTAAGATTCGTCACGTTCTGATGGGAATGTGGCAGCACAAACTCGCCAATGCAATTGTATTGAATAAGGTTGGTGTCGATGTCTTTAGAAGACTAGATGACTCTTCTCCCTTGGGTTCTACCTTAAGCGTTCCTCCCTTAGGCCGCTTGAGCGAGGTAGTAAGTACTGGGGTAAGTGATATAGAGCGGACTGCACAGTACCTTGGATTCGTATCCGAGGTTGAACCTGGGTCTAACGCTTGGGTTGTATCAGCTCGATCTTGTAGTCATGGTCATGCGATCTTGTCAAACGATTCACACCGGGCGTTGGACGTTCCAAACGTGTACTGGCAGGCGCACCTATCTTGTAACGTTTTTGATGTTTTCGGGGCAACCTTTGCGGGCGTTCCTGGTTTTCCACACTTTGGCTTTAGCAGAGACGTCTCATGGGCTATAACCCATGGTGGAGCCGACACTCAGGATCTATATGTCGAGGAGTTTGTTGAGGATGGTTCGGGGAGCTATCGGAGTGTCCCTCAAAGTAAGCTGGCGAACCGATATGTAGAGAACGTCTACTTTAAAGATGGCGCTACCGAAGAGGTTGAGGTCTGCAGCACCGATAACGGATCCTTGGTTCATGGATCTCCATCGATAGGATGGGGCCTGGCACTTAGGTGGACGGGTACGGAGAGCTATGCTCATGAGGGTTTCGAAGTGCTACGATCCATGCTTTTTGCCAAGACAGTTACTGAACTTCTAGACTCTCAATCAAAGTGGGTCGATCCCGTAAATAACTTTGTAGCCGCCGATCGCTTAGGTAGCATTGGATACATGACGCGGGGTAGGCTACCAATTCGAAGCGACTCTGGGCTAGGCCTGCCAACACTGGGATGGAGTTTACATTCAAAATGGACAGGTACGGTGTCTTCGTCTGAAATGCCTCGTTGTGAGAATCCTCAGGCCGGGTTTATAATGACAGCCAATAACGTGATCATAGATGGAGATAAGCCTTATATATCTGCTAGCTTTGCCGATCCATTTCGAGCCGAGAGACTGCGACAGAGATTAGTTGAGTCGCAGCCGTATAGTTTTTCAGATATGGAGAGGTTGCAAGCGGACGTTACATCGCTAGCAGCACAACGTTGGATCGACGTGTTAAGGTCTTTAGAACCTCTTGCTTCTAATGATGCCAAGCGAGCTCGAGAACTTCTTATAGATTGGGACGGAGTTCTTAGTAAAGAATCTGCTGCAGCGCTACTTTATGGGTGTTTTCGTAGAACCCTTGCGGATGCTTTGTATCGACCTTTGCTGGGTGATAGGACATGGCTTTGGATGGTATCAGGAGAGCTCTCTTCTACTGGAACATTAATTCGTCGATGGTTAGCAAACGACGTTTGGGACTTACTTGGTGGAGAACGTCCGGAAGACTATGACCAAGCTAAGGTGGAGTTAGCAAAGAGACGAGTACTTGCCGTGGTGCCGATGGCGCTTGAGATGGCTTTCCAAGACGCAGTTCACATGGCTGGCGAAGACGTGTCGAAGTGGAGATGGGGGAAGTTCCACTACGTATCTAGTTCTCACCCGCTAACCTTTAGCGTTGACTCTGAAGGACTGAACCTCGACTTCCCGAAGGTGGAGTTGGGCGGGGACTCTGATACGATTCAAGCTGCTAGCTACGGATGGAAACGTAGGAGTGACTTTTCTGTATCCGGACTCTCTGTATTTAGGCAGGTTGTTGACATGAGAGACCCGACGTTATCAAGGTCGATAGTTCCAGGAGGAGTTTCGGGTGATCCTGCTTCTCCAAACTATATAGATCAACTAGAGCTTTGGGCAAATCATCAAAGGGTTAACTCTTGGTTCGATAAAGAAACTCTGTCCCAATCCGTCGCAAGAGTACTTGTGATTGACAAGTTATGAAGTACGGCTAGCTGTACTCGAGAGATCTAACGTTTGGAGTGATCGCTGGATTGCGCGACGACTCAATCGCTCTTAGCTTCGATCGCCTCAAAATCGTTACGTAAGTGCCAAGAAGTGTGAGAGACAGTATCAAGCTTGCCACTCCGAAGATGCCAATTACTGGAGTTACTATAAGAGAAGCTACGGTTAGGGCCATAAGCGAGGAGAAAGTGCGCCGTCGACGACGATAGCAGATGGGGCTTACGTGGTGAGGACTAGCGATTGTGCTGTAAGACCTTGTGACCACGGTGCATTCCTGCGTCTTCATAAAAGTGAAGGAGAAATTAATGCTAGTGGCGGAGCACTGTTTTTCAAGTACGTGCAGCTGGTCTCTAAAGCGAGCAACCGAAGATACTTGCTGTGCCGACCGCCACTTGTTGATCGCTGGCACCACAACAACCACTGCCCAGGCAAAAAGTATAAGAAATAATGTAAGCGTTGATATCATCGAATTACACCCTCGTAATTACATCTATGTACAGAGAGTACCACAAAAAGATCTTATAGTGGCGAAATTGAGAGTTCTAGAAGAGAAAAGGCTTAAAAACCTTGATCGATACTGTCTTCATAGCCTGGACGCTTCCAGTGTCCAGAACGTCCTCCGACTTTCTCCCATAGTGCGAGATCGCCGATGACCATGGCTTTATCGAAAGACTTGCACATATCGTATACGGTCAGTGCCGCAACTGAGCATGCGGTTAACGCTTCCATCTCGACACCTGTACGATCCACCGTCTCAACCTGGGACTCTACCTGTACGTAGTCGTCGCCGATCATAAAGTTGATGTAGACGGAGCCGACTAGAAGTGGATGACAAAGCGGTATGAGATCCGAGGTTCTCTTTGCAGCTTGAATACCAGCTATACGAGCCGCACCTAGTACATCACCTTTGGTAATGGCGTTGTTGGCCACCTTTGCAGTGGTCTCAGGTTTCATGTACACCCGACATCTAGCTACAGCTCTCCTGTGGCTCGGATCTTTTGGAGTGACATCGACCATACGAGCTCTTCCGAGCGGGTCAAGGTGGGTTAGAGCAGCATCAGACATAATATCTAATCTAGATCCTCTCTGGGTAAAAACCGTTGTTGTCGCTAAAGGTAGTAGACTTCGTTCCTAGCCGCCGATCTGGCTCATCGACCTCTTGGGACGTATGAAATTGACATTTCCAATCGAGTGACCAGCCCATTTGCGCTTGGCAGAGCCTTCTATGACTTTCGCGAGATCGTCGTCGGACCCGCTGTTTCGTAGAGTTGTTTTGATGTCTTGTTCTTCAACGGCAAAGAGGCAGTTTCTCAACTTGCCGTCTGCAGTTAGGCGTAAGCGGTCACAGGCATCGCAAAATGGCATTGTAACCGATGCAATGACTCCAAACTCACCCATCTGATCGTCAAAGATGTAGCGCTTAGCCGGGTCAGATCCGCTCGATACTAGCTTCGCTGGGAATATGTCAGTGATTCTTTCGACGATCTCATTCGCCGGTACTACCTTCGCGGGCGACCATGAGTTGTCGCCATCGAGTGGCATGAACTCAATAAATCGTGGTATGGCTCCGACTTCTCTGCCAAAGCGTACTATGTCAACCACTTCGTCATCGTTGACTCCGCTCATTACAACTGTATTGATCTTTACGGGCTGTAGCCCGGCTTCGACTGCAGAGTGAATTCCGCTTACAACGTTGCTTATCTGATCCCTCTTTGTTAGTTCGATGAATCTGTCTCTCCTAAGTGTATCCAAGGAGATATTAATCCTAGAAAGTCCAGCATTTTTAAGGTCTGAAGCTAGGAGTCGTAGTGTGGCGCCGTTGGTTGTTAGTGAGATGTCGAGTGGGGTGCCCGAGGGTCTTTTGAGTCTTGCCAACTTTTCAATGAGAAGAGGTAACTGTGCGCGTACGGTGGGCTCACCTCCAGTGAGTCGGACGCTCTCGAAGTCGTAACGTTCGACTAGAACTCTTACGACCCTTTCAATCTCTTCAAAACTAAGCAGTTCGGGGCGATCGAGCCACTTCATACCCTCTTCCGGCATGCAGTAAGAGCACCGGAAGTTGCAGCGATCTGTTATCGATATACGCAGATCTCGTACAACTCGGTTGTAAGAGTCAATCAGTTGACCAGTTCCATCTTTTCTCACACTAAAGAGCTTAGGCACTATTAGAAAGTCTTCGGTTTGAGATGCTCAGACATTGCAGCGATTCGTCTATTCATCGAGGAGAATGACTGGAAGTTTTTCACCAGCTTCGTAACCATCGCCGTCTGGTACTACCAAGAGCGCATTCGCAGAGGCCATTCGCGAGAGCATATGTGACATCTGCCCTACCTTTAGAGAGACTTGCAGTTCTCCGTTAAGACTTTGACACTGCGCTCTAAGAAAGTGAACCTTACCGTCACGACGCCTAACCACGTTATCAAGTAAAGTTGCGTTTAGTAGTCTTTTAAATGGGGTCGGGTGACTCATTAACTTACGAATGGCTGGCCGGGCAAAGAGTTCATAGCTAACTAAGGCGCTAACCGGGTTACCCGGTAGCCCAAAAAGTGGGGTTCCAGCGACGTTTCCAAATGCGAAGGGTTTAGCGGGCTTGATAGCCACCTGCATCCATTTCATGTCTCCGTTCGAGAGCCTCGCTAAGACTTGTTTGGTGAGATCGAAGTCCCCCACACTAACCCCTCCAGAGGTAATAATGGCGTCGCAAAGGGTAGCGGCTCTTTTGAAGGCATCTTCAAGTAGGCGAGCATCGTCGGCGACTATACCAAGATCGACAGCGTCGAAGCCGCTCTGCTTTACGGCATCGATCAGGGCTGGGCGATTTGAATCTCTTATCATTCCAATTCCGATGTCGCCTGTGTCTACGAGTTCACTTCCCGTAGAGATTACGCCAACCTTCGGTCGTGGAAAGACGGGAACCTTTCGATATCCAAGAGATGCGAGCACTCCGATAGCCGCAGGGTTTAAGGCCGTTCCGGCTGACAGCACGCTCTCGCCCATACGGACATCGCTTCCAGCCTCTCTTATGCTGTCCCCGACGGCGGCCTCTTTGAGTACGTGTATGGAGCTTCCATCTGGGTCAGCCGAGATAGTGTCTTCGACCATGATGATTGAGTCCGCATAAGTAGGCACGGGAGCGCCGGTCATGATCCTTATCACTGACCCTGAGTCGAACTCTGGGTCAGTGGAGTCTCCGGCTGCTACGGTTGCGGTTACCCGTAGCCGTACAGGGTGTTCTTTGGATGCGCCTAAAGTGTCCTTCGCTCTTACCGCAAAGCCATCTGAGGCGGTATTACGAAATGGGGGGATGTTTTCGTGACTTTCGATATCGTTTGCCAAAACTAACCCAGAGCACTCCGAAAGGGGGAGTGCAATGGGTTTCAGTGGTTTGATGCGATCGAGAACGAAGCTCTGGGCCACGTCTAAGGGAGTTAAGCTTTCATTACTTGACATCTTTAGTAAACCTGCCTCTGATTCATGTAGTTACTTAAATCTATAGTGGAGCACCTGTAAAGCGATAGTTCCGTTCTTCTAGGGTATGGAGAGTCCTAAGTTGCTTATTGAGTGAAAGGTTAGTCGTTTACTCGGTCACTGCCTGGTGCGGACTGAGGCAGATTTAATACATTGAGATCGTTCGACTGCGGGTTCAAAAGAGCTTGTTCTTGCGCTAGTTGCCGCAGAACTGTGCGCATTGAATCTCCTAGATCCTCTCGCTTTAGAGCTATCTCAATCGTGGCTCTCAGATAGTCTGACTTGTTTCCAACGTCGTAGCGTTTTGTATTTAGCACGTATCCGATTACCTCTTGTTGTTCTATAAGTGAACCGATAGCGTCGGTTAGCTGGATTTCGCCGTTGCGTCCTGGAGTAATTTTTTCGAGCGCATCAAAGATCTCAGGTGTAAATATGTATCGTCCCATTATTGCAAAACAGGATGGAGCCTCGTTAGGTAGAGGTTTTTCAACGACCGACCTTATGCTAAAGAGATTCTTCGATATTGGGCTGACGCCAACAGCTCCGTAGCTTGATATTTCGTTCTCTGAAACTTCCATAAGAGCAACGACCGATCGCCCGTACTTCCCAAAGACTGTCAACATCTCGTTTAAGGTTTTTGACCCTTCGTCCATTATGTCATCGGCGAGCATGACGGCAAAAGGTTTGGAGTTTACATGTCTTTTGGCTGCCAGTACTGCGTGACCGAGACCCAAGGGCTCTCCTTGTCGGAGATAGTGAATCTCTCCTAGTTGGGCTATTGAACGGACCTCTTCGAGGTCTTCTATCTTGCCCGATCGCTCTAGGTAGTATTCTAGCTCGAACGATCTGTCGAAGTGATCTTCAATGGTGCGTTTACCTCGGCCAGTTATGATCAAAATGTCCGTTAGACCTGCTCCAACGGCCTCTTCTACTACATATTGAATTGCCGGTTTGTCTACTAACGGAAGCATCTCTTTGGGTTGGGCCTTTGTTGCTGGCAGGAAACGCGTTCCAAGTCCAGCAGCTGGAATAACTACCTTGTTTATTTTTGCAGGCATAGTTCACAAGTTAGCATGCAGAGATAGGTGCTACTGCCCTGTTAAAGTCATATTAGGACGAGCGTTGAAAAGTATCACCAACCAGCGTAACTGTGACCGGTCGTTTTCTGTTTGAGCTAATTTCTCACCGTTGATGCTAGAATTAGCACTCACATGTAAAGAGTGCTAAGAGTTCTACCGATTTGGAGTGTAATAGGTGCCTACATATGAGTATGCGTGTAAAGAGTGCGGTCAGCAGTTTGAGACTGTTCAGTCGTTCCATGACGACCCATTGACGGTTTGTTCGAACTGTGGCGGGCGCCTCCGTAAGGTCTTTGGAAACATAGCTATCACCTTCAAGGGCTCGGGGTTTTATAAAACCGACTCAAGGTCAAAGACTAGTGCTTCCGTTACAACCCCTACGTCTGGCGGATCTACCGAGGCGCCAGTTACTCCTTCTACGGCTACACCTGCTGCAACGACAGAGGCAAAAGCAGTTGGACAGACGAAAGGTTCAACTAGTGACTCTTCAGACGCTGCTTAGCAGTTTAGCTGGCTAGGTACTATTTTCGCTTTCCACTTGCGTACAGGATCGAAGTGGTTATGGACGTATGTGGTCCCAGGATCTTGTAGAAGTCGCTTCAGATCAGCCGCGCAAGAAGGCAACGTCGACACGACAGTGTGAGATGATCCAAGAGCCTCAGGTACATGAGCATCGGAAGAAGATGCTAGAGCAGCCCCTGTCGTAAGAACTTCTGCTACAACTGTGGAGCTAAGGGACGGCCTATCGAGTTTTGAGTTGCCCACTTCCACTACGTCCACGTACCCGTCGTGTGCTAAGGTTAGGAGGCTGGTTTGCGACATTGAGGCTCTATTTTTGTCTCCAGGATGGGGGATGTACACCAGCCCACCTTGTGCCCTGATAGCTTGCGCAGCCATTTTGCCTGTTAGGCCGGGTGGAATTCGCTCGAATAAGTAAAGACCAACTATCTCTCCCTCCTTAACTCGAATCTCTTGACCTACAACGATCTTTTCGCCCAGGATATTTTTTATAGCAACTGCTCCTTGAATGGTCAGATGATCGGTGATTGCAGCCAGAGACAGGTTAGCTTCAGAGATACCTTGAAGATACTCTTCTACGGTCGTCGAGGAGTCTCCAGAGTACATTGTATGTGTATGGAGATCGATACTGTGGTTCGTAGGCTTGGAACCTACTCTAGGCGAGTTAGACATGTCGTTGGCTTTTATTAACTACTCTCCTGATAGGTTCATCTTTTCAATTACTACAGTATTTCCAGCTGCTACGGACGGAAGAAAGGTTGTATCGTTTCCGACCTCGACGACGTCTAGGAGCATCTTCTGCAAGGTGGACGAGATCGTAACCTCTTTGACACCCTCTGCCAGAGATCCGTTTCGGATGATGAGCCCCTCCGCTCCAACTGAAAAGTCACCAGAGACTGGATTGACTCCAGAGTGTATGCCTGAAAGGCTCTGAACCAGTACGCCCTCTTTGATGTTTTCTACAATCTCTTCTTGCGATCTCATTCCTGGCTTGAGCGCTATCGACTTTGGACCCGGTGTAGGTGTTCCAGAGAAACCGGCTCTTACAGCGTTGGCGGTTGATTTGATACCGTCTTTGTTCGCGGTATAACTGTCGTAAAGAAAGTTCTTTAGGATACCCTTTTCGATTAGATGTGTTGGTCGTGAAGCTAGTCCTTCTGCGTCAAAGGAAGCGGCAGATTGGAAGCGAACATCCGTGGGATCATCGACGATGTCTATCACTTCAGAGGCGACCTGTTCATTATGACGGCCGACGAAGATAGAACGTTTTCTCTGAATCGCCTCTGCTGAGAGCGAAGCTGATAGGAGGGCAAAGAGCGTTGAGGCTACACGAGGTTCAAGAACGACTGTAAGTGAGCGAGACGTCGTCTTTTTAGCACCTAAAAGGCGGATAGCTCGTGAAACCGCGTCGGAGGCCGCACTCTCAAGTGACACGTCGTCAAAGTACCTAGATACGCTGTACCCGTAACCGGTATGAGTATCGTCGCCATCCCTTGCTACTGTCATAGCGGAGGCGATAGCGTAACTACTTTCGGATCGTCCCAAGATACCATTGGTGGACGCAATTACAGACTCACCGTAAAAGTCACTGTACTGTGCTTGTGGCACCTCAGTGATTCTTTTATCTTTTGCTAGGACCATCTTCTCTAGTTCAAGAGCTCGAGAGACTTTTTGTTCCGTGGGTACCTCGGGAATCTTCGGATCTAACAGCGCCATTAAGGGGTAGACGATACCGTCGGGCTCTGCTAGGGTCGCGTAAGGATCATAGGTGGAGTAGGCGGTGTTGTCTCGGGCACTTGCTAGGCATCTTGTAACTAGGGCCTCTTCTAGGCTGCTAACGGAGGAAAACCCAACCCTACCGTCTACGATAACTCGAACTCCTAAACCGCCCTCCGTGGCTTGAGTGAGCGACTCTACCTCTCCTTGATAAGCGATCACCTCTGTGGATGTGGATCGACTTACTATGACCTCGATCGACTCTTTTGGCTTTGCAGAGTTTACGATACTTTGAGCAATTGATTCAAGCGAAGGTTCTTTAGACATCGGCGGTTCCTCCAAGGGTTATGCCAGAGATCCTAAGTGTAGGCTGACCCGTACCTACAGGAACGGACTGTCCATTTTTTCCACAGCTCCCGGGTATCATATCAAAGTCACGTCCAACCATATCTATATTTGCGAGTACTTCAGGTCCGTTCCCGATGAGCTGTGTGTCCCGTAGGGGCGAGGTGATCTCACCGTTTTCAATGAGGTAGGCTTCTTGGGTTCCAAATACAAAATCGCCTGTAGCTGTGTTGACCTGTCCGCCGGTGAGCCGTGAAACGTACACTCCTTGTTCTGTATGAGCTACGATATCATCAGGATCACTCTCTCCAGGCAAGAGGTAGGTGTTTGTCATCCTTACCATCGGTAGGTGCCTGTAACTTTGACGTCTTCCATTCCCTGATGTTTCCTTGCGGTAGGACTTAGCTGAACTAGCGTCCCACATATAGTCCTCTAAAACTCCGTTTCGAATTAGAACGTTGTAACGTCCCTCAGCACCCTCGTCGTCAAAGGCGTAGCTGCCCCACTGTTTGGAGACCGTTCCGTCATCGACCAACGTGACCAGAGGACTAGCTACGGTCTGTCCCAACCGTCCCGTATATACCGAGGTATTCTTTTTGATATGATCGGCCTCAAGACCGTGTCCACATGCTTCGTGGAAAAGGACACCGCCGGACCCTTTCCTGATGACAACGGGTAGAGTACCAGAAGGAGCTGGTTTTGCAGCGAGCTTCACGACGGCTCGCTGGCTTGCCGTTTTGGCCAGTTCTTCAAAGTCCATCATGTCTAAAAACTCCTCGAAATCAACGGTGTACGCTACAGGTTCATAGCCGGTTTGAAGACCAGTGTCCCCTCTAGCAACGGACTTTATAGCTACCCTTGAACGCGAAGTGCTTTGGTCAACAAACCTTCCGTCTGAGTTTGCTAGAATAAAGCGACGCCCGTGAATATTCATCGATGACGTTACCTGGACTATCGAACTGTCAACGGTGCGGGCTATGTCATCCATGAGGGTTAGTTTCTCTTTGGCCCTTTGCTTGAAGTATCCAAGGTCTACCGTCTCGCTATTAAACGATGTATATCTCTTTGAGAGGCCTACGACTCTTGTCTGGCTCTTGGGGCTTCCTTTGGCTACGGATCTAGCGGTGCTGGCTGCTTCCATTAGGCCTTTTTCCGAGAGATCTGTCGTATGGACAAAACCGGTGGTCTCTCCGTATACGACTCTGATTCCAGCTCCCTTCGAAGCGTAGTCGCCCACCCCTTCGATCCTTTGATCTTCAAGTCCTATAGAGCTTGAGAAGGAGTCTTCGACAAAGATTTCGGCAAAGTTAGCTCCAACGCCGAGCGCATGCGTAAGAACTTTGTCTGCTGTTTCTTTATTCAACACTAGGTGCCCCCTAATCATACTCTTTGACCTAGAATTTACCTTGCACTTGAAAAAGTGTTGCAGCAACTCTCCTTTGGTGAGTGTTCGGGTATTGGGTTGATGCGCTAGGTTGATCGATTGAGGTCGACCAGTGGAGGCGATGTGCTGGACAAGTTGAAGAGTCTCTGGCCGAAGTTCAGATACGTGCTATCGTTGATCCTCCTTGCCTGGCTTTTCCAACGAGTCCATTGGACAGAGATCATGCCGAAGAGACCAGGAATGATGTGGCTTCTCTTACTTGCTGTGGTGATAGGTATGGCTGCGGTGCTTCTTTCGATACTTCGTTGGCAAAGAGTTCTTGTTGCTCTTGGTAAACCGACTCGTCTTAGTACTCTAGCAAAGTACTACTTTGCTGCACTTTTTGTGTCAAACTTCGTTCCCTCTACTGTCGGGGGAGATGTCGTTAGGGTGAGTTGGTTGAGGCGACGCTCTGGACTTGGCGATGCAGTAGCATCGGTTGCACTTGAGCGTCTTACGGGCTGGATCGTCCTTCCCTTTATTACATTATGCGGACTCTTGGCCAACCCACAACTTCTGCGTCTTGGGTCCTCTTCGAGACTGGTTGTCGCTACGGCTATGATTACATTATTAGCCTTGGTTATCGTTGTGGGCCTTGCGACTATCGTAGAACCGAAGTCGCTTGAGATTAGAAGTGGCCTGTTCGGAGTAATTGATGCAACTCGGTATGGAATTCTTCGCCTGACAACGAATCCGAAAGGAGTTATGGAAGTACTTTCGGTGAGTTTTGCCTATCAACTTACCATGGTTATATCAGCTTTGGCCGTAGCTGATGCGTTGGGCCTTGGACTTCCGTTGACAGTTATGTTGGCTTTCGTTCCTGCTGTAGCAATCTTACAGGTAGTCCCACTTACCATAGGTGGACTGGGACTTAGGGAAGGAGCTTTCGTTTTATTTCTCCATCCCTTGGGCGTCTCAACCTCGCAAGCGGTGGCACTAGGACTGTTAATCTATCTTATTAACGTTATCGTATCGTTGATAGGAGTTCCTGCGTTTGCTATGGGCGTGAATGACAGATCAGTCTCACTTAGTTCGGAATAGTTCGCCAGTTGAATATTGTTAGTAATTTAAAGAGGTTCATTGGAACCTATGAGAGTTGGAGTATTTTTGTCAGAGCTACAATCACTTTCTGGCGGTTCGGAACTTGCGATGGGAGATGAGACTCCTCGGTCCTTAGACAAGATAGCGTCTCTGGTCGACAATAGGATTCGTGATTTATTTGAGTGCGAGATCGTGAGGTGGGGAGCCTTAGACGACTCCTTTGTGCGTCCGTTGCGGGATCTTATGGACTTTGCACTTGCGGGTGGGAAACGCCTGCGACCAGCGTTCTGCTATTGGGCTTTTGTCGGAACAGGTGGAGATGATCCAGATCTAAATGTCCTAGATGCAGCCGCGGCGTTAGAGTTGCTGCACTGTTTTGCACTTATACACGACGATGTCATGGACGACTCTCCCTTTCGCCGAGGATCAGCGTCTGTACATGCGCGATACGAGTCTTTCCACCAAGGTTCGGAGCTTCATGGAGACTCTAAACGTTTCGGTGATGGTATCGCTATCCTCATAGGAGACTTAGCCTTTGTCTACGCCGACAGACTTCTTGAGGCTGCGCCAATAAAGGCTCGACAGGTATTTTCAGAGCTTCGTTTGGAGGTGAACTTTGGACAGTACCTCGACGTCGTCGGGACTGCGAGAAGATCGTTCGATGTGAGTTATGCGACCAAGGTAGCGATCTATAAGTCTGGCAAGTATACGGTTGAGCGTCCCCTACATCTTGGAGCGGCTTTGGCGGGCGCGAGTGAGTCGGCCTACGCTCACCTCACCCTTTATGGAGTGCCTCTAGGTGAGGCATTTCAACTTAGGGACGACGTTCTTGGGATATTTGGGGAATCGGAAAAGACGGGTAAGCCAGTCGGCGATGACTTGCGCGAAGGTAAACCTACCTTGCTTTACGCTCTAGCACGAGATAGGGCTAGTGTCCGGGAGAAAGAACTGCTAGATGAGTTGTTCGGGCGGGAGAACTTAGATGCGAGAGAGATAGAGATCTTGCAAGAGATCTTTGTAAAGACCGGATCCCTAACTTCAGTTGAGTCCAGAATTGAGGAGTTGACTGAACTTGCGATAGCCGAGATCCACCTTGGTAAATTTAACGCCCAGGCAACAAAAGAGCTTGAAAGTCTCGCTGAATTCGTGGGACATCGAAGGAGCTAAGGGGTTGAAGGTAGTGGTAATTGGAGCTGGTCTCGCTGGGTTAGCTACTACCTGCCACCTTCTAGGAACTGGCCACGAGGTTACCGTTGTCGAAAGAGGTCTAGAGTCGGGTGGCAGAGCGTCTTGTATAAAGGACGCTGGCTTTGTTATGGACAATGGTCCGACCGTCTTTACCATGATCTCTCTGGTCGATGCCGCTTTACGTGCCGTTGGTTCGTCGCTTCGGGAGCGACTTGATCTGGTTGAGCTGTTGCCAGCGTATAGAGCATTTTACTCAGATGGACGTTCCTTTGATGGAGAGGGATCGATAGATGTGCACGCTTCGAAAGATGCGATGTATGAAGAGATAAAGAGAAAGTGTTCGTCTAAAGATGCTGAGAGCTATATCAAGTTTTCTCGCTACCTAAAGCGTCTCTATGAGGTAGAGTTCCCAAACTATATCGATAAAAATATCGATGGTATCTCGTCACTCGTATCTTCTCCAAAGGCCGCTATCTCACTTTTAAAACTAAGAGCTTTCTCCTCTTTGGACTCGGTGGTAAGTAGCTACTTCAACGACGAAAGATTAATTAAGTTATTCTCATTTCAAGCTCTATACGCCGGACTTTCTCCCCTTGAGGCTAGGGCAATCTACGCCATCATAACGTATATGGACTCAGTTGAAGGCGTATATTATCCTCGTGGCGGTATGAACCAGATACCAAAAGCCTTGGAAGACGCCGCCTCTGACGCTGGTGCAACCTTCGAGTTTGAATTTTCTGTGAAAGGACTTGAGTATAGAGATGGACGGAAAAAGGCTCGGCGTGTCGTCGCGGTGATCGGTGATGATGGAAACCGCATTGAAGCCGACGCGGTCGTAGTCACGACAGAACTTGCTCAAGCCTACGATACTTTTTTGGACGATCTCAGATGTCCCAAAGTTGTTGCTACTGGAGAGTACTCACCCTCAGCTTATCTTCATCTTATGGGGGTTCGAGG
>JAJYGI010000026.1 GCA_021790735.1 Actinomycetes bacterium | reverse complement strand
CCTAACTGGTTGTGCATACCAAGACTAGCTAAAGACGAGAGCCGTCTCCATGGTAGAAGAGTCCCGCTTGTCTATGACGACCAAGTTCACGCCGAGCTATCGTCATCATATGAACTTCGTCAGGTCCATCGGCAAGCCGAAGTGTTCTCTGATGCGCCCACATCATCGCTAAAGGAAAGTCATCAGATACTCCGGCACCGCCATGAGTCTGAATTGCTCTGTCGATCACCCTTAAAGCCACGTTAGGTGCCACAACTTTGATCTCCGAGATCTCTATCCGGGCTCCTTTGTTGCCCACGGTATCCATGAGATAGGCAGCGTTTAGCGTCAGCAACCGTGCTTGATCGATCTCGATCCGCGACTCTGCTATCCAGTTCTGGACAACTCCTTGTTCGCTAAGCAGCTTGCCGAACGTCTCTCGCCCTTCCGCACGTTTGCACATCAGATCTAGCGCCCGCTCGGCTGCACCTAAAGATCGCATGCAGTGGTGGATCCTGCCTGGGCCAAGGCGAGATTGAGCTATCTCAAAGCCACTTCCTTCTTCGCCTAAGAGATTCTCCTTTGGAACTCTGACATTATTGAAGACTAACTCACAGTGTCCTTCACGATCTTGATAACCAAATACTGAAAGCGAACGAACTACGGAAAGACCCACAGCGTCCATAGGCACGATAACCATTGACTGTTGTTTGTAACCACTCTGGTTCGGGTCAGTTTTCCCCATTACGATCGCTACCTTACATCTGCTTGAGGCGGCACCTGATACCCACCACTTACGTCCATTTATAACGTAATCGTTACCGTCTCGCAC
Organism: Actinomycetes bacterium; assembly: GCA_021790735.1. Lineage (GTDB taxonomy): Bacteria > Actinomycetota > Acidimicrobiia > Acidimicrobiales > Acidimicrobiaceae > Ferrithrix. The sequence goes on along the minus strand of JAJYGI010000026.1, from coordinate 2,513 downwards.
GATCGAGCATTGGATGTTGGTAGCATCTGACGAGGCTACCTCGGGCTCCGTCATCGCAAAACATGATCTGATTTCACCTTCCAATAAAGGCACTAACCACTTTTCTTGCTGCTCGCTCGTGCCATACGCACTGAGAATCTCCATATTTCCTGTGTCGGGAGCAGAGCAGTTCATAGCTTCTGGCGCGAGGAAACTCATACCTGAAAGTTCAGCCAGTGGTGCATAGTCGAGGTTGGCAAGACCATCTGTCCACTTGGTCTTATGCGGCAGAAACAAGTTCCAAAGTCCCAACCTTCGGGCCTCGGACTTAAGATCTTCAATAATTGCTGGATGTCCATGAAGATCATCCAGGTCGGCTAATTGTTGTCGATATACACTTTCAGCAGGAAGAACTGTGTCGACAAGAAACGACACCAGCTTAGATCGATACCGTTGTGCAGTGTCGCTGAGTGTAAAGTCCACGTGACCCCCTCTAGCCGTCATAACTTCTGCTACGAAACTACCAGAGTTGACAGACAATCTTTAGTCGGATGCGCAAGAATCTATGAAGAGACTACGGATGGGAACGGAGTTACGTTGGTGTTTACCTACGACGATCTTGTACAGCAGCTAACGTCTAGAGGCGGAGTATTCGAGATAGAGACCGCTACGGTATCGGGGCGAACAATGAAGGTCTTTAAGGACACCCCTCAGAGTCTCAACTCCTTATTGGAACTTGCACGCCCTTATGAAGATGCTCCCTTCCTTACCTATCATGATCGTCGTCTAACTTTTCAACAAGTATTGGACCAATCAGATCACCTCGCAACGGCGCTCTTCAAAGAGTACGGCATAAAACCAAAAGATCGGATCGCTATCGCTATGCGGAATATACCCGAATGGATCATCGCTTTCAAAGCCATCGTCTCTCTCGGTTGTACCGTTATACCACTTAATGCATGGTGGACAGCCAAAGAACTACGCTATGGGTTAGTTGACTCAGGTGCTCTGATCGTACTCTGCGATGAGGAGCGAGCTCGAAGGTTGGAAGAGCTACGCCTACCGCCTGAATTGACGAAAATAGTAGCACTTCAGTCCAAAGATCCTTATCAAGAAGGTGTAGCCGTTTTTGAAGAACTCTTGCAGATCGCAGTAGATCTCCCATCCGTAAAGATCGCCTTGGACGACGACGTCACCATACTTTACACCTCCGGAACAACGGGTAATCCAAAAGGAGCCGTCTCGACAAATCGCTCAACCGTATCAGCCCTCATTGGATTTTCGCTACGCAGTACAATTAATGCAGCTCTAAACCCTCAGACACCGTCGCCTCCGTTTGCGCCAAACGTTCTCATAGGAGTACCCCTCTTTCATATTACTGGATGTATGGTTATGTTATCATCGTTCATATCTGGAGTTAAAGTATCGCTGATGCACCACTGGGACCCTGTTGAGGCGCTAAAGATCATTGAACAAGAACACATCACTAGTTTCGTAGGTGTTCCGACAATGTCTTGGGATATTCTCGAAGCCTCGAAAGAAGGATCTACAGATCTCTCCTCACTTCAAAGTATAGGAGGTGGGGGTTCACCGGTTCCACCGAAGTTTATACAGAGAGTCACAGGAGAGTTAGAGTCTGCCGTACCTGGATTTGGTTACGGATTGACAGAGACAAACGCCTTCGGACCTGGTATCAGCGGAGACGACCTAGCAATACATCCAACCTCTACAGGGCGAGTTCTACCAATTATCGAACTAAGGATCGTAGATCCGAACGGAAAGAGCGTCCCACCTAACACACAAGGTGAGATCTGCATGTATGGCGTACCACTTGTCCGAGGATACTGGAACAAAGAAGACCAAACCCAAGAGACGTTTGCCGAGGGATGGCTCAGAACCGGTGACCTTGGTTATCTTGATGAAGACGGTTATCTCTACATACAGGATCGCATCAAAGACGTGGTAATCAGAGGGGGAGAGAATATCTACTGTGTCGAAGTTGAAGCCGCAATCTACGAACATCCAAGCGTCCATGAAGTAGCCGTTTTTGGCGTGCCTGATGCTCGTTTAGGCGAAAAGGTGGCAGCGCAGATCTGTACCAAAAAGGACCACAGCCTTTCAGACGCGGAGATACAGCGGTTCTTGTCGGAAAGAATTGCATACTTCAAGGTGCCCGAGTTTTACTACATCACCGAAGAGCCACTTGCAAGAGGAGCCACAGGGAAGATATTAAAACGAACTTTAAGAGAGCAGTTTCAGGGCAGTAGAGCGAGTACCGCGTAAAGCAGCAGTGAACTACAGTTCTTTAGGATACCGTTCCCCGAAGTATCAGTCACTATATCGCTGATTTTGAGACCTCGTCTTTGGATCCCTCGGGCAGCTGGTCTACCAGCCTTAACACTGTCATGGACAGACGCTATCGGCGTCAGACCGTCGTCCTTTTAGGCCCACTTGCGAGATGGACCAGTCCAAGAGTACCAACGCAGACGAAAGTGCACCATCTTGCATCTGAGCGGCGAGCCTGGGCTGATCCT
>JAJYGI010000111.1 GCA_021790735.1 Actinomycetes bacterium | reverse complement strand
AACCTATCTCAGGTCCTACAGGCTCGAGCTTTGGAAGGGGTGGCTCCAACTGTAGCCAAAGACGAGTTGGAGAGGACTGAAACCAGGTTGCAAGAGCTGGGGGCCGTAAATCCTTACGCTGCGATCGAGCTTGAAGCGTTAAGGGAAGAGCTCAAAGAGGTTGAAATGAGCTCTTTGGACGTGAAGTCGGCACGCAGGGAGATCCGATCTCTACTTACAAAGCTTGATGAAGAGATGAGAAGTTCCTTTGTTGAAACGTTTAGGAGTGTGGAGATAAGCTTTGGACGACTCTTCGAAAGGCTCTTTCCAGGTGGACGAGGATCTCTAAAGATCGCTGGTGACTTAGATGTGCTTGAGTCACAGATCGACATTGACATCGAAATACCTGGTAAGAAGGTGAGACGTCTCTCACTACTTTCGGGCGGTGAACGCTCGCTAGTGGGACTGGCCTTTTTATTTGCAATATTTGAAACTAAGCCGACGCCTTTTGTCGTCCTAGATGAAGTTGAGGCGGCGTTGGACGATCGCAACCTCTCTAGTTTTATAGATCTCCTGAATGAGTTTCGGACTAGGACTCAGATTATCGTAGTCACCCACCAAAAACGTACGATGGAGATTGCCGACGTTTTGGTAGGTGTCTCTTCTACCTCAAGCAGATAATCAGGGAAGATGTCTCTCACTACGAGGACGAACTGATTTAAAAGAGACGGCCTAGTTGCGTCTTGTTACGGGTTCATTCGTACGCTTGTAGGACTCTTTTCACGTCACAATCACAAGAGTGCAAGTTGGTTTTTTTCTTTGGAATGAATCATGTTTAACTTGACGAGACGACTCCCTTTGGAAGGACCTGAGAGTTACTTGTGTTAAAAGAGTGAACTATGGCTCAAGTACCCTAATAGGTACATGTCTGGATGCCTAGGATGGCCTAAATACAGATTGAATGGGAGCTCTGATATGGATCCGATCTTTGGGAACTTGACTTTGTTGTTGTCTCGATGGCAGTTCGCTACGACCACGATCTATCACTTTGTTTTTGTTCCTATCACAATTGGCCTTTCAGTTCTAGTAGCTATCTTGCAAAGTGCCCAGCTCAAGACACATGATCCAAGGTATGAACGGCTCGTTAGCTTCTTTGGAAAGCTGTTCCTTATCAACTTCGCTATAGGGGTAGTGACCGGTATCGTGCAGGAGTTTCAGTTCGGAATGAACTGGTCGCAGTACTCTGACTTTGTCGGGAACATCTTTGGCCCCCCTTTGGCGATAGAAGGTCTCTTAGCATTTTTTATGGAGTCGACCTTCTTGGGAATATGGATCTTTGGGAAAGGGAGAGTTTCGGAAAGGGTTCATCTGTTTTCAATCTGGATGGCTTCACTAGGTACGGTACTCTCGGCCTCTTTTATCTTGGCTGCTAACTCTTGGATGCAGCATCCGGTTGGCTATAGCATCGACAAGGCGACGCACCAAGCAGTCATGACTAACTTTTGGGCCATCTTGACCAATTCGTTATTTTTGGTAACGCTGTTTCACACCCTATTGGCAGCGGCTATGACCGGAGCTGCCCTGATGTTGGGCGTCTCTTTCTATCAGATGAAACGAAATGCTACTAAAGAGATATTTGCTCTTGGAGCTCGGGTTTCTCTAATTGTGCTGTTTGTGTCGTCGCTCGCAATGGCTCTAGACGGACACGTTCAAGGTCAGGTCATGGTTCAGGATCAACCGATGAAGATGGCAGCTGGGGAGGCGCTCTACCATACGGAAAAGGGGGCGTCGGAGTCTCTTTTAACTATCGGCAATCTGCACGATAAGGTGATCTTTCAAATAGGACTTCCACATGTGCTTTCGTTACTTGCTACCGACAAGTGGAACGGAACGGTTCAGGGAATCGACCAGCTCCAAGCCCAGTACACGAAGGAGTATGGAAAAGGAAACTACGTACCTATTGTGTGGCTGGACTATTGGTCCTTTCGGATCATGGCTGGTATCGGTGTTGCGATATTGGGACTTGGTGCATGGGGTATGTACCTAATGCGTAAAAAGCGTCTAGACGACTCGAAGTGGTTTAGGAAGGCGGCGATAGCGGCGATGCCGCTTCCCTTTATAGCGAATACAACTGGGTGGATATTCCAAGAGACTGGACGCCAACCATGGGTAGTATACGGACTGCTAAAGACCTCTCAGGCGGTCTCTCATCTGTCCGCTCTTGACGTTGGGGCCACCTTGGTGGGATTTACTCTACTTTATGGAGTGCTTGGTACTGTCGATGCCTCGCTAATGTTTCGGTACGCAAAAAAGGAGATCCAGTCCCTGACTGAAAGCGGTGAGGCGGGAGTTTCCTCCCATGAGACGGAAGACGAAGAGCTCGGCTCTTTGGTCTACTAAGGAGTTTGCCATGCACGTGAGTGGAGTTCAACTATTTTGGTTTATCCTTATCGGACTTTTATGGGCCGGATACTTCTTTCTTGAGGGGTTTGACTTTGGCGTGGGCATGCTTATGCCCTTTGTGGCCAAGACCGACTTAGAGAGACGTGCTTTAGTAAATGCAATCGGACCGACTTGGGATGGAAACGAGGTCTGGCTCATAGTCGCAGGTGGTGCGACATTTGCATCTTTCCCACTTTGGTACTCGACTATGTTTTCAAGCTTTTACCTGGCCATGTTTATCATCTTGGTGGCGTTGATTCTTCGAGGGGTTGCCTTTGAGTACCGTGGTAAGGGGAGTTCGAAGAGATGGAAGGGCAACTGGGATAGGATTATATTTTTTGGTTCGTTGGTTCCCGCTTTCCTATGGGGAGTTGCCTTTGGTGACCTTATCTATGGGATACCGCTAAACGCCGCAGGCACCTTTACTGGCAACTTCTTTGACTTGTTGCAGCCTTATGCCATCGCGGCAGGAGTTGCGATGACCTTAGTGTTCTTGTTGCATGGATCTCTTTTCTTGTCGTTGAAGCTCGCAGGTGATCTAAAGGATAAAGTCGTGGCGAAGGTAAAGATAGTAGCGCCTTTTACTACGGCCTTCCTATTCGTCTTTTTAGGCTGGACCTATCTTGTCGCTCGAAACGATGGACACTCAGGTGATGTGCCAGGATTCATACCTGTATCCGCGTTGCTAATCGTCGCTTCGGTGTCATGGTTAGCTCGTGAAAAACTCTTTGGCTGGGCGTTTATATTTACCGGGGCTGCTATCGTCGCTATCACAGCGACGATCTTTATGACCCTTTATCCTGACGTCATAATGTCATCGACTGCAACTAGATACTCACTGTCGATAGTTAAGGCAGCCTCTCAGCCGTACACCCTACACGTTATGACGGTGGTGGCTATTATCTTTACACCGTTTGTAATAGCTTACCAAGCGTGGTCTTACTGGATCTTTAGGAAGAGAATTACTCTACCTACCGCTTCGGTTACTACAAGTTCCGAGTCGGACTCAAAGTAAGGTAGAGCTGCAATACCTAAGTGGGCGTGTTTTGGATTTACCGTCGTGGAGATGAGTAAAAGAAGGAGTCGACCTTGGCAGCTCCTTTAGATCCAAGAGTATTGCGTGGTAGTCGGAGAAGACTGATCTTAGCGGGTGCAATTGTGGTCTTGGAGGCAGCCTCGGCTTTACTGCTTGTACTTTCTTCTCTGCAAGTTGGGCGCGTCTTACAGGTAGTTGTCGTTGGGAACGATCCTCGATCGGCCCTTTATCCAGTAGAACTCTTTGGGATTTTTTTTGGACTTCGACTTGCATCTGTACAGTTGGCAAGTTACGTCGCTCTTAGATTAGGTTCGGATCTTGCTGATCAGTACCGGAGGAGGCTGATAGACCACAGCAGGAGCTACAGAGTCGCGGAGTCTGAATTGGGATACCTAGTTACAGATGGAATGCAGTCGGTAGTGAACTACGTTCAGAGGCTGTTACCGGCTTTAGTCGGATCTGTAACGGTTACACCGATCCTTATGTTCTTTGTTTTGTCGCAAGGAGTCTTATACTTCGTTGAGCTCCTAGTTGGGCTTGCTGTTCTCCCGATCCTTATGATCGTAATAGGGCAAGCCACGAGAGATAGAGCGGTTGAAAAGCTCGATGCAACGATTCGTCTCAATGCGTTGTATCTTGATACTCTATATGGTCTCGGCACTCTCAAGTCACTCAACAAAGCTAAGCTTCAGACCGTCTCTATAACTAGAGCTACATCTAAACTCAAGAGATCAACTCTTTCGGTGCTCCAGATAGCCTTCTCATCAGGAGTGGCTCTTGACACCTTGGTCTCTATCGTCGTCGCCGTAGTGGCTGTGTCTATAGGGATAAAACTTAACGACGGCGGACTTACCTTAGGAGTCGGCGCTGCGATACTATTTGTTACTCCGGAGGTGTTTGCACCTATCCGAGGCGCTGCGTTGCAGTTCCACTCGTCCCAAGATGCGGTAGCTGTTTGGGATCGAATTGAAGCGCACGTTGGAGCAAAAGATGAAGCTGAAGTCGAACAAAGAGAAATCAGGTCTATTCAGGCAGAATCTAAAGTTGACTCTGACCTAAAGAGCCTTGAGTTTTGCGCCTTTGGAGTGGTCGTACTTGAAAGACGCTTAGAGTTGCGATTAACCACTCAATTGGAGTTGGGCCAGTGGCTCGGCGTGAGGGGCGAAAGTGGAAGTGGTAAGAGCTCGTTTTTGCGGGCCCTTGTCGGCGAGTCGAGCTCTGTCGGCGAGGCAGCTATACGGTTAGGGCCAGGGACCATAAGAGCGCTTACAACCACAGAGATAGCTTATGTTCCGGCCCGGCCCGGATTTTTTGAGGGAACCTTGCAAGACAACCTCTGCCTTTATCGAAGCGACGCTACTGTAAGGCAGGTTGGTGAAGCACTGAAAGTGGTGCGACTACCCGACTTTGAGGCCCGCCTGAGTCAACTTGTTCTGCCAGGAGGCGCTAACTTTAGTTCGGGCGAACGTCAGCGTCTTGCGTTAGCTAGAGCTGTACTGTCAGGTCGAGACATTTGGGTGTTGGATGAACCTACAGCTCATCTCAATCCCTCCTTAGAAAAGGAGATGCTTGAAGACCTCAAGTCTCTATCAGAGACGAAGATCGTGGTAGTGGCGACGCATTCGGAGTTAGTGACCCACCACTGCGAACGAGTCGTTGAGTTTAGCGAGGGTAGATGTCTCTTACAAAGATAGGTAGCGATCTGTATAAGGAGAAGAGATGGCCGGTCCTCGGATACGTTGGATCTGGCGCTATGGCCTACCTCTCTCCTGGCGTGCTGTTTGCGTTTTCAGCTTACTTACTGTCTAAGTCAGCCCTAAAGCCTGGCATCTTAACCCTAGGAGTAGCGATAGGTTCTGTAAGATTTTTTGCTGTGGCACGAGGCGCTTCCCAGTACGGGGAGAGGTTGATCGGGCACGGATTGGTCCTTGAGTATGTGGCGAGAGTTCGGGTGGCGTTGTTTGAGTCGCTTTCAAAGGTCGTCCCGCATCGTTTGACTCCAGGAGTATTTGGAGATCTTATGGCAGCGCTAAATGGAGACATGGAGGAGGTCCAGTCGTTACTTCTGAGACTTATTGGGCCGATGTTGTCGACAGCCGTTGCTTCTCTAGTTGCGATAGTCATAGCGTTTGCGTTTTCAGTACCATTTGGAGTTGTGACATCTATTACTGTACTCGTGATGGGTGTCTTAGCCCCTTGGTTATTTTACGGTAACTTTAAGAGACGCATCAAGCAAAGCTCTGAGAGTAGATCGAATGTATACCGTAGCGCAAGCTCTGTGACTGGAACCTTTAGTGAGCGTAGACTTTTGGGAGACCAAGATGTGTTGGTGGAAGATCTCCTCGAAAAGACCGCTCGTTCGAGTCGCTTTCAGGTTCTCCTTGGAACCGGACAGATCGCTATGGCATGTCTCGAGGCTTTGGTCGAGGTAGCCGCTCTAGTCGTTACTACTTATCTGGGTGTTACCCAGATCGAACATCATAGCTTAGGTAAAGTCTATGTAGCTGTTGTTCCGTTCTTGCTACTTGGAACGTTGGAAGGGTTGTCCTTAGTTGCAGTTGAGATCTCTCGAACAGTGTCGACTGCACCTTCGATCCGGCGGCTGAATGAGATGTTGTCTTTTGAACCCCGAGAGCTACCAAGTTGTCCGTCAACCTTGAGCGATCAAGGACCCCTTGATATCGCACTTGATGGTGTATATTTCTCCTATCCTCAAAGTAAAAGACCAGTGCTAGAAGATCTGTCCCTTCATCTCAATGGGGGTGAACATCTGCTAGTCAGTGGCGTAAGTGGAGGTGGAAAGTCAACGCTTGCTTCTTTGATACTTGGTGGAAGACTGCCGACGTTAGGGGAGATTAGGTTGGGCGGCGTCTCGACTAGACACCTCTCCGAAGAGGTGATCGCAGAAAAGGTGGGGTACCTTGGCCCCGAGCCCTACGTCTTCGACGCGACTATAGAGGCTAATCTTTTGATCGCCGCCCCTTTAGCTACTTCACAGGAGCTAGAAGAGTCGCTGTCTAAGGTGGGGTTGAGTGACTGGCTACATGCTCAGCCAGATGGATTGAGGTCGAAGGTCTCTATGCGTTCAGAGAACGTCTCTAGCGGAGAACGACAGCGAATTGCGCTCTCGAGGGTGCTGCTCCATCAAAGCCGAACCCTGGTCCTTGACGAGCCGACGGCAAATCTAGACGATGAAAACGAAAAGATGGTCGTCGAACTAATCAATGAACTATTTGCTGATGCAACTGTGATCGCCATTACCCACTCCGAACTTTTTGCCTACATGTATCGCTACGATAAGCACCTAGAGCTGTAGTTTCATCTCCTGTACTCCGCTGGTCTTGTAAGTAGTCGCATCGGACGATCTGTTAGTGATTTAGACTTTTGAAGGTGCAGTGATGGGAGCGACGTCAGACACTCGACCCAATCTCAACCAAACGGCGCGGAGCCAGGAGCCCTCTTCGTAACGGCGGGAGAGGTTCGCTCATGGTGTCGTGACGTTAACTCCAAGAGTATAGGTTCGCGCCACATCCTCGTAGAGATCCGATCGGAGTAAGGTGTGGATCACAGGTAGCTGCTTTATGTCAGTTAGATACTTCTACTACCAAGGGCGTCAAAGTGAGCCGACCGTGCCTATTCTGAATCAGGTATGAGTATTGCAGTAGTAGTGGTAGTGGCGGTCCTGATTCTTGGAGGAGTAGGAGTCTTTCTTCTTCGACCAAAGAAGGGGAGTAGCCTAAAGCTAGGAGTCTCGAGCGAGACAGACGTTGTTGTAGGTAGCTCTGAGAAGGTAGTAACAACAGAGGCTGAAGGAAGCTTTGATGTAACGCAACATAGACGCGGTCTTGAAGGGTCCCTGCCAAAATCCCGTTCACTTTTAGGGGCGGCTTTAGCAAGAATGCGGTCCAAGCGAGCCCTTGGGGAAGAGCTATGGATCGAGCTTGAAGAGGCTCTTATCTTGTCTGATGTAGGGGTCGATGTCTCAGTTCAACTCATTGAATCGGTGAAAGACAAGGTCTTTCAAGAAGGAATAACCTCAACAGATGCTGCTATTCAACTTTTAAGAGCTGAGATGACCCTAAAACTTGCCAGAACGGACCGAGAGTTAAAGATCGACGCTACCCCTCCAGTTGTAATTTTGTTCGTTGGAGTAAATGGTGTAGGGAAGACGACGTCAATTGGAAAGTTGGCGGCTCAGCTATCTAGTCAAGGCAAAAAGGTTGTTGTGGCAGCAGGGGACACCTTTAGAGCCGCAGCTACTGAGCAGCTTGAGATGTGGGCTCAAAGGTCTGAGGTCGATGTAGTAAAGGGTTCGCCAGGGGCCGACCCTGCATCTGTGGTATTTGACGCCATCTCCCACGCTGCTGCGGTTGGGGCTGACTGCGTTCTTGCTGACACTGCAGGACGGCTGCAGAATCGTCAGAATCTGATGGACGAACTTCGTAAGATAAGACGAGTAGCGGAGAAGGCCTCAGGAACCGTCTCTGAAGTTCTCTTAGTTCTCGACGCCACGACAGGACAAAATGGTCTAGTTCAGGCCGAGGGTTTTGGTGAAGCTGCTCAAGTCACAGGCATTGTTCTTACTAAACTAGATGGAACGGCTAAAGGCGGGGTAGCCTTCGCAGTTGAAGACAGGTTAAAGATCCCGATAAAGTTCGTAGGTCTAGGAGAAGGGGTTGACGATCTAGCGCCTTTCGATCCCGTGGCGTTTGTCAACGAGATTACCGGAGATGTCTCTTAGATGGCTTGTTGGCTTGTCTTGAGGAAAAGCGACATGAGGGAGTAGGGATGTTTGAATCACTTGGTGGGCGACTTGAAGACGCCCTGTCGAAGATTCGCTCTAAGGCGCGACTCTCTGAGGCTGATGTAGAGATCGCCTTGAGGGAGATTAGGACTGCCCTGTTGGAGGCAGACGTTAACTTGTTGGTCGTCAGGTCGATCGTCGATCGTATACGAGAGGCCGCTGTCGGGGCGATGGCTTCTAGGTCGCTAACGCCGGGGCAACAGGTGGTAAAGGCGGTAAACGACGAACTCACGAAGGTTCTCGGGGGTGAGTCATTTCGTATTACCTACGCATCTCGTCCTCCAACGATCATTCTTATGGCAGGACTCCAAGGGTCCGGTAAAACGACTACTTCGGCGAAACTGGCACGGTACTTTAAGTCCCAAGGACGATCGCCTTTGTTGGTCGGTGCCGATCTCCAAAGACCTGCAGCAGTGGAACAGCTTAGGACACTTGCGTCTCAAATCCAAGTGCCTATGTTCTCTGAGTGGACCTCTCCTATCGCGGTGGCTAAAGCTGGAGTTGCCGAGGCTCGCCGTATAGGCCGAGACGTCGTCATAGTAGATACAGCAGGTCGACTCACTATCGATGCTGAGCTAATGGAAGAGATCACAGCGACATCGAAGGAGATCTCACCCAACTACACCTTTTTAGTTATCGACGCCATGATGGGGCAAGACTCTGTTACTACAGCAAAGGCCTTCAATGAGGCACTTGAGGTAGATGCCATAGTCTTGTCGAAGCTTGATGGAGACGCTCGAGGTGGAGCAGCTTTGTCCGTCAAAGAGGTCGTAGGGAAACCAATAGCGTTTGCCTCTGATGGCGAGAAGTTAGACAACTTCGGCCCCTTCTATCCCGACCGAATGGCATCGAGGATTCTAGGCATGGGAGACGTTCTCACCTTGATCGAACAGGCCGAGAGGACGATGGACGAAGACGTTGCTGAGCGTGGCGCGAAAAAACTCATGGAGGGTAAGTTCGATCTTGATGACTTCTTAGAACAGCTTCGACAAGTAAAAAAGATGGGGTCTTTAAAGGGCATGCTATCTATGTTGCCAGGTGTACCAAAGGAGCTAAGAGACGTTGAGGTAGACGAAGGTGAACTCGGCAAGATCGAAGCCATGATATCATCAATGACGAAAAAGGAACGTTTAGACCCGGCGATGATCGACTCTAGTCGAAGAGCACGGATTGCTAAGGGTTCTGGCACTACTCCAGCAAACGTGTCGGCGCTTTTGAAGCAGTTCAAAGAGATGCAAAAGATGATGCGCTCGATGGGTATTGGTCCTTCTTCCGCAACTAAGCGAAAGGCTAAGGCAAAACCCCCAAAAAAGGGACGAAAGAACAGACGCTGAGACGTGGTAGTATGATCTATTGGTTGTTTTAGTACTTTGGGGAGATGTTGGTTTCCCTACGAACAAGGAGTTTAATTGGCAGTAAGACTGCGTCTAACCAGATTTGGCAAGAAGAGGCAACCCTACTACAGGGTTGTTGCCTCGGACTCGACCTCTCCTAGAGACGGAAAGTTCATCGAGATCATAGGTCACTACGCTCCTCGGTCAGAGCCCTCCGAGGTAAGCATCGACAATGCTAAGGCTGTAAAGTGGCTCTTAAATGGAGCTCAACCATCAGAACGCGTCGAAAAGCTTCTTCAGATATCTGGAGCCATGGATGAGTTTAGACAGGCTAAGGCTGACCGTGGATAGTGACTTCAATGAACAACATCAAGAAGACGGTAATGAGGTGGACGGTAACGTCGATACCTCAAGGGCCGACGGCGCGGAGAACCTGCTCAGGTTTTTAGCGTCCGCTTTGCTGATGCGGGAGAACGATCTCACGATGAAGCGTTCGATGAGAGGCGATTCAGTAAGATTGACGCTCCAAGTACCTGGATCAGACCTGGGCAAGGTTATAGGCAAAGGTGGCCGTATCGCAAATGCAATAAGAGCACTTGTTCAGGTAGCAGGAGCGAAAAGCGGCCTAGAGACTCAGGTGGAGTTCTCTGATGGAAAGAAGGGACCCTCAAGACCGGGTCAGAGGCGTCCTTACGGGCAAGGTGGAAGACCTAGGCGCCGACCAAACTAGATGACCCGACGGTAACGGACTCAAGATGTTAGATCAGTTAGAGGTAGGTTGGGTTTCAAAGCCGCACTCGCTTAACGGCGACGTGTTGGTAAAGCCGATATCAAACGTTGCAGGTCGTTTTGAAAGCGGTGTAAGACTCGCAGCTCAAAAAGGTGTACGTAGTTTCGAGCTCGAGATCTACTCTTCGAAACCTTACAAGGATCGATTGATTGTCCACTTTGTAGGGGTGGACTCTCGCGAGGCGGCCGAGGCTATCCAAGGAGCCACACTGTTTGGCGACGCTACTGACTATGAAGAGGACGCCTTACTGGTACATGAACTCATCGGATCAAAGGTTATTGACGGCGACGATATCGACAGAGGTGTCGTTGTATCTATAGAGGCTAACCCCGCATCTGATCTTATGGTTTTAGAGGATGGGAAGCTCATTCCTTTGATTTTCGTGAGGGAGTTTCGACGGTCGGAGGGTGTTGTCGTGGTCGATGTACCCTCAGGTCTATTTGATATTTAACTATGAGAGTAGTGGTAGTATCGATATTTCCAGATCAAATAGCCAACTACGCTGATTTTGGGGTCTTAGCCAAGGCACGAGCATCCGGTTCTTTGCAGTTAGAGCTTATCGACCCCAGAAGCTATACAACCGATGTCCATAGATCCGTAGATGACGCGCCATTTGGAGGCGGACCTGGGATGTTGATGAAGTGCGAACCTTTATTTGAAGCCGTGGAGATAAACGAGGCTCCCCGTCCCGTTATTCTTCTGTCTCCAGGCGGCGAACCGTTGAATCAAAGGACTGTGAAAGAGCTCTCCAGCTACTTAGGGTTCACTCTACTTTGTGGTCGCTATGAAGGGGTTGACAGCCGAGTCGAGGACCACCTAGTCGATAGAACCGTGAGCGTGGGCGACTTTGTTCTAGCTGGCGGCGAACTAGCGGCTCTTTGTGTCTTGGAGGCAGTCTCACGGCTTCTACCAGGTGTGCTGGGCAACGAGGAGTCTTCCAAAAGCGAGAGCTTTGAAGACGGTCTATTGGAGCATCGTCAATATACAAGACCCTCTGACTTTAGGGGATATAAGGTACCAGATGTACTGCTAAGTGGTGATCATAGAGAGATCTCCCGTTGGAAGAGAAGGCAGTCACTACTTATAACGGCTGAGCGACGACCGGATCTTCTAAAGGGAGCTTTATTGTCCGAAGAGGAAGTGCTGTTTTTGTGTGAGAACGGCTATTCTGAAGAGGTTGAAATGATAGTAAAACCACCCAAGGACTAAAATGCACGCTACTGATATTGTTGATCAAGATTCGCTTCGCAGTGACATTCCTGACTTTGCGCCAGGAGACACCCTGAAAGTCCACGTACGGGTCGTGGAAGGTGACAAAGAACGCATCCAGATGTTTCAAGGAGCGGTGATACGCAGACAAGGTTCAGGCATCCATGAGACCTTTACCGTTAGAAAGGTTAGCTTTGGCGTTGGAGTCGAGAGGACCTTCCCTGTTCATAGTCCTATCATTGCAAAGATAGAGGTTCTTACTCGAGGTGATGTAAGACGTGCCAAGCTTTACTATCTCCGAGATCGGGTTGGAAAGGCCGCCAAGATCAAGGAAAAGCGCTAACTTGTCTGGGCGATTCTCCTTAGAACGCCCTTACTTCGTTATGTTTGATGTGCTACGAGTCCTACAGTGAGTTCCGAGGATCTTGAGCGATATGAGACTGAGATAGAACTAGCGCTTTACCAGGAGTATAGATCTGTTCTATCCCTATTCAAGTACGTTGTCGAGACGGAGCGCCGATTCTACCTCGCTAACTCTGTTGAGTTACAGGTTAAGTCTTCAGATGGCGGCTTGGAGTTTGTCGAAGTCCTTCTTAGAGATGCTTGGGTATGGGACATGTATCGTCCTCAGCGCTTTGTCAATCAGGTTCGTGTAATAACGTTTCGAGACGTTAACGTCGAAGAGATAGCTTCTACTTAGTGGTCTAAAATATGGGTTGATCGGTGTTATTGTGACTTTATTTAGTTTTAGAGTCTGTGAGTTCCTGCTTGACTAGAAACGCAAAGAAGTATCTGCACGGTCCTAATCCGGCTATCTCTATGAATGCTACCTACTATAAAGGACAACGGAGCGTATACGGAAGAGATACTAATCCTACGTGGGAGCATCTTGAAGAGGAGATCGGTCGGCTTGAGGGCGGGCTCTGTACCGTATTTGCTTCTGGTATGGGAGCTATAGCCTCTATGATCGTTGGCATCTCCAAGTCACAGCGCCTTTTCCTAGCCAGTGACTCCTATAACGGAACAAGGAGACTGTCGGAGCTTTTGGTTAAAGTGGGTCGTCTAGATTTAACCTATGCAACACCGAATGATATACGTTCAAAGACTTTTCTAAATGACGCGAGACCTGGGGATATCTTCTTCTTCGAGTCACCTTCTAACCCAGAACTAAACGTCTACGACATCTCAGAGATCGCTGCTGCATGCAAGGATCTGGGTATGCTTGTGGCTATCGATAGTACCTTGGCTACACCTGTGCTACAGAGACCCTTGAGCCTTGGCGTTGACGTTGTGATTCACTCTCTAACTAAGGCGATCTCTGGCCACTCAGACGTCTTAGGTGGGGCAGTTGTTGTGGCAGATGGAGATCTAGACGCCGACTTTAAGTTGCGGAGGTCACTATTTGGTGCTATTCCATCTGCTCAAGATGCGTTCCTC
This sequence comes from Actinomycetes bacterium, assembly GCA_021790735.1. GTDB lineage: Bacteria > Actinomycetota > Acidimicrobiia > Acidimicrobiales > Acidimicrobiaceae > Ferrithrix. Next base: position 2,873 of record JAJYGI010000111.1, on the reverse strand, counting down.
ATTCTTCGAGGACTAAAGACCTTGGAGATCCGAATGGAACGCGCAGTAGCGAATGCAAGCAGGGCCTTTTCGGTGTTGTATGACCGCATCGGTTCGAGTGAACTGCGATATCCGTACCATCCAGACAGCGATACGCTTGAAGTAGCAAAGTCGCAGATGAAAAGTGGCGGCAGTGTGTTGAGTGTTATCTTTGAGGGAGCGGCACAAGCCGACGCCTTCGTTGACTCTTTAAGTCTATTCCACCGTGCAACCTCTCTTGGAGGAGTCGAGTCTTTGGCCGAGAGAAGGGCGTTTCATAGAGGTGAGGATTCTACGCATCCGGGGTTGGTCAGGCTCTCTTTTGGAGTCGAACCTTGGGAGGAGTTGAAGGACGATCTTCTAAGTGCGTTAGAAGGAGTTGGACTTTAGCACTAACTCATCGTCTTCGTTTCTCCCAACATCTCCGATGCCAGTGTCGTCGCATATCTGGAGCCTCAACCGGCACGATCACGTAGTGCCCTACCCTTGGGAGTATCTCATGGCAACATGTAGGACAGATGTAGGTCTTTCGAGCTTGATAAGGCTGGACGAACCTAACTTCTGAGACAAGTCCTGTGAGAGGGTCTTGAAGTTGTCCTTGATTGTCGGTAAAGCTATCCATAGTTAGAGTTCGTGACTTGAGATCGAGAGCGTTCTTGATCCTTGATCTTTGCCTAAGTCTATGAACTTAGAGGTGTCGTCAAGGTCACGGTGACTCTTTTTTTGCACTACGCCTTGGTATCGTGCAAGAGTGGAAAATCTTTTGTATCTTGAAGAAGAGGGTGTCGCAACATTGACACTTATGCGACCAGAGGTGAAAAATGCTATTACAGATGAGATGTGGGGACAACTCGACGCTTTGTTGAGACGTTTTGAGTCTTCAGATGCGAGGGTGTTGATCATAACAGGAGGATCACAGTGTTTCTGTTCAGGAGCTGATCTAAGAGACCATACACGCATTACCGTGGATCCGCTGACTCGAATGAGGCGAATCTCTGCGGTGGCAGCTCACCTCCACAACCTTCCTAAACCTACAATCGCTAAAGTTCAAGGTGTGGCGGCTGGTGCGGGGTGTAATCTGGCTTTAGGTTGCGATCTCGTCGTTGCCTCCGAGAGCGCTAGTTTCATCGAGATCTTCTCTAAGAGAGCTCTGTCGTTGGACTTTGGAGGTAGCTTTCTTCTGCCTAGGCTTGTTGGCTTAGCGAAAGCTAAAGAGATTGCGTTCTTCGCCGACAGGATCGACGCTAACCAGGCGGCAGCGATAGGTCTGATAAACAAGGTGGTGTCGGAGTTGGACATCGATGAGATGGTGATGAGTTGGGCGCGACGCCTTCGAGACCTGCCATCCCAATCGCTTGCACTTACGAAACGTCTCTTGAACGACTCCTACGGCTCCACGATAGAAGAGGCGTTGGAGCGAGAGTCTCAGGCTCAGGTCATAAGTTCACACTCTAAGGATGCAAAAGAAGCACTTTCCGCATTTCGAGAACGACGGGAACCTAAGTTTTGGCCCTAACTTAGAGTGTCGGTGAAGCTCTAAGTTAGCTACTTCTGCGGCTCCGTAGCCGTGGAGGACTGAAAGAACCTCTAAGGTAGTGGTAACTATAGCCATGCTCGTTCTGGTAGCGGTTCAAGGTGTTACCGTAGCAGATCTATACTTTCAGATGACATAGGTGAAAGGGAGTTGTAGTGCAAACTTTGGTTGCCGTTATCGAGATACCGAAAGGTTCCAAAAATAAGTATGAAGTCGATCATGAGACCAACGCAGTCTGGCTCGACAGAACGTTGTTTACACCAATGGCCTACCCAGCTGAGTATGGCTACATCGAAGGCACCTTGGGTGAAGACGGTGACCCGTTAGATGCTCTTGTGATGATCGAGCATTCAACTTTCCCTGGGTGTCACATAAAAGTGCGTCCTATTGCAGCGTTTATTATGTCTGACGAAGCAGGTAGAGACGTAAAGATCCTGTGTGTTCCAGAGAAGGATCCTCGCTGGAGCCATGTAGCTGACCTAGGTGACGTCCATAAGGCGGTGCTCAATGAGATTGAACACTTCTTCGCTCACTACAAAGATCTAGAGCCCGGCAAGTCTGTCACAGTAGAGGGCTGGGAACCACTAAAAAAAGCAGAGGATGAGATAAAGGCGGCTTTTGAAAGGTACGAGCACTAGCTCTCCGCCGTAAAGGTTATTTGGGCATAAAAATCTCGGAGTCTGGTTGAATAAGAAGAGAAAGAGTGTGTGACGCCATGGACGAAACTGGACGCGAAGAGAAAATTGAAGAAGTCAAGAGGCTGATAGAGATAATGCGCCCTGCTGTTCAAAGCGATGGAGGTGATCTTCTCCTAAAAGATGTAGATACAGAGTCAGGTATCGTCGAGGTTGAACTCCAAGGAGCTTGCAGCTCTTGTGCAATCTCTACCTCCACAATTAAGTTAGGCGTCGAAAGAATACTTATGTCAAAACTGACCTGGGTCAAAGAAGTGCGAGGTCAAGTGGAAGAGGTTGACGACCTGAGCTTTAGCCTCTCCTTGGGCAAGGGGTCTTACATTCCGGTCCGAAGATAAGGTAGATAGAGCCTTTGGCCAACTCTATAAGAGCGGGAGACGAAGGAGATAGGCGACTTGGCGCTCGCAACTTCTCCTTCTTTACTGTGTGACGTCTTTTCCACGGTGGCGGTGACGAGGAACAGTCTCTTTGTGGTAGGACTACTCGTTTTATTAGGCTACTCTTCAGCGGTCTGTGTTTTACAAGAGACCGGAGAGTCCTTAGTGCTTTTGTTGTTGCCTACCCTTATAGTGGACTTCTTTCCAAGTTAGGGTTCACTAGTGAATTGGGATAGTTCGTTGGAGACT
>JAJYGI010000078.1 GCA_021790735.1 Actinomycetes bacterium | reverse complement strand
AGTGATGAGGCGTGGACGGTTGCGGTGTTGATCCCAAGAAGGGAAAAAAACTCACTCGGAGATCCATTTATATGAAACCGTAGGTCTAGGTAGATGCTTCCTTGGGTGATACTCCAGACAGCGCTAACCCTATCCATACCGCCCTCTTGGTTGCTTATGACCTGATCTCCAAGTAGTGAGCGCATGTATAGTGATCCATTGTTTCCCAGATAGACGCTTGACACTCTGACTGCTTGATCAGCTACTCCTTGAAGATGAACTGAGATCAACAAGAAGTTGATGAGGGTGTATATGAACGCAAAAGCGATCATCGCAACGCCCACTGTAATTACTTCAGTGATGACCCCGTCCCCTCGATCGTGAATATGACGGAGGGGTCGGGGTTGTATTTTATTTGGGACCTCACTGTCCAAGTTGTGATACCTGACTCGATATCGTTGTGGTTGTCTGACCCATGAGAGCTTTGAAGGCTATCCACATTCCTACCGCTAGGAATGCCACTATTAGGACAACTATAGCGGTTGAAATAACACCTTCACCATCTTCACTTTCAAGCTTACTAATATTCAGAAATAAGACATGAGTAAAAAGATACGATGCTCTTAATGCAACCTTCGACAAACTCCATTTTGTCATATTTACCTCCATCCGTGGATACTATATTGTAGCAAAAGATTCTGTTACGTGCCTAAAGATTAGCAAGAAGTTTTAGTGAGTTGAATAGTGGTATTAGAAGGAGAAGTGATCCAGGTATTAGGACTGCGATCGATACGGGTATCCAAACTAACTGGGTTCGCTTCTCAATGGTAGTGAGGTGTTCTCGGTGTATCTCATCTTTGATGCTCATTGATATGGATCGGACGATCTGAGGAATCTCAGAGGTAAGGCGGGTGTCCTTGGTCATTTCAATTAGGAGTTTCAGTCGTGATAGCTCAAAGACGATAACTGTGGGTAAGACGGCGGTTCTCAGATCTAGGCCGTTCGAGATCTCTTTTAATGCGTTTGTAAAGACCTCTTGCCAGAGACCACCCACCTGTTTCGTGGCGGTAACGAAGGCAACGTCGAAGCTTCGACCTTCGTCCAATGTCTGCGAAAGTTGATCGAAAAACTCTCTCTGGTCGTATCTGATCCTCGTCTTCATAGTGATGAAGCTGTTATATCTAAGAGTTAACTCCCCGATGATCAAGGTTAGAGAGATAAGGGCTGTGGGGAGAAGTGCCTTGATGAAGCTCTGTAGAGTTAGAAGAAGTAGACAGTACACAAGAGCCGTAGCGCGGAGATGCGAATAGGTATCGATCATGAGCCAAGGCTGAGTGAGGGTATCTCGTCGGAGTTGGAAAGCTCGCAGCTCTTTTATGCTTGTAGCGCTAGTGGTTGCTCTTTGAGATCGTCGATCATGACCTTTTTCTCCTAGATGCTTCATGATGGTACGGACTGTGCTTGACTGGCTCCGCCGACCTTTAGCAAAGATATTTGCGACTTGGACGAGTCCAGTAAGCGCAGTAAGTATTGCAAATGCGACGGCTATGGTTCGGATCATCTTGTGCGCCGTTTCTCTGCTTGGAGCGCCACGTCTACTGCGATGCGTTGCGCCTTTGACAGGGAGGGTTTTACTCGATAGCCGACTTGAGGAGGTACCATTAAGCGGGTTGTCCATACCCAACAGATAACGAGAATGAGCAGAGACACTCCGAAAATTAGTTGCGAGAGGGAACTAGTAAAGAGGTTGAGCCCTCCACTTAAAAAAGTCCCAAGGCCGAACATAACTAGAGGCACCACTACGACAAAGTACCGAGCAACCGTCACTGAGGCAAGTCGAGTCTCTAGATCCTTAGCTGAGTCGTACTGTCGTTGTTGCTCAAGGTGCAGCTGCCCGAGGCGTTCGTGAGCATGATGGGTTCCGTTCTGCTCACATCGCAGTATCGAACGCAGTACGTTTTGTGAGTTTGAATCAGGTAGTTCACGTTCTAGGTAACGAAACGCTGTATCGAGATCACTTGTTAGCATCCAGATGGCTTCTGCCTGACCAAATAGGTGCTGCAAGTGCGTATCGAGATCACGAGTCGAATCGAAGAAAGTTCTGGCTATTGAGTTACCTGTTGATGCCACGCGAATGGACATCTCTTGTAGAGCCGTTGGCCATAGATTCTGGAGAGTCTCCGAAACCTTAAGTTCATGTTCTTTCAACCAAGACCACAAGAGAATCAGCCCAGATGTTACGAGCGAGATTGAAACTAGTGGAGGAAGAACTAATGATGCGACCGCTTCGATGGATATGAGCGCGTAGAACTTTGGAGTTCGAATGAGACGCTTTAGAGCGTCAAAGTCAGCTTTGTCAAGAAGTCCAATAGACCTCCGATCGACCGAGGTTCTGCCTTCGACACCGATGCGCTGTGTTGACACCGGTGAAACTTTCGATCGAGAGGTAAGTGAAAAGAGCCCATAGTAAATAGACAGCGAAGCGACGAAGAGATAGGGGAGCTTGACCATATCAAGATCGACCCTCAACTCGAAGATCTAGGCGAGTTTTAGTCGTCACAGTTGTCTCAAGAGGCGTTCTGAGCGATGATCGTGAAAACAGCGGCGTTGAGGTGAATATCCAGCTATCACGTACGGCTTGAGGATCTTCGACCGCTATGACCTCGGTTACACCAACTAGATCTTTGTCTCGTTGACAGTGCACTACCAGATCTAACGAGTCTCCCACTAGCTGTGTAGCGGTGGTAGTCGTGATGGGTCGTTCTGATAACTGGGAGAGAAGTCTAAGTCTTTCAAGAGCGTGTTTTGCAGAACGAGCATGAAGTGTGGTAAATCCTTGAAGACCGGTCGATAGTGTAAGCAGGAATGGAAGGGTCTCTCGATCCCTGACCTCCCCGATGACGACTACGTCAGGCGTCATACGTAGAAAGGCGTTCGAGAGAGTTCGAAGGTCTACTTCAGCTCTGTCTGCTCGTCTCGGTCTAGTCTGCATCTGTGCAAAGTTGGATACGGCGCAGTCTAGCTCTAAGACCTCTTCAGCCGATACGACGCGAAATGTGACTGGGAGGGTGTTCAAGATCGCCTTTAGTAGGGTCGTCTTACCGCTTCCTGGTGCCCCGCTTATCACGACCGACGCGCCATTTGCGATAGCATCTGTTAGGAAGTTGCGACAGTCGTTACTTAAGAACCCCTGACTCTCTAGATCGCCCAGGGTGACTCCCTTGCTCGTCTGAAACTTTCTAATGTTGACCAACATATGGTTTTGAGCGACTAGCTCAGGATGGACAACATGGACTCTTGATCCGTCTGCTAGCTGAGCATCTTGTACTCCCAAAGCGGAGTCGAGCTTCTTGTGCGAACTCATTGAAGTGTCTAGCAGTCTCCCAACTATGCGTTCCACGTGGTTGTCGTCGTAAAAGCTGAGGTAGACGCGTGCTCTTGATCCGTCTTTCCTTCGTACGAAGACCCGTTGAGGAGCGACTATCTCGACCTCCCATACCGTTGAGTCTTTAAGTAAAAACTCAAGTGGACCAGCTCCCAATAGATTTGCTCGCACATAGTGCGAGATAAGTGTTTTGAGTTCATCTGTTAGCTCTAGGTCCGATGTATGTGCACACTGCTCTATCAAAGTTGCGAGGAGGTTAAAGAGTTCTTGCGCATCTTGGGTAACTCTTATGTCAAGTCCAAGCTTTTCTACCTCGGAGAGAAGCCTGTCTTCGATCTCCTTGGCTACCGCAAGAACTTGAGAGGCCTTAGGTCGGTCTTTGGTAACGCGTTGAAGTTCCGTTTTCGACGTTGTCGTGAGCACTCGAATCCTTTCGATATAGGCCGTCCTTGGCTTATGCTTGTAGCTATTATCTCAGTTATACGAGGATCTGTCAAGGCTATGAAGCAAAGGAAGTGACGCATCTTAGTGAGACTTCCCCTCACTTGCGTAAGCGGCTTCCACTGGTGGAACTAACGAACCTTCGACCGTAACAATCTTGGGTAACTCGGAGTTACAATGCAGTCTTTACATCGTTGCACCTGCGACTGACTGCGAAGCTTGGCCTAACCATACTAGAAAGTGAGTATGGCTCCCCATTTGGTAGTTCAGTCATTTAACCAATAGATCTCAAGTGTACAATCCTTCGAAAATACCGGCCTTGCGCCGAGTTAACGTCTAAAAGTAGACAGGTCTCTCCCACTAGTTCTGGAACGCTCGCTTTGGATCCCTAGAACTTAGCGTTCAATGGCTGATTGGCATTCCAAGTTAGGTGTTCTTGCGAGCTTTAGTTAGTTCCCGTGCTTGGGAGGTGTACGAGATCTGTCGTGTACGGATTCGAACCCACTAGTTAAGTTGTTCCGGTGCTAGATTCCATAGATAGCGTTCATCAGAGTATTGACGTATGAGAAAGAGGTAACTCCGGTCCATTTGGGTAGAGTCGCTCGGGTTCGCTCATAGTTCTACTTTGGTTCAGTGGGAGCGATAGAAGGAAGGAAGGTCTTTTGACTCTGCCTTTTCAAAGGGGGTTGTACGCCTGTTTGATCAATTGGGACTCGGTGGCTTCAAAGAGCGAATAACTTGATCTAGATGAGTAGCGATCCCTCCTTCGCCAAGCTGGATGATCCTCGAGGTCTAGATCTTCCGCCTTCGATACCCGCTTTAGAGTATGTGAGTGAAACTACGGTGAGGGTACTTGCACCTAACTCGTCACCTATGACGCTAGATGGAACCAATACCTATGTCGTATTTTCACCAGACTTTGCTTCTGCTGTAGTTGTCGATCCGGGACCACCAACTAGGTCCCACATAGACGTGGTTGAGTCGGTGGTAGCTGAAAAGGATGCGAAGATCAAAGGAATACTTGTCACTCATACCCACTTAGATCACTCCGAGGCTGTGAGGGAGCTAGTGCGTAGATGGAACGTGAAAGCATACGCACATCCAAACGTCTCTTATTTGGGTTATGAGCCAGTCGATGAAGGAAAATCCGTGATAGAGGAGGTTTCCCTAGGGGTGATTTACACCCCTGGACATAGCTCAGATCACCTTTGTTTTCTAGATCAGCGCGGAGATCTTATGAGCGGAGATCATATCTTGGGTCGTGGGACTACAGTAGTTGCATATCCCGACGGTGACTTAGACCGATATCTTGAGTCGTTGGGAAAACTTTTTGAAGTTGACTATCGTTCCATACAACCTGGACACGGACCTTCAATGGGGAAAGATCTTGGACAAAAGGTAGTGGAGTACTATATCTCCCATCGTAAAGTTCGCATAGCTCAGATACTTGAGATCGTTTCTTCCGCTCAAGGGCCCCTTGAGTTAAGCGAGTTAGTAAGCAGTATCTACGGACCGCTAAGTGGTCCGATCTTATGGGCTGCAACGGCTACAACACAAGCCGCTGTTGCTTACCTCGTTGCTCGCGGCGAGGTCTTACAACGAGGTGACGCCTACCTTTTGCCGTACTAAGTCGTGAGACCTAGTAGATCTCAGCTATGTTGCTGAAGTAGTCTTTGTCTTTCGGGATTGGTAAGCTCCTTGGGGGAAGGTGCGTAATTAGCTTGGCCAAAGAGAGTAACTCAGACAGAGGTTCGGGAGGAACGGTATCGCTCGCTCTTTTAGCGAACCGATGTAGTGAGATATCTATATCTTTATACTTGGTGCCTACAGTAGCTAGCTGAATGATCTGAGTGACCTCCCTAGCCGTCTTAGACGTCTTCGCCTTAGATTCGTTCGATTGGTTTATCGTCACAGACCATGAGCTAGTCAGTTCTTCTAGCTGCGTTATCTTTTTAGTGATCTTCGCTAACGAGTACAACCACTTTGAACTGTTCTGAGTTACAAGACACAGGTGACTTGCGCTGAGGAGAACTGAACTTGTAATTCGTGCAGGACCGTCGGTGGGCAAAGTGTCAAGGTTATAAAAGTGGGGATGGATATCGCAAACGATATAGCGGTAAGAGGACTGTAGTTGGGTGATAAGCCCCTGAAGGGAAGAGCTATCTATAAGTCCGACGTGTTCCTCTTGCCAGATACCGCACAAGAGATCGTAGTTGACGCCCTTTGGTCTACATACGTATTCACCCACCGAGGAGACGCTTGTACGATTTGAAAAGGTCGTTTGACTGTTCTGGGCGAAGAACTCCGAGAGTGACGGTGTATGGTCGTCGACATCGTGTAAGAATCCAAGGTCTGTGTCGATAGCCAGCTCCACGAGCACGGTCTGTGCAACCTTTGAGAGTTGACCAGCGAGCATCGTCGATACGGAGGTAACGCCAGATCCTCGTGGTCCAAGTACCGCGATTACTACGCCAGAGTGGTCCCTTGTACGTAGAGTAGGTGGGGCATCGACGTTACTTGGTTGTTCCTTTAGAGGATACTCGGACCCATGCTGCAGCGAAGGTTTGTCGTTAGAGGTCCTACCAAAAGCGTTAGACCAGTCTTGGTCAGTGGGCGATGACTCAAGACCGTTCTTGCTCCAGACCTCCGAAGTACTAAAAGGCTGCAAGAGTTCGGCGATCCAGATCCCCTCGTCTAACTCATTAGTCAGCTTTACTAGATGTTCGAGCAGCGGCGTTTCCGTTGTGACCTCGACAAGTGAAAGGTCGTTGAAAGCGACCCGATCCAAAGCGGAGATGACAAAACATCGTCCAGGTGATCTTGGGAGAGCCAGTAGTTCAGCTGTGGATGTGATCCACAGCAGTTCGATAAGGTGCGCAAGTGGAATCATTCGTTTGAATACTTCAAAGATCCAATCGCCGTCGGTCTCTGATAGGCATACAAGACGAGATCTATCGATGGATAGCCTCTCTTCCATCTTGGGCTCAGCCGGGAAGATTTTGGGTTGTTGGAGCTCCCCCTTGCGTGGGTGGAACGAACGGCGGATACGATGTTCCTGGCGCAATAGGCTTAGCGCCTGTTGACTCGATGACTCCAATCTTCCCTGAGTTCTCGCCTTGTTCGATGGCGAGTGCTTCTTCAGGGTTGTAAAGAGCAAGAACTATGTCAGTGTTCATAGATGAGCCGATCGAGGATGGGGGTACGTAGACCCCCTTTACCTGCACCTTACTGGCTAAGACGACGGTCACTGGTGAGCCCGAGGTGTTAAAGGTAGCGGTTATGTCTACGAGTTCCCCAGCGACAACGTTCTCAGCGCTTACAATATCAGATGGCACTTGCACGACGAGTAAACGAGCGTTATTGACGCTTGCCCTTGAGGGAGTAAGCATGTTTTGCTGCAAGAACTCGTCCTTTCCTATCGGAATCAGTAGTCTCTTTCCAGTAATCTCTACCTTGGAGTTGTAAGTACCTTGTAGCGGCAGGGAGGTCGAGACTGTCTCGATCGCGATCTCTTGGGGTGTAACGATAGCACCAGCGGGAATGTTGGTATCGGCCACTGCGACTCGTTGTGTCGCTTTGCTAGAAGGTGAAGTCGCTACGACTCCTAGAAGCACAACTCCAACAACAAGAAGAAGAGACGGTAAAAGGAGCTTAGGGACAAGCTCTGATACTCTCCGAGTGCCGCCTGAGGGAGACTCGTTGGTCCTGTCAATGCGAGCTTTACTGCGTCTCTTTGCCTTTAAAAAGTCCTTTGTAATCAATCCTTGATCCTCCGAAGCATCCGTGCTACCTAACGATATTAACAGATGGGTATCACTTTGTCAACGAAAAAACGCGTGGTACCTGATCGAAGACGGCGAGAGCAACGATGAGTAGCCTATAAAGTAAATGGTACGAAAGATAATCAAGTATCAGGTAGTGTATGTAGTGACGGTAGCTTATGGTTCGAATTTAACGTTATCTCTTCGAGGTGGTCCTAGATGTCAGAGTGGATGAGTACGAAAGAAGCGGCTGAAGAGCTTGGAGTAACCGTGAGGACTCTGTATCGCCTTATAGATGAAGGACGAATTGGTGCATATCAGATAGGCAGAGTTATTCGTATAAAAAGTGTAGATGTTGGCAGTTACCTCGAGTCGGTTCGTATAACTCCAGGACAGCTGAAACACCTCTATGAACAAGGTGGATCAGTAGACATCCAAGAGGACGAACTACTCTAAAACCATGAGTTTTATAGATCCGACCTGTGGTGTAGCTATGAAGATTGGCTCTTTGGGGTTGTGAGGAGATACCACTATGAGGTCAGCTCCAGTTCCAAGGAATCGACCTTGAACGGCAGTGTTTTGGAATCTGAACTCAACCTTTAAAGTAGAGCCACGCCGAACGGCTGAGTCCAAGAAGGCTACCATAGATAGCTTGGGTCTGAGCAAGCCCGGCGTTCGTTGCGAGTCGGTCGAGCTGCCTTTGAGTATAGGTGAGACAGCTACAACGGTTGCCTTTGGGAGAATGGACTCGACGCCATCTAAAGTCGTATACTTCACAAAGTCCTTTCCCACTACGGTGAAATGGCCTTCGGTGGTATTGGATCTGTGATCTGTAACCCTGGCGGCACGCCCCATTCGGCACAGATCTGATATGAGTTGATCAAAGGTCAGTGTATCGAGAGCTAGATTTCCTTGTTTTACTGCATCAAAGTGCTCAAAGAGACGGTGACGACTTTCGAGTTCGGTGTTTAACCTCTCTAGCTCCATTTCGGTTATGAAATCTTTGTCATTACCCTCATCTTTCACTCTAGTTTGTTCGACATTAATCACAAATCATATGAACTAAATTTCTTTAGTACGATTTTGAGTAGAAGTTCTACACTTAATGTCCTGTATCGTAGAAGACTGAAGGAGATGCTGAGAAGAGTTGAAAGTCTACAGTCGCCGAGTCCGGGGCGAAAAGAACGGTGCCACTTGACCGATAGGGTGAACTTGGTCGTACCTAGAAATCAGACGATGTTAGGTATTTTGGGGATGAACGATGAGCATTTGCGTGCAGTGGAAAGCGCGTTTCCGGAGGTGGCAATCACTGCTCGTGGGAACGAGATAGCGATTGTTGGAGTGGAAGCTACGTCGGTGGCCAAGCTGTTTGAAGAGTTGATCATGTTGGTGGAAAGCGGCGAACATATTGAGAAGTACAACCTAGCCAGAACCATCGATATGATAAAAGCCAATGAAATCCCTTCGGACATCGTGAATCTAGAGCTGCTCCGTTCAGCCAAGGGAAAAGCGGTGAAACCCAAGACCGCTGGTCAGAGACGTTACGTTGAAGCGATTGCGAAGAACGTCGTTACCTTTGGAATTGGTCCTGCAGGTACTGGAAAGTCCTATCTCGCTGTAGCTCTCGCTATCCAAGCGTTACAACAAAAAGCTGTGAACAGAATTATCCTTACACGACCGGCGGTCGAAGCGGGAGAACGTCTCGGGTTCTTACCGGGAGACCTCATGGCTAAGGTAGATCCCTATCTTCGCCCACTATACGATGCCCTTTATGATATCATCGAGCCTGAAGTTACTCAAAGACTTCTGGAACGTGGAACGATTGAGGTCGCGCCTTTGGCGTTTATGCGTGGCCGGACGTTGAACTCGAGCTTTATCATCTTAGATGAGGCACAAAATACTACACCAGAGCAGATGAAGATGTTCCTGACACGAATTGGCTTTGGGTCTAAGGTTGTTGTAACTGGCGACACAACCCAAATCGACGTACCAAACGGACGTTCAGGTCTAGTAGGTATAGAGAGCACTCTCTCCAACGTCGATGACCTAGTGTTCATACATCTGGGATCAAGAGACGTAGTTCGGCATCCGATCGTGTCTCGTATTGTAAATGCATACGATCGGGTTGAGTTCCAAGGAAGAGAGGACTCCAAGGAATGAAGTTGTTGCCGGAGGTCTTTGTCTCAGACGAACAAGGGATATACGAGTTAGACGTTATAAGGTGGCAAAAGCTTGCTCTAAGTGTGCTGGAAGCGGAACGCGTGGTTCCTCATGCAGAGCTGGCCGTTATGTTCGTCGAGGAGTCGGTAATCTCTGAGCTGAACGGACGGTTTATGGGTAAGGCTGGCCCTACCGACGTTTTGTCCTTCCCGATAGCTGAAGATGAGGCAGACTCAGGCCGTATGCCAGACAACGGATCGAGTGGACCAGACTTTACCTCTCCTCTGGTCGATCACCCTAAGGTTCTCCTAGGCGACGTAGTGATCTGTGTTAGTGTTGCCGATCGTAACCGCTTGGAGCATGCTGGCGATAGAGGTCATCGAGGTACGCTTGATGATGAGATTGCACTTCTTTTGGTCCACGGCATACTACACCTTCGAGGTATGGATCACGAAGAAGACGTGGAGGCAGAGATGATGGAAAGCAAAGAAGACAACTATCTAAAGGCGTACTATTTTGATAGAGAGTTGCACAGTTAGTGGTGGCGAAACTGCCACTTGATGCTTGAATATGGAACCTCATTTACATCTTTTCACGACCACTATGTTTATCCTTGTAACTTCGAGTGGACGCTGGTCACTCTCTGATACTGTTATGATGCTCGTAGCTATTGCGTTGGTCGGCTTTGCAGCTTTTTTGGCCTATGCAGAGACAGCGCTAGTGAGGATGTCTAAGATCAGAGCACTTGCTCTCCAAGAGAAAGGCGTTCACGGATCCGAGAGACTTCTTTCTCTTATGGCGGATCCGACCAAGTTCTTGAATCCGGTACTTCTTCTCACGCTGATCTGCCAGTTGGTAGCTGCCACGATGGTAGGTGTGGTAGCAGCCGCTCGGTTTGGGGGCCTTGGAGTCTTGATCGGCACCATCTTTGAGGTAGTGGTAATCTTTATACTCGGTGAGGCTCTTCCAAAAAATATCTCCGTTCGAAATCCAGATAAGGCGGCGATTCGCAGCGCCAAAATCGTTGCCTTCTTAGTGCGGTTCCCTCCGGTTGCGGTAATATCTTCGATGGTAATTGGGTTAGCCAAACTTATCATCCCGGGAGAATTTGATCCTTATGGAGCGGTCAGTGAAGAAGAGTTACTTGCTATGGCAGACGCAGCTCTTGAGGGTGAGGTTATTGAAGACGAGGAACGCGAGCTCATCCACTCGGTGATCAACTTCGGTGATACAGTGGCCCGTGAGGTTATGGTTCCAAGGCCTGACGTTGTTTCGGCAGCGGTTACCCAGACGGTCTCAGAGGTTGTAGATCTTATCTTAGGGGCAGGAATATCTAGAGTTCCTGTATATTCAGGCTCACTCGATAACGTGACTGGCATCGTCTTCGCGAAAGATCTTTTGCGGGCTGAAAGAGATGGAGAGCGTGAGATGACGATGGAGGCCCTAGTGCGTCCAGCACACTTTGTCCCCGAGACCAAACCTGTAGCTGAGCTATTGAGAGATATGCAAAGTGGCAAGTACCACATGGCAATAATCATCGATGAGTACGGTTCGACGGTCGGTCTTGTGACCCTTGAAGACCTCTTAGAAGAGTTAGTGGGAGATATTACAGATGAGTACGACAGTGAGGTTCAAGAGGTTCTAGAGATCGTTCCCGGGGAGTGGGAGGTCTCAGGTTCCATGTCTGTGGATGACCTAGGTGAGCTTTTGGATGTCGATCTTCCTGAAGGGGACTGGGATACGGTCGGAGGAATGCTTCTTGGACTCCTAGGACACCTCCCAATTACCGGAGAAGAGGTCGAGACCTCTGGATTTTTATTTCGAGCCGACCAAGTAACCTCGCGTAGAGTTGAAAAGGTCCATGTGGCGCGAGCTGAAGCGACCTATGAGTCATCATGACACAGCGCTCAGCTTTCGTTGCTGTTTTAGGTAGACCAAACGTTGGAAAGTCCTCTTTAGTCAACCGTCTCTGTGGTCATAAGGTTTCAATTGTAGCTTCGTCTGCGAATACGACAAGACGTCAGGTTAGGGGTATAAGGACGGATCAAGAGACTCAGATCGTCTTTGTCGATACACCGGGGATTCATAAACCCAAAACTGAGTTAGGTCGGAGGCTCAATACCCAAGCTGAAGGAGCTTTAGAAGACGTTGACATTCATCTGGTGGTTGTTGACGCGACAAAGTCAATCGGTCCTGGAGATACAAGGGTTTTGGAGATGACGCCAAGGACTGCATTCGTGGCTCTGAATAAGTGCGATATAGCATCAAAGGCGCAGATTGCACGGCAACTAGCCCACCTTAACGCCTTTGAAAAAGAGGAGTACTTTCCCGTCTCTTCTAAAACCGGTTACGGGATCGTTGATCTACTCGACGCGCTAAAGCAAAGATGTGTGGATCCGTATCTTTACTATCCGCAAGAGATGTTCACAGATCAAGAAGAGTTCTTTACAATCTCAGAGACTGTGCGTGAACAGCTGCTCTTGGAGCTCAAAGAGGAACTTCCCCACTCGATAACCTGTCGGGTGGTCGAGTATGAACTTCCACGAATTCGGGTCGAGATCTTGGTCGAGAGAGCGTCTCAAAAACCGATCGTAATCGGCAAAGGTGGAAGTGTGCTAAAAAAGGTCGGAATCGCAGCAAGGCAGCTTCTTGGAGAGGGAGTCTATCTAGAGTTATTCGTAAAGGTCTCAAAGAACTGGCAGAAAGATGATCAGTTCTTAGATGAGATGGGTCTTTGAGAGAAGTCATTCGTATCTGGATGGAAGCAATGTTTATGCCTGGCTAAGTGGAGGTTGTCTGTGTCGATATTTGAGTTGTTCCAAGGAGTATTTAGTGGAAAGGGGAGTGGTCAATACCCTACGATAGAACCTTTTGAGTACCTTGAGACTCTAAGTTTTATCTCAGATGGACGTCCATTTATAAGGCTAGAACAAAAAACCAAAAAGACAGATAGGGTAACTCCTCTTCATCAGGAGGTTGGCTATATCCGTGTTCTTGAGGGGTCGGAGTTGGAGTTGGTGTTGGTACAGCCCACTGGAGTTGTTGAGGTAGCGAAAGGTATCTATAGCGAAGAAGATGCGAGCGCAACGATGGAGTTTAGATCTATTCAGGTGATAGCGACTCCTAGCGCTAAGCCTGTTGCTGAGACTCTGCGAACCTATCGACTCGCCTCAGAGACACTTACATTTGAGTTTCATATGGCTGCGGCCCAACAAGAGACGCAGTTCCACCTGCGTTCTGACCTTGTAAGAGAAGAGGCGTGAGTTTAGCCAAGGTACTAAAGTCAAAGAGATGACAGATGCGTCAAACTTACTTTCACAGATTGACTTCTCTCGAATTCCCAGACACGTGGGTTGTGTGATGGACGGTAATGGGAGATGGGCGAAGAGTAGGGGCCTCCCGAGGACCGAGGGCCACGCCGCGGGCGAAGAGGCTCTCTTCGATGCCGTTCTTGGTGCACTAGACCTTGGGATTGAGTGGCTCACGATGTACGCGTTTTCTACGGAGAACTGGAAACGGCCACCTGATGAGGTACGTTTTTTGATGGGATTCAATCGTGGTCTACTCAGGAGAAGAAGAGATGAACTAAATGATCTCGGGGTGAGGGTAAGATTCGCTGGTAGAAGAGATTGGCGAGTTCCGAGGTCAGTCGTTAGAGAGATGGATGAGTCCATTGAGCTTACTAAACATAACTCGAAACTGAACTTAACCATGGCCTTTAACTATGGTGGTCGTGCTGAGATCGTAGATGCCGTACGGGAGTGTGTAAGGGATGGCGTTAATCCAGAGAAGATCGACGAGAAGGCTATACGATCTCGTATGTATGTCCCGACGATGCCCGATCCGGACCTTATAGTTCGTACGTCTGGTGAGTATCGGATATCCAACTTCTTGCTTTGGCAGATGGCCTACTCTGAGCTAGTATTTCAAAAGGTGCTTTGGCCCGACTTTAGGCGGGAACACCTTTTCGAGGCTGTGTTAGAGTATCAAGGGCGAGACCGTCGCTACGGCGCTATATAGGCTTAAGTGAAGCGCAATAAAGGGTTGGTGAAGGCGTAATGACTACCTTGTATGTTCTGGGGTTTATATCGTTGTTTATCCTTTTGGTGGTTCTTGCAGTTGTCGGTGTGCATCAGTTGGTCGGCCCCGTAATACTCATTATGGTTCTTCCGTTTTTAATCTTTATCGGTGGTCGACGCAAGATGGTCAAGAGTCGATCAAAGTGAGTGAGTACAAGGACTCAATCTTGGTACTTAGAACTTACAAGTTAGGTGAGTCAGATCGTATTTTATCTTGCCTGTCAAAAGAGCATGGCAAGGTTAGAGTTGTTGCAAAGGGGGCTAGGAAACCTAAGGGTAAGTTTGGTGGCAGGATTGAACCCTTTACAGAGCTAAATGCCTCTTTGTGGAGAGGTCGTGGTGAACTTGATACCTTGCGACAAGTAGATGTTATCTCTTTGAATAGCTCTTTGCATGAGGATCTTGACAAGATGATGAAAGCGGCAACCGTCGTTGAGTTGGTCGACAAGGTTAGCTTTGACGGACAAGAGTTATCTGAGCTATACACCTTAGCCACCCGAGCGCTTCGTCTGCTCGCCCAAAAAGATAGTGCGAACTTTTTGGCAGTTTTTGCTCTACGACTCTTGGTTGTAGAGGGGCTGGCTCCACAGCTTGAGGGATGCAGAGTCTGTGGAGATCGAAAACTAACCTCCATCGAGGCTCGAAATGGATACGGTCTATGTGTTGTCCATGGAGTTTCTTCACCGGTTTCAACAGGTGTCATCGAAATGATGCGTGCAGTTTTGGCGGGTAAAACAGCTTCTGTACTTAACTTGGAAATGATGGATGAGTCAGTGGAGTTTGAGGCGGTAGTGATCGAGTACCTTGAGAGCGTTCTTTCATTGAGGCTAGCTTCTATGCATTCCAACGACTCTTCACTGATGTTCTAAAGGTTTTCGACTCTAGCTTCGTATCCTTGAACCACAGTGGAGAAATTCTTTCCCGCATGGATAAGTTGAACTTAATCCCTATGTTTTGAGGCTTATTGGCTCTCTAAGCCCTATAGTTTGCAGCTATGGCAGTTTCAGACCTAATGGATAAAGTCGTAAGTTTATGTAAACGACGAGGTTTCATCTACCCATCGGCGGAGATATATGGAGGATTCCGCTCTACGTACGACTACGGTCCTTTGGGTTCGATGATGCTTCGAAATGTAAGGGCAGCTTGGTGGAAAGACATTGTACAAAAACGTCGTGACGTAGTTCCTATCGATGCCTCGATTCTTTCTTCTCCGAAAATATGGGAAGCGTCAGGACATCTACAGAACTTTACGGATCCTCTGGTTGACTGTAGGAACTGTAAGGAGCGCTGGCGATCCGATCACATAGACGGTGTATGTCCAAGCTGCGGCTCTAGCGACCTTACTGAGGCTCGTGCCTTCAATATGATGTTTAAGACCTTTGTTGGGCCGGTCGAGGATGCAGCTTCCGTTGCGTACTTACGACCGGAGACGGCACAAGGAATGTTTGTGAACTATAAACTCGTTCAGCAGTCTCTTAGCTTAAAACCACCCTTTGGAATTGCTCAGATCGGAAAGTCCTTTCGTAACGAGATCACACCGGGTAACTTCGTCTTTCGAACTCGGGAGTTCGAACAGATGGAGATGGAATTCTTTGTACATCCAGTGGAAGCCGAGAAGTGGCATACCTACTGGTTCAATGAACGTTTCAACTGGTACTTAAACTTAGGCATACCGGAGTCGATGTTGAAACTGCGACATCACGAGAAAGAAGAACTCTCCCACTACTCTGCTGGGACTGTGGATGTAGAGTTTTTGTTCCCTTGGGGTTGGGGTGAGTTGGAGGGAATAGCTAATCGAACCAACTACGACCTCAACGCTCATATGCAAGGTTCAGGGGAGGACCTTACCTTTTTCGATCAGAGTACCAATGAGAGGTATCTTCCCTATGCGATTGAGCCTGCAGCTGGGGTTACTAGGGCAATGATGGCGTTTTTGATAGCCGCTTACGACGAGGATGAGGTCGCTGGAGAACCACGTACTATTTTGCGTCTTCATCCAAGGCTTGCACCATATACCGTGAGCGTCCTTCCCCTTTCCAAGAAACCTGAACTTCAAGGAGTTGCAAATGAGATCTTTCAAGAGTTAACTGAGTCCTACTCAGTGGCCTACGATGAGACGCAGTCGATCGGTAAGAGGTATCGACGCCAAGACGAGATCGGCACGCCATTCTGCGTCACAGTGGACTTT
>JAJYGI010000140.1 GCA_021790735.1 Actinomycetes bacterium | reverse complement strand
CCCATATATCGCCATGAAAAGGGACAGTTTACGACCATCAATTTCTGCCAATGTATGGCCACTAATGTGGATAGTGTACGGCCATGCAATCCCATCGGTAGTTAGGTCAGCTAGGAGGCACCACCCCCTTAACCAAGAGAGCTAAGATAGTAGCCAGTTTGTCATGCTCGACCCACTGAAGCCCGCCCGTTGAACTGGGAGTTCTGGGGTGGGATACGAAAGACGAGCCAGATTGCCACAGAGTAGAAGACTCTGTCGATGATCCTCCATAAAGCGGTGTTGGTTGTCTCTAGGTCAGATGCTGTCTTTGGCCTGTCTCGTCTGTCGATGGTCTCTACTTCTAGTACGTTTAGAGATAGCGTATGATGTACGACGCTATCGATTGCACGGGTATATGGGCGAAAGGTCTCTCTAGGGCTTATTGTACTTAGTTAGCCTTAGAGAGCGTGTTTATATCGTAGTTATAAAGAGCTTTTTAGGGTCATAGTCACCATGTCCCCAAAAAGGATTTGATCCCGACGTCCAGATCTTGCGTGCATCCTAGCTGAGAGCCTCTGAGAGTTCAGCTCTACGATGGGCAGGCTCTTGGATCCCATGGCTGTAGAGGCTGATTGTACTGAGTTGCAGGAAGCGAGATGGGGGCCGTCACAGCTGTAGTGTTTGACGGCTGTGCTACCTTTGCTCCAGTAGTCGAGGAAGCGGCTGTTGTTGGGCTCGTACTGGCTGGTGAAGAGGAAGCGGTGCTTGGCGGTGATGCTACAACCAACCCTGTTCCTGTGACTAGTTCGATGGGAGCACCGGTAGCGGTGTGTTGAACCATCCCCATAACTACCGCTCCTGAGAGTGAGTTCAAGAGTACTTCAGCTTGTTGTTGATGCCCTGGAGTGTATCGAATAATGGTCTCCGCTGGAGTGGAACGGACTGTCGCGTTCCCTACCGTAGCGATCTGATAACCTAGAGCTCGAAGTGACTGCGAAACCTGTGTAGCTTGGTCATAGGTTCCACTTCCATTCATCACGGAGACCGTGATTGTAGACGTTGAGATCTTGGGAACGCTGAGTCCTAGATACTTATCGATTACCTGCTGATCTTGAGGTTGCGCCGGAAAGACTACGTCTCCATAGTTAGCGTTGTCGTAGACGAAGTTATTCACAAGTGCAATTGGTAGAGTAACAGTTGGAGTGCTTGAGAGACTTACATTTCGAAACTGTTCTGCTATTGAGATCATGTCACTTAAGGTAAACCCGGAGTCGACGGTCAGATACTTGGTGACACCTCCAATAATGGAGTTTATCTCTAATGGATTTAGAAGCCCCTGCGCTTTGACCTGAGAGGCGAGAACCTTTAGGAACTCATGGTCTCGGCGAATACGGCTTAGATCACCCAATGGATCTTCGGTCCAGACACCGTTTTGGTAGTAGTAGAGGTGGCGAGCTCGAACAAGTTCAAGGGCTTGAAATCCATTCAATAGTTTGCACCCTGGTGTCTTGACATTTAGTCCTGAGTAAGCGTCCTTTACCGGCATGGGGAAGTACATCTTTACGCCACCTAGTGCGTTCACTACGTTTTGAAACGAGTCAAAGTTCAGCTCTACGTAACGTTGAATCGGAATCCCTAGGTCGTTCTCTATGGTCTTTACCAACTGCTCTGGTGATACATTGAGTGCGTCGTCGACACGATTTGCAGTCTTTGAGTTAGGTATAGGCATAAAGAGATCTCGAGGGATTGATACTAAAGAGACGGTGGAGTTAGCAGGATCGAAGTGAGCGATCATGGTTACGTCGCTTCTTCCCCCGCCAACTTGAGCAGCGGAGCCAAAGTACTTGGCTTGCGCTGGATTGAGTCCCGTGCGAGTATTGTCGCCTACAAGAAGGATGTTGAAGGGTTGAGACCCTACCGTCTGTGAGAGACTCGATACGCCCACTTTGTTAATCTGGTTGAATCGAAACATAGCGTAGAGGTAGAATGATCCGGCCAGAACTATGAGGACCAAAGCTATTAGCAGTGCGCTGCGACGAAGCCTTTTGGCTCGACTCTTTCTAGCTTTTTTGGAGTGGGTCGGCTTTGTGCTTGTGGGTTGGCCTGGGTCTTGATAGGTCATTTTTACTTGTTTATTTCCTTTCAGTCGCCTGAAGTCGTATCGAGCTACTATGATGCTACAGGCACTTCCGTGAAGTGAGTCCCGAGAGGCTCATACGGTATAAGGAGGTTAGCGTGAATGCGCGAACTATCGGGCCTAGAGGCGACCGGGCTCATTTAGCATCTACTAAGACTTTGATCTTAGAGCGACAAGATATTGCGCGTGCTGTCAAGCGGATGGCACATGAAGTAGTTGAGAAGAACAGAGGCGTGGACAGCCTGGTTGTGGTCGGGATCGAAAAAGGCGGCACTTGGATCGCGAGAGATCTCGCGTTGGAGCTCACCAGAATCGAAAACTCCGACACAAGCTTTTTCTCCCTAGACGTCGGTAACTTTAGAGACGATGTTCCCAGAACTCGATTTGAACGGGACTTCAGACCATGGGAGATGGTCGAAGATAAGACGATTCTACTCTGTGACGATGTGTTATATACGGGTCGTACAGTACGAGCCGCCTTTGATGCACTAGCACAGTTTGGCCGTCCAGCCTCCGTGCAGCTGGCTGTTCTTATAGACAGAGGGCATCGTGAGTTTCCAATTAGGGCGGACTACGTAGGTAAGAACGTACCCACTTCACGTGAGGAGTTTGTTAGGGTCTCCGAGAACCAAGTGGAGATTGAAAGAGCGAAAGGATAGATGATGAGTGATGATGGTACCTCTCGGACTGAAGAGTCTAAGGACTTCCTTGCGATCTCTGAACTTACAGAGCGAGATCTTCGGAGTTTTGTAGACAAAGCTCTACTCTACCAAGGTCGCTTTAGAGATGGAGAGCGTTCGTTCGACGAGCTCCAAGGCCACTCTGTGGTCTCGTTGTTCTATGAAAACTCCACTAGGACTCGCATGTCTTTCGAGAGAGCGACAAAGCTCTTAGGCGGTGAGTTTGCTTACTTTGATATTGCGTCGTCTTCGGTAGCAAAGGGCGAGTCCGTACGAGACACCGCTATGGTGCTCGAATCTCTCGGATTTTCAGCGGTAGTCGTAAGGCACTTTAGTGAAGGAGTTCCCAATCAAGTAGCGAAGTGGTTAGAAATCCCGGTTCTAAACGCCGGGGATGGATGTCATGAACACCCGTCCCAGGCAGTTGGAGACCTCGTTACCTTGGCGGAACGTTACGGATCGTTAGATGCTCTCTCCGGCATGAAGGTAGCGTTCGTTGGAGACGTTACTCATTCAAGAGTGGCGCGCTCAGTCTCTATGGCACTTTCGATCTTTGGAGCCGCCTCGATCTTTGTAGGTCCTCC
>JAJYGI010000042.1 GCA_021790735.1 Actinomycetes bacterium | reverse complement strand
CCGATCTCAACTAGTTACAGGCGACTCCTCTCTCCACAGCGGCTCAGCAAAGACGAATAGAACTTCATCATTCGACACTCCCCAGGCCAGTCCTACACCCAAAAACTAGATCTTGGTCCTACGTACTCATTCACAAGTTCGGCTTTTAGACTGTTAGTACTGTGAAAAATAAAACACCAACCCTACTATGTGTCCATGCCCATCCCGACGATGAGTCCTCTAAGGGCGCTCCCACTGTCGCAAAGTACAAACAACTAGGCGCTCGCTGCATTTTGGTGACTGCGACCGGCGGCGAGGAGGGAGATATACTCAATCCAAAGATGGACAAGGAGGAGGTGAGAGAGAACCTCGCAGCAGTGAGAGAGGCGGAACTTCAAGAAGCTACCAAGGTAATCGGCTACGACGAAGTCATTAAACTGGGATACCGAGACTCTGGGATGCCAGGGTCAGAAGCGAACAAACGACCTGACGCATTTTACAATATACCGATAGAAGACTCTACGGACCACTTAGTTGAGATCCTTAGAGAGCAGCAGCCCCAGGTAGTGATCACGTATCCAGAAGATCAGTCGGGGTATCCCCATCCTGACCATCTTCGAGTCCATGATATCTCCGTGCGAGCCTTCGATCTTGCAGGTGACCCAGACTATAAACCCGAACTCGGTCAACCCTTCCAACCTCTTAAACTCTACTACTCCCTCTGGACTAAAGCCAAGATCCTCGCGATAGTCGAACGGTTTGAAAAGCTCGGACTCGAGTCTCCATTCCCAAAGGATCGCCTTGAACGAGAAGGGCAGGATCACCTAGTTACCACCCAGATCGACGTAGCTGACTTTTTAGATATTCAACGTCGAGCCTTACTCGCACATCAAACTCAAATAGATCCAACCTCTCCTTTTTGGTTCGGTCTCCCCACTGAAGAACAAGCGGATGCTTACTCTTCAGAGGACTACCACCTAGCAAAGTCTAAGGTAGAAGTAAGTTCGATCTCTAATGGCACACTAGAGACAGATCTATTTGATGGCATAGAACTCTCCTTTCCATAAGGAGCAAGGTTGCAAAAGGAGGAAAGTTGGGAAAGTGGCTTACGCAAGAGTGGATAGAGGACACCAAAACACTAGGTGCTGAGATGCCAGAGCGTCCTTCAATGACGGCTTCGCTCCTTTATATCATTTCAGATACACCCTCTGGAGACGTATACTACTCATGGATTGTACAAGATGGAAAACTCATAGACGCCTCTTTAGGCGAGTACCATGAGCCTGATGTTACTCTTACGATCTCCATGGAAGACGCAAAAGCGATGGCCAAAGGTGAAAGGGACGCAACCACTGCCTTCATGCAAGGTCAAATTGGGGTCGAAGGAGACTTAGACAAGCTCATGGCTCTACTACCCCTTACCACATCACAGGAGTACCAGGAGTTAGAACACAAGCTCGCCGCCATCACTGACTTCGACATCTAAACACAAAATTTTGACCTAGTCATCCCTTGTCGCATAAGATCACGTATCGTCTTATAGTCGACGCAGATCGCTCCGTGTCGAGCTAGCGCTATAGCAACAGCCGATCGATCCATGACGAGCTGTGTCCAACTAACCTCATCTTGCCAACCATAAGATAGCTCTCTTATCTCCGGTGTATCGACGGTTAGCTTGAAGGAGATCTCAGAAACTCCTGGTTTCACTTGGCTAATTATATGGTCAAACGCGTCATTGACGGAGGGATACTGATCCAGATCAACTTTGGATGTGTCGATGACTTGATCGACAGCTACCAACCCTTCCTGGCTTGCAAGAGATCGTGCGGGATACCCTAGCTTTTCCTCGCTGGAGTCTGGTGACAGCCGGATAGGAAGTTGGTACTCAATAGCGAGATCCAACACCACATCGAAGAACTCAGGCCAACATACCAAAGAGTCTGCGAAGCTAGCGATATGTGAAATATCGAACCCCCAGTAGATAGCTCGTTCCAGCTGTCCTCTGACCTCTCGACGTAGTTCGTCAAGGTCAGCATGACTCCACAGATCATCGGATGTTGCAGGGAATCCTCCGCCTCCGTCCACGAGTGATGGCGCCGCTGTCAACGGCGAGAGATGGAAAATCTCGTTGTCACAAGTAAGAGTGAGGGAGATACCTACATCCTCACCTCGATGTAAACGTGCGGCGTGCCTTACCCAAGGGCCAGGTGTTACGACACGAGCCGAGTTCAAAGCGCCTTCTCGAAGGGCTTGGTAGACACCTAGATTATTCGCGTGAGAGAAACCTAAAGCGTCGCTACATAAGATAACCACTTTATCGGTCTCCGAGAATCCACGTAGTTCTCGCACGTTAGCGTCCATAGAGTCGATAATAGTGGGGACTATGAACTAAAACAATACTCTAAAACTCATGACACGCTCTAGACATCGCAACTTCGCGATGAACCAAATAGACAGCTTCGCTTCATGTAGAGCACTACCGCTAGCAATGCGAGAGATGCGACCTCTAGAGTCAGGTTGTTTAAGGTAAGAACAGCGGCGATGCAAAACACTACCAATACCACCACCAAAGCTCTATAAGCAAGCGCTTTACCAGACACTTGCCAGCTCGAAGTAGCACCGTTGAATCTCACACCTCCAACCTATTGGCCAGGCGCACCTATACCAACCTCAAGTTCTAAGTTCTTTGGTAGCATCACGGCGAATTGAACTAAACAACTGAGAAGATCAAGAGGTTCCTATCTCGAAGCTCACCTTGTACATATCGCAACAGTCCACAACCTAGAGATCGAAGTTCTTCCATAAAGACCGTCAAAGTAAGTCATAACACGTTAGCCAAACACCTTGAAGATGTACGAAGATCATTGCTCAGCTGGTAAGTCTCTATGCCAATCAACCCTCAATCCCAAAAAAGGCCCTGTGCAACACTTCGGTATTTTCGAACTCTGAAGTGGAGCCCTCAAAACTCACTCTCCCACCCTCGATAACACATACGCGATCGCTTAGCTCTAAAAAGGAGACGTTCTGTTCTGCTATAACTAAGGCTCTTCCTTTCCCAGTAATTGAACCTAAAGAAGCGATAACCTCCTTGACGTACAGAGGAGAAAGTCCAGAAGACGGTTCGTCCATAATCAAGACCTTCGGATCGGACATCAGCGCCTTACCAACTCCAAGAAGTTTCCTCTGACCACCCGATAACGACCCAGCTAGAGCCTTCCTTCTCCCTTTCAGTTCCCCAAAGAGGACAAACACCTCTTCAAGACGCTCCTTTACCAAGGATCTACTTGCGTTATAGGCACCAAGCAAGAGATTCTCTTGGATCGAAAGAGTCGGAAAGACGCCTAGTTCACTCATGTAGGCAACGCCAAGGTCGATCCTCTTATGTATCTTTAGAGTGCTCACATCCTCACCGAGGAGTTCGATCTTGCCACTCTTT
>JAJYGI010000059.1:2087-3529 GCA_021790735.1 Actinomycetes bacterium | reverse complement strand
TGAAAGGTGGATGTTTGGGAAATCTTGGTGGCAACAGCCGTACCAGCCGATACGACTCGTCTTTCCACGGGAACACCTGGCATTTCAATCCCTTCGTGATAAAAGAGCACTCCCTCTACCGACCACCGGTAGAAGACTAATCCTCAAGAACGTGAGATCACAAACCTAAAACGCGAAAACCAACGACTCAAAAGCGAACTTGATAAGTCTCTATGAGAATAATTGAGTTTAGGGGAAAACTCTCCGGGGATTCGAAACAATCGCCTCCAGCACTAAGCGGGGAAGAACGAAACAGTTCAAGACCACTTTGCAGCCTGATAAACTCATCGACAGGGCTTCAACAGGTGTCTAAGTCGAGTTTCTAGATAAGAAGGCGCGTCTTTTAGATTCTGCCCAGCACCGCTATCACACAAACAAAACACGTACCCTAAGTGGCACTTCAGCGACTATCGTCCCAAAATGGGTAAGCGAGTGATCCGAACACGAAGTTGTCCATCTCTGCACCACCTCCATGCGCTTTGATAATGGACGCCTTCTTACTTGAACACTTCTAGAGCTTCATACCTTTAGCCTGACAAGTATGTTCATAGATAGTCCCTGATGCTTTAGGAGACTGTTGTCAACCCTCCCGTTGAGCACTAAACGATCCCAACGGACACCTTTAGCAACGAAAGCGACTGAGGACGATCACACTTGGGCAATATCTCTTACTAACTCTACAAAGATCACTGCAAAGTGTAGATAGACGAATTCGCATATAGGCTAAATGAATGGCTACTTCACTTTTAGGAACTCGAGTCACCAGGGTAGAAGACCCCGCACTACTCCGGGGAGGTGGAAGTTTTGTAGACAACATACCGATTGAGCATCCTTTGCACCTTCTTTTCCTCCGTTCAGAGACCGCCCGTGCGAACATCACCGGGATCGAGCTCAAAGAAGCACTTAACGTTCCCGGAGTTGTGGCGCTCTATCGAGCAGAGGATCTTGGAATTACTCCGCACCATACATTTTTCCCACTCAATAAGGATATCAAGAGGCCTCCCCTGGCAACGGGACAGGTTAATTTTGTCGGAGATCCGATAGTAGCGATAGTAGCCACTTCACGAGAGGCAGCTCAAGACGCTATGGACCTAATCGAAGTATCCTATGAGTACTTAGAGCCGGTAGTTGGAGTAGAACGTAGTGTTGCAGCGAGCGCCCCCAATTTAAATAAGCACGCACCACGTAATGTTGCCCAAGGTTACCGTGATCCAGGGTTTGAAAGCGCTCTTCAGGGCGCAGAGGTAGTCGTAAAGGCACGATTTGTCAACCAAAGAGTCGCGGTAGCTCCTATGGAAGGTAACGCAATTCTTGTCGACCCTACTCCAAACGACGATGGATATGTAGCTGTGATCTGGGTATCAACGCAGATGCCACATGGTTTCGCCAACTTAGTTGCCGAT
>JAJYGI010000059.1:0-2077 GCA_021790735.1 Actinomycetes bacterium | reverse complement strand
GTTCACCATAGACCCACAAAGACTCCACGTTATAACACCCGATGTTGGAGGAGGCTTTGGCGGCAAAGCCGGACTCGCAGCCGAACACTCTGTCGCCATAGCTGCAGCGTTAAAGCTCCAAAGACCCATAAAGTGGGTCGAGACACGATCAGAAAACATGATCGCTATGCCTCACGGAAGGGATCAAGTTCAATACGTTGAGATGGGACTAAAGCACAACGGCAAGATAACTGGTCTACGCTGCTCCATGTTAGGCGACGCTGGTGCTTACGGAGGATTTGGTGGTGGTCTAGTACTGGGTAGCACTCGAACAATGAGCCAAGGAACCTACGATATTGAAAGACTCGCTTTTAGTGCTGCTGCGGTCCTGACTAATACAACACCCATGGGCGCGTTTCGAGGTGCTGGCAGACCAGAGGCGGCTGAATTCTTGGAGCGAATTATAGATATCGCCGCTGACGAGCTTGAAATGGACCCGATCGAACTGAGAAGAGTTAATCTCATACCCAAAGAGGCTTTCCCATATACGACACAAACTGGGGCAAACTACGATGTCGGAGACTACGAGAAGGCACTTGATTACTTGCTTTCTACAGTAGATTACGATGGTTTAAGGAAAGATCAAAAGGCACGAATCGAAAAGGGAAGCACCACTTTACTGGGCATTGGCATCTCCACATACGTGGAGATTACCGCAGCCGGTGCAGGCGAGTATGCTGAGGTCGAAGTACTAGAAGACGGTAAGGCTCGTATCAAGGTCGGAACTTCAGCACACGGTCAAGGACACGCAACATCGTTTGCAATGTTAGTCTCTGACTCTCTAGGAATCCCTCTTGAGAACATCGAGTTCGTGCAGTCCGATACCGCCAAAGTACCAAGGGGCAACGGTACGGGTGGTTCTCGATCTCTACAACTCGGAGGTTCAGCTGTAAAGACCGCTTCTGTACAAGTAAGAGAGATCGCGGCTCGTCTCTTGTCGGGGAGACTTGAAGTCGCTCCGGAAGACATCACAGTCTCAGACAACGGTTTGGAGGTAAGTGGAGTACCTACAACAAGGAAAAGCTGGGCCGAACTCTACCGGATGGCGAAAGATGACGGCATCAGCCTAAAAAGTGAGTTCGACTTTACCTCAAGCGGTCCCACATTCCCATTTGGCGCCCATCTCTCCGTCGTAGAGATAGATATCGAAACTGGCAAAATCACACCGATCTCTCACTACTGTGTGGACGACTGCGGGACCATTGTCAACCCCTTGCTCGTTGAGGGTCAGCAACATGGAGGCGCTACTCAAGGAATGTCCCAAGTACTCTACGAACACTTTCAATATGATCAAGATGGTAACCCTTTAACCACAAACTTCGCAGCCTATGCAGTCCCTGCAGCTACCGAAGTCCCGCCTATATACACCTTCACTACGCAGACGCCAACACCGAACAACCCACTAGGCGCAAAAGGTATAGGCGAATCAGCTACCGTAGGTGCCACTCCTGCCGTTCACAACGCTGTAATAGATGCGCTGAGCCATCTTGGGGTAAGACACATCGACATGCCCTGTACTCCTGAGAAGATCTGGCGGGCGATAACCGAGGGTTCTAAAGCCAAAATATGGAGTGAACCACCCGACGTATTTCAACACCTCACGGTCAGGAGTTCCAGCGGAGATAGTGACGCGGAAGAGGTAGACATATAAGGACGCCTCGGATGCGACTAGAGAGAAACCTAGCTATCGCCGTTTGGGTCAACGACTAAAGATGTACAGAATGAACAACGTTTCGCTCCAACTGGAATCTCAGACAAACACTCGACGCAAGTTTTTGTAGTAGGTTCGACAGCAATCTTCGAAGCTCTACGAGCTTGGACCCGAAGCACCGGAGCAACGACAATAAAGTAGATAGCCAATGCAGTAATGAGAAAGGTAATAGCTTCATCGACGAAGTTTCCGTAAAGGAATCGGGATCGCCCAACGCTAAAGTAAAGACTTCCAAAGTTAGCTTGATTGCCAAAGATACCTATTATCGGAGTAAAGAAGTCGACCACGAGGGCCTTCACCAACCCCGCGAACGCTGTACCAATGACA
>JAJYGI010000049.1 GCA_021790735.1 Actinomycetes bacterium | reverse complement strand
AAAGAGATAGGAGTCAAGGAGGTGTTTACACCTGGGTCTTCTCTTCCCTCGATCTCAGCTTGGCTAGAGAAGGAGTTGGACGAGAGAGAAGTACGATCTAATTCGTAGAGATTTTGAGTATAGGACGACTTTTAGTCCCCAAGTTTGATAACTCGTGAAAGAAGGAGAGAATTGGATCTATTTGAGTATCAGGGTAAGAGGTTTTTCTCCTCTTATGGAATTCCTACCTCCAAGGGTGAGGTGGTCGAAGAGGTTGCCGAAGCTGTGCGAGTAGCTAAAGAGGTTGGATTTCCAGCTGTTGTAAAGGCTCAAGTACAAGTTGGCGGCAGAGGCAAGGCTGGTGGTATAAGGCTCGTCAACTCTGAAGAGGAGACTGAAGTGGCTGCTTCGGCCATACTGGGCATGGACATCAAGGGTCACCTGGTGAAAAGGGTGTGGATTGAACATGCATCAGATATCGATAAGGAGTACTACGTGTCGGTGACTCTAGACAGAGGCTCCAAAGATCACCTAATCCTGATCTCATCTCAAGGAGGTGTCGAGATTGAAGAGGTAGCCGAGTCGGCTCCGGAGGCTATAAAGAGGCTCCATGTAAACCCGATCGATGGGCTCTCAGAGGATGAAGCGCGCCAGTTAGTGGCTGATGCAGAGATTGACTCCCAAGCAAGACAAGGGGTTGTAGAGACTCTCTTGAAGCTCTATCGAGCGTACGTGGACGGTGACGCAGATCTTGTAGAGATCAACCCTTTGATACTTACGACTTCCGGCAAGGTCCATGCTCTGGACGCCAAGGTTACCTTGGATGATAACGCTGCTTTCAGGCATCCAGATTGGGAAGACTTTCGTGCTGCTCAAGAACTCGATGGAAGAGAGAAGCTCGCAAAGGAGAAGCATCTTAACTATATCGGCTTGGACGGTTCAGTCGGAATAATCGCTAATGGAGCAGGACTTGCGATGTCAACACTTGATGTAGTCAATCAAGTTGGTGGCAGTGCAGCCAACTTCTTGGATCTAGGTGGCGGTGCGGGCGCAGATGTTATGGCGGCTGCACTTGAGGTTATAAATACGGATGAAAACGTCCGGTCAGTCCTAATAAATGTATTTGGCGGAATCACCCGATGCGACCAGGTAGCAAAAGGCATAGTGGACGCGCTAAAGCGTGTAGATATACAGTCACCGCTTGTTGTCAGGCTCGATGGAACTAACGCCCAAGAGGGACGGGAGATCTTGGCAAACTACGGAAGCGACAAGATTCAAGTTGAAGCCACGATGATCGATGCTGCTAGAAGAGCGGTTGAATTGGCTGGAGAGGAGAGATAGTGGCTATCTTTGTTGATGAAAATACTAAGGTAATTGTCCAGGGCCTTACCGGTTCACAGGGACGTTTCCACGGTCTTAGGAACCGAGACTATGGCACCAAGGTCGTGGGTGGTGTTACCCCTGGTAAGGGTGGATCCGATGTCGATGGTATTCCTGTTTTTAACACCGTTGAAGAAGCAGTTGTTGCAACAGGAGCGACTGCTTCGTTTATCGTTGTCCCCCCGAAGTTTGCCCCAGAGGCGATCTTGGAAGCGGCTGCAGCAGGCGTGTCATTCATCGTCTGCATCACTGAGTTCATACCTGCTCGAGACGAGGCCATGTTCTACAATATCCTAAGGAGGAACTATCCAGGTACGAGACTGCTTGGTCCAAACTGCCCAGGGATTATCTCTCCAGGCAGATGTAACATTGGAATTACATCTGGAGACATAGCTTTAGCCGGTGGGCCGGTTGGCATCGTATCTAGGTCGGGAACGTTGACCTATCAGGCTCTTTATGAGCTCTCTCAGAAAGGAGTAGGTCAGACGACCTGTGTGGGTATCGGTGGGGACCCAGTCCCAGGTACTAATTTTATTGACTGTCTAGCCGCCTTCGAAGCCGACCCCGAGACGAAAGCCGTTCTTATGATCGGCGAGATCGGGGGCTCAGAAGAGGAGAAGGCTGCGGACTTTATCAAATCAAACATGAGCAAACCGGTTGTCTCGTACATAGCAGGTGTTACGGCTCCTCCCGGTCGCAAGATGGGCCATGCTGGAGCAATTATATCTGGATCACAAGGCAGCGCCCAAGCTAAGATGGCGGCTCTAGAGGAAGCCGGTGTCACGGTTGCGGCAAACCCGACGGAGGCTGGTGAGGTGATGGTTGAACTGGTGAAGTCTTTGTAATGTGATCTTTAACTCTTAGGGCATGTCTATTCGAAGCAGTTTGTTAGATAGACATGCCCTAAGGATACCCCTATGACCTCTAACCGGCGATCATCTGCGAAGCCTGATGAGTTCAATCTAACGAGTCAGACAGATGTGGTGCTCTAAGCTTACATGGGCAACTTTTTGTCTTAGCATTCGGTGTGTGGATAGGGGTTTTACTTCGATGCCGAAGCTGTGTTTCATATCATTTGCGCTTAGGACAGGCTTGGGAAAGCCACTGAGCTCGATGATGGATACTCGAAGAACAAGGCCAAGGGGCTGTAGTTGAACCTCATGCCTGAGATAGATTGAATTGAAGTCTAGATCTGAGCTATGAGCTCGAGGAGTTGTGCAAGGACTGATGCAGTAGCACCCCAACAAAGCTCCTCGTCAACCGCGAAGAAGTGCATAGTGCGAGGAGGGGTGTTCGCTGAGAACCACCACTTTTCCTCGTGGTGGTTACCGAACCGTAGAAGTTCATCGACGGAGGGTAGGAGTACCTTTTCAACTTCTTTAGGTGAAAGCGACAGTCCCCCTATGTCTTCTACAACTCCAACTACTGAAACAAAGGAGGTGTTGAAGACCGTGGTGCGCGATCCCAAGGTACCAAGAATATTAACGTCGCTAATCCCGGTCTCCTCCTTTGTCTCTCTAACGGCAGCCTCACAGTAGGTCTCTCCAGGTTCTAGCTTTCCTCCGGGGAAAGCTAGTTCTCCTTTATGTTGGGACAGGTTTGATGTTCTTTTTGTAAGAAGAACTCGGAGTTCACCCAACGGAGCGGACGTTGTTGGGAGGAGCAGTGGTACCAGTACAGCAGCGGTCGGTTTTTCCACTGAAGGCCGTTTATCGGCATTGTTTTGTCCACGCAGTAAGTTCGAAAGACGAATGGGAAGCTCCGATATCTTACCTAGTTGCTCAAGCGACTCCGAACTCACTCGGTGTAGGGGGCTAGAGGCGATGTCTACCTTACGAAGAGGCTTCGGAAGAACTTGAGGGTACGTTCGCTCTATGGTATCTGACCAAGCTGGGAGTTGTTGCGGCATTTAATCTACCTTAGTGGAACATAGTTTCACTCATAAGTCACCAAAGCCGCCCCCTTTGGCGCACATTCAATTATCCTATTGTTGTGAATTTAGCCGTGCTTGCTTCTGGTTCTGGAACTATCTTAGAGTCCATCCTAGACAACTGTGAAGGAGTCGTTGCGGTAGTCGCTGACCGATCTTGTAGAGCCCTGGACGTTGCGAAAGGTAATGGTATAGAGTCCTTACTCGTCAAACGCGAAGACTTCTCAGAGAGCTTTAATCGAGATGAGTACACTTCACACTTAGTTGCGATGTTGAAGGTTAGAGGAGTTGACCTCGTCGCCATGGCTGGATTCGGAACTATCCTCTCTCATTCTCTTTACATTGACTACGATAATCGAGTCTTAAATACTCATCCCTCTCTGTTGCCAGCGTTTCCGGGTTGGCACTCGGTAAGAACAGCTCTGCACTATGGGGTCAAGGTAACTGGGTGTACTGTGCATCTTGCAACCGAGGTTGTCGATGACGGTCCTATTCTTGCGCAGATGCCCGTACCGGTTGTTAAGGGCGACGATGAACAAAGACTTCATGAACGTATTAAGGCAGTCGAAAGGCGTCTGTATCCCGCCGTAATCTCGTCTTACCTAAAGTTTTTAAGTGATACGAACGTGAGACCTGTTGATCCAAGCCTGTTTTGGTTTGATCTAACTCTAGTAGATGAGGGAGTTTGGCAATGAGGGCGTTGATTTCGGTGTTTGACAAGGCGGGCTTAGCGGAGTTTGCAATGGGTTTGCGCGAGCTAGGTGTTGATATCATCGCCAGTGGAGGGAGTTCGGTAGAACTTAAGAGTCATGGGATCGAACACATACAGATTGAGGAGATTACAGGCTTTGTCGAGTTACTTGATGGAAGAGTAAAGACTCTCCATCCGAAGATACACGGAGCTATCTTGGCCGATAGGGGTAAGGATGCCCATATGGAAGATCTGAAGTTTCTAGGTGTAGAGCCGATCGATATCGTCGTTTGTAACCTTTACGCATTCTCGTCTAATCCATCGGTTGAGCTGATCGATATCGGTGGCCCGGCGATGTTGCGAGCGGCTGCGAAAAACTTTGCATGGGTTAGCGCCATAGTAGATCCTATGGACTACGGAGAGTTCTTGGAGGAGTTGAAAACCCTTGGAACGATTTCGCAGAAAACTCGTAGATCGTTGGCTATGAAGGTATTTTCTCACACCTCAAACTACGACTATCTGGTCTCTTCTTGGCTGGCAGAGAGTAGGCTCGATCGTCCTACGACTCTTGATCTGGCATTTAGTTTTCAACGAGAGTTGAAGTACGGAGAGAATCCGCATCAGCGAGGTTATCTCTATCAGGGAGTCGGAGGCTCGTTTTGGAAAGATCCTAAGTGGCTGTTAGGCCCTGAGCCTTCTTACCTGAACATCTTTGATCTAGATGCAGCCTGGAATCTAGTCAATAGCTTTGAAACAGAAGCTTCGGTGGTTATTGTAAAGCACGCAAATCCGTGTGGAGTAGCGTTAAGCGAATCTCTTTACGATGCTTATGTCCAAGCGTTTGACTGTGACCCAGTCTCTGCCTTTGGTGGAGTGGTAGCGTTCGCGGGTGAGGTTGATAGTAAGATCGCGCACGCGATCTTGGAACGACCGAAAGCGGATGTTCTTGTAGCCCCGAGTTTCACACAGGAGGCACTAACCGTTCTCTCGACGAAACGAAAAAATACTCGGGTAGTTGTGCTTGAGCGACCGAAGCCTCAAAGATGGAGTGCAAGGTCGGTTAGTGGAGCATTACTCGTTCAAGAGATCGATGTGGTCGAGCCTACTGATCGACTTTCGAGCGTGACCGAGCGGAAACTTACGGCTGCAGAGATCGATGATATGGAGATTGCATGGAAGGTATGCGCAGCGACATCTTCGAATGCCATTGTGATCGTCAAGGATAAAAGAGCGGTCGGTATTGGATGTGGGCAGCAGAACCGTGTGGACTCCGCAAAGATCGCTGTTGGCAAGGCTGGAGGTGACACCATCGGAGCTGTGGCAGCCTCGGACGCATTTTTCCCTTTCCCAGACGGTCTTGAGGCTTTAGCTGCGGCAGGTGTTTCTGCGGTGATCGCTCCTTCTGGCTCGATTAGAGATGCTGAGATAGCGACAAGAGCTGCTGAGCTGGGCATCTCATTTGTCTTTGCTGCTAACCGTCACTTCAGGCATTAACTTAATCAGGCGTGACGAGTATCTTGTCAGGTAGTTAGCGATCTTTTATTGAGATAGGAAGGTAAGGGTTTGTCGGCTCAAATTCTAGATGGTCAAGCGCTCGCTACCGAGATGAAACTTGATGCAAAGCGTAGGGTGGACGAGCTCAAGGCGAGTGGAGTCGACGTCGGACTGGGAACTGTGTTAGTAGGCGACGACGGGCCGAGTTCAAACTACGTTGCGATGAAACACAGTGACTGTGCTGAAGTCGGAATTGCCTCATTCCATAGACATCTACCCGCCTCAGCGTCTTTGGCTCAGATACTTGATGTCGTTGATGAGTTTAACGAAACTCCAGAAGTGAGCGCGTTTTTAGTGCAGCTTCCCCTGCCTCGACCTGAGTTCGAAGAGGTCGTCTTAGAGAGGATTCGACCAACCAAAGATGTAGATGGACTCCATCCGATGAATCTAGGTAAGTTGGTTATGTCGAGACCAGGCCCTCTTCCTTGTACACCAGCGGGAATTTTGAAGCTACTACAACACAACGGTGTCTCAGTTGAAGGGAAACGAGTGGTTGTGGTTGGGCGTGGCCTAACTGTGGGCCGTCCGCTCGCTCTTTTACTCTCATCGACTCTGCCTGGCTGTAACGCCGCAGTTACGGTGGTTCACTCTCGTGTCAAAGATCTTGGATCAGTTATTCGGGAAGGGGAGGTCGTGGTATCTGCCACAGGGGTTCCTGGCATAATTAAAAAAGAGTATATAAGACCAGGCGCTGTAGTAGTGGGTGCTGGAACTTTTTTTGTAGGCCGGAAGCTCATATCCGATGTAGAGGAGTCAGTCGCCGAAGTCGCTTCAATGATAACTCCGAGAATCGGTGGTGTAGGTCCAATGACTCGTGCGATGCTTATCGAAAATACCCTTTTGGCAGCTGTTCAAGGACGTAACTAAGGTGAGTTCTGTTTTGGTTTCCAAGGTGTATGGGGAGGCACCTACTTTTTCGGTAGAGCTTTGGCCCCCTAGGAGTGAAAAGGCTCAGCACCGCCTTGAGGTCGCCTTGGAAGCTCTTAGGTTAATTGGTCCGGACTTTGTCTCAATAACCTATGGAGCAGGTGGTTCAACTCGAGATCGAACGCATGCCCTAGTAGCGGAGTTAGTGAACCAAGGCTGGACTATTCCTATGGCTCACTTGACATGTGCTGCTCACTCCAAGGATGAGTTAGAGTCGATACTGCGCACCTACCAGGCGTCTGGTGTTACCGACATTCTGGCTCTGAGAGGAGACCCACCTTTAGATGCAGTCGCCTTTTTGCCTAAGGGTGAACTGACCTACGCTTCGGAGTTGGTCACTTTAGCAAAAAATGTTGGTAACTTTGGTGTAGCTGTGGCGGCTCACCCTGAGGGCCATCCGGAGTCATTGAGCCAAAGGTCTGACAGGATCCACTTAAAACATAAGTTGGATCTAGCTGATTTTGCTATAACTCAGTTTTACTTTTCTCATGATGTGTTTTCTAGATTCCGCGAGGATATGGATCGTTTGGGAGTTGAAAAGCCCATTATTCCTGGTGTGATGGCTCCAACCTCTTGGGCGACCCTTAGAAAGATGTCTTCCCTTACAGGCACGACAGTTCCGACAGCACTAGCGAAGCTCTTTGATTCATTCGAAGATAACCCTGAAGAGATGCGTAAGATTGGTGTGGAGATCGCCGTTGATCTATGTACTAGAGCTTTAGAAGAAGGAGTTCCAGGAGTCCATATCTACTCGATGAACTCGGCGGAGTCGACTCATGAGATCTATGATGCTCTGAGACCCTTTTTCTCCTAGTCGATGTACTGTCAAACCTGTAAAGTGGCACTGGACATCTTGGATGCGACCCTATTTCAGTTTTGAGTGAGATCGAAAGGTGAGCTAAAGAATTCGCATCTCGGACTCTTTTAGAAAGAGCGTCTTTGTGGTTATTGCTTTGATCCGATTAGACGTGTTGCTTTTCGGTCACTAGGATGTCACTATGCCTGAGAAAATTTCTACTTCCTCCGATGGTACTCTTCAGGTGCCATCTAATCCGATAATACCATTTATCGAAGGAGATGGAACGGGAGTCGATATCTGGCCCGCTTCACGACGCGTATTCGATGCCGCATGCCTCAAACATGGACGTAAGATTGAGTGGATCGAGGTACTTGCAGGAGAGAAGGCGTTTAAAGAGACGGGAGAGTGGCTTCCGGAGGAGACGGTCACTGCTTTTCGTAACTATCTGATCGGCATAAAAGGTCCACTGACAACCCCTATTGGTGGAGGAATAAGATCTTTGAACGTTGCACTTCGGCAACTTCTTGATCTTTATGTATGCTTACGTCCTGTCCGGTACTTCAGTGGAGTCCCCTCCCCTGTAAAGCACCCAGAGAAGGTAGACATGGTGATCTTCAGGGAGAATACAGAAGATGTGTACGCAGGCATGGAGGTTGAGTCACTTACTCCCGAGGCGACGAAGCTACGGGAGTTCTTGCTTGACAACTTCGGGTGGAAAATTCGAGAGGACTCTGGCATTGGGATAAAACCAATATCGAAGACCGGGTCTAAGCGTCTCATTAGAGCAGCCTTAAACTATGCAGTTGCTAGAGGTCGACACTCGGTAACGTTGGTCCATAAGGGAAACATCCAAAAGTTTACTGAAGGCGCCTTTAGGGGATGGGGATACGAACTCGTTCGAGAGGAATTTAGCGACATTGCGGTCTCTTGGGATGACTGTGGTGGTAATGCGGGAGATAAGATCCTTGTAAAAGACGCAATTGCCGACATCACGCTTCAACAGGTTCTTACTAGACCTGATGAGTTTGACGTTATTGCGACGATGAACCTCAATGGAGACTACCTATCTGATGCTCTAGCGGCTCAAGTCGGTGGAATTGGAATTGCTCCTGGTGGAAATATAAACTATGTGACTGGCCATGGTGTGTTCGAAGCAACTCATGGTACTGCGCCTAAGTACGCTGGTCTCGATAAGGTCAATCCAGGTTCGGTTATCTTGTCGGGGGTTATGATGTTCGAACACCTGGGTTGGTTTGATGTAGCAAACGATATTGTGAAGGCTCTTGAAAAGACTATTTCAGACAAGATAGTTACCTATGACTTTGCTCGTTTGATGGATGGAGCAACTGAGGTCAAGTGTTCTGAGTTTGCATCGGCGATCGTCGATCGTCTTTAGTTCTAGAGAGGAAAGTTTCAAATATGAGTAGTTCTAAAGTGAAGGTAGCCATTACTGGGGCTGCTGGGCAGATCTCTTACTCCCTGCTTTTTCGTATAGCTTCTGGCGAACTGTTTGGGCCTGATACGAAAGTAAGTCTGAACCTTATTGAGATCGATATGGCTATGAAGGCGCTTGAGGGCGTTGCTATGGAGATCGACGACTGTGCGTTTGCAACGCTTGAGTCGATGACGTTAACCTCAGATCTCAAAAGTGGATTTGACGGAGTCAATTGGGCCCTTTTGATCGGTTCCGTACCCCGAAAGGCTGGTATGGAGAGACGCGATCTGCTCTCGATCAACGGCGGAATTTTCAAACCTCAAGGAGAGGCTATTGCTAAGCACGCTGCCTCTGACATCCGAGTCTTTGTAGTTGGTAATCCATGTAATACCAATGCACTGATTGCTCGTGAAAATGCAGACGGAGTACCGAGCGATCGGTTTTTCGCAATGACGCGCCTTGACCAGAATCGAGCTAAGACACAACTTGCTAAAAAGGCCGGAGTTGGAGTTGAAGACGTTACTAACGTTGCGATCTGGGGCAATCACTCATCGACACAGTTCCCGGACTTTGAAAACGCGAAGATCGGCGGAGATGCCGCTGAAACGGTTATATCTGATCGGATGTGGCTGGAGCGGGACTTCATCTCAACGGTGCAGAAGCGAGGAGCTGCTATCATTGATGCGCGCGGTGCATCGTCGGCAGCCTCTGCAGCTAACGCTGTGATGGACTCTGTACGTTCTATCATAACGCCAACTCCGAAAGGCGATTGGGTTTCCCTTGCTGTATGTTCGAAAGGTGAATACGGGGTGCCAGAAGGTTTGCAGTTTGGATTTCCAATAACCTCAGATGGGAACACCTGTTCAGTCGTAGAGGGATTAGAACATGATGGCTTTGCACATGAAGCTATTTTGAAGACAACCGAAGAGTTAGCTGGTGAAAGATCTGAGGTCAAGGAATTAGTTAAGAAGTCGTAGCAGCAATGAGTTGCGGTTAGAGGTGGAGACGATCCTGCTCTGACTCATCTAAATCTTGCTGAGAAAACCCTAAATTAGAGGTTAGTAGTTGGGCGTTTGCCTGATTGGAGTGTACATGCCCAATCGGTGATAGACACTTGAGGGAGTCTTTGCATATCTCAGTCCTTGTACTTGAGCAGCTAGCAAGGTCGGAAAGCTCTAGCAAAGGCAACTTGCGGTTGGAGCCACCTTTAAAACTCGATGTGTAGTTATCAAATGAGCGGTGCACTCAGGGTAAAGCTACTTGCATGAGGTCACTATCGCCATAGCACCGGCTGTTGCGAACTGTACCCACTGCACTATATGTATTGGACTACGCGTGGACGTGAGCTCGATGTTCTAGACACTCTCGCCACTCTTGTCCTAAAAGGGCGAATCCGCACTTTTCTAAGTAGGTGAGCTTGGCTTCAATACAGCTTCTCCAGAGTCGAAGGTCCTCTTGAAACTTCTCGCGATTTCCTTCTTCGTACGCATGCTCTACCGCGTTAAAAGCGCTATCTTCAGCGTCAAGTAGCCCTCTGTAGTGTTCGAGTATGCGATCATCGATTACTCCAGCGTTGCTCATACTTCGCCCCCTTTTCGGAAGATACCGATTATGAACAACTATAGCGTCTCAGAAGAGTTCTGTCGAGAAATCGGCGCAGCTATTTAGAGTGTTGGCCTTTGCGAATACGTTAATCCATTCAAGATCTGAAGCTGCGGTCTTGTACTTAGCTCTAGTCGAAGAGGATTGGACTGTGAGATCCTTGTCGTAGGCGGCCAGAGCTGTGGTGGCGGTAGTCCATGCGCTAATCCAGGCGTTTACAGCACTCTGTGAACCCGGATACGGAGGTAGCGATTTGAACTTGCTGTCTGCTTGAACGAGGTCTTGGTATAGCGTTTTGTCGTGTTGTTCAGCAGATGCGAGGGCTTTCTTGGAAAGATTTTGAAACGGTGAGGATAGGTAAGTAAATGCTCCAGTGCCTACGGAGTACTGAGCTCCAGTAAGGGCGATCGACGGTTGAGCTGGTAATGTACTCAAGCACGTGCGTGTCGCTGCTTGGTCAAATCCCTTGTCAGTGATCAATGGTACAAACCTGCTTGGCTGATTTGTGGAACTCCAAAACGTCGACATTTGAGATAGTGCACTAGCTACCAAGACCAGTACAATAGCTACAGCTAGTCCCCTCCTCATGTGGGTTTTTGCCCCAGACCTTGGCCTTATGCGATAAGGAGGAAGGTTAGAGGATCCTGGAAGGTCGATATACTTTGGTAAAGGTCTTGTTCTCTCGGTCCAGCCCAGCCGACTGTAGTACCTAAGAGATCCAGATCCGTCGCTGTACCATCCTGGGGCTGAAGGGAGCCTCGATCGGTCAGACCTTCGCCCAAGTTTCACTGGAGATCCTCCGCATTTCCGTTCAACGAGTCAACGAGAGTGAGCTTCTTTGACACAGTGGCAAAGTCTCCACTGAACTTGAGTAACCCCTCCTCGAAGAACCTGCTTAATGAGGCTGTGCCTAAAATTAGCTGTTCAGCGTCGCTTGAACTTTTTATTTTAATCTCAAGATCAGCTTCGCTAAAGTGGGAAGGATCCGTATCGTAGACGACCCCACTCTCAGTTATGTGTGCTACCCAACCCGGTCTAAGATCTCCCTCTAAGACTATGACTCTGAGAGATAAGTACTCTTCCTCGTTGGACGCGTAGTCGGCTGGCATCGAGATGTGGGCACGACTATTGAGTTCGCCTATCAATGTTGCAAGCTTTGTACTATTCATATCTCATATTCGATCATATAAGATTGCTCGCTTTACCTCTTCGATCGCTTGCGTCACCTTTATTCCGCGCGGACATGCCTCAGTGCAGTTAAAGGACGTTCGACATCTCCATACTCCAGACTTTTGGTTTAGGATATCTAGACGTCGTTCTGCAGCATGATCTCTTGAATCAAATATGAATCGATGAGCATTGATGATCGCTGCTGGACCTACATACTCGCCATTTGCCCAGTAAACCGGGCATGAGGTTGTACAGCAGGCACAGAGTATGCACTTAGTCGTGTCGTCGTATCGAGCGCGTTCATCTTGTGACTGGTACCTTTCCTTATAACCGGGGTCATCGTCGGCAATCAAGTAGGGGATAACCGATCGATACTGGGCGAAAAACGGCTCCATGTCAACGATCAAGTCTTTGATTACCGGCAGACCTCTTATGGGTTCGATCACCAGATCCGTACCTACATCGGAGATGAGGTTCACGCAGGAGAGCTTGTTTTCGCCGTTTATTACCATGGCGTCTGAACCGCAAACGCCATGGGCGCAGCTTCTTCTGAATGACAGCGATCCATCTATCGTCCACTTAATAGTGTGCAGTGCGTTTAATACAGTATCGGCAGCTTTGGCTTGGATCTCGAAATCCTGCCAGTGTGGACGGGTATCTACCTCCGGATTATAACGTTTTATGCGCAGATGCACAGTCAAAAGCTTCATTGCATCTACGACGTCTCTCTTGCTCGTGGTGGTTACCACTAGTACTTCCTCTCCATCGGTTGATACTTGCCGCCAACGACGGCTTTGT
Source organism: Actinomycetes bacterium (assembly GCA_021790735.1). Taxonomy (GTDB): domain Bacteria; phylum Actinomycetota; class Acidimicrobiia; order Acidimicrobiales; family Acidimicrobiaceae; genus Ferrithrix. The sequence goes on along the minus strand of JAJYGI010000049.1, from coordinate 4,494 downwards.
ACTTCAAAGTGACGTTGCCGTCTTCATCTTGGTATGCAAAGGTATGTTTCATCCACTTTACGTCGTTGCGGGTTGGGAAGTCATCTCGCCAGTGGGCACCGCGACTTTCTTGACGTGCTATAGCTCCCATGACCAGACCGTTTGCTAGGTCTAATAGATGCGATAGTTCTAGTGCCTCGGTAAGGTCGCTGTTGAATATAGATCCCTTATCATCGATTGAGATGCTCTGGTATCTCTTTCGAAGGTCATCAATCGTTGCCTTCGCCTCCCGTAGCGACTCTTCGGTGCGTACCACAGAGGCATTTCTAGTCATCGTCTCTTGAAGCGTGGTGCGCAGTTCAGCTACTTTTTCGCCGCCACCTGAAGCCTTGACTCTTTCTATATGATCGCGTACCTTGTTAGCTGCGCTTTTGGTTATATTGGGGTGATTGACTACATTAACGTACTCTGCCATTGCTCGACCTCCCCGCCTCCCGAATACGACGATATCTAAGAGGGAGTTGGTCCCGAGTCTGTTTGCTCCATGAACGGAGACGCAAGCGCACTCACCAGCCGCGTATAGGCCGGGCATGACGGTGTTATTGGTGTCGATCACGACCTCTCCGTTAATGTTTGTGGGTATTCCACCCATGGCATAGTGAGCAGTGGGTTGGATCGGAATGGGATCTGTTTTAGGCTCGATGCCTAGGTAAGTCCTGACAAATCCCGTGATATCAGGGAGTTTTGCATCGATCTGTTCAGGAGGTAGGTGAGTTAGGTCTAGATAAACGTAGTCTTTATCGGGACCCGCCCCTCGCCCCTCTTTTATCTCAGCATGAATAGCCCGTGATACCATGTCGCGTGGAGCTAGATCTTTAACGGTAGGTGCTACTCTTTCCATGAAACGTTCCCCTAAACCGTTTCTAAGTATTCCCCCTTCTCCTCGAGCCCCTTCAGTAAGAAGGATCCCAAGTCCATAGATGCCTGTGGGGTGAAACTGATAGAACTCGAGGTCCTCCATCGGTAACCCATTTTGAAACAAAACCCCAGGCCCATCGCCGGTAAGGGTGTGGGCGTTGGAGGAGATTCGGAACATCTTACCGTACCCTCCAGTGGCGAAGAGGACTCCCTTGGAGGCAAATACATGCAGATCTCCAGTCGAAAGTTCGTACGCAACAACACCGGCACACCTTTTCTCGGCTCCTTCACCTTCGAAGAGAACGTCGAACACTTGAAATTCATTGAAGAAGTTCACGTCCCTGGCGACGCATTGTTGGTATAGAGTTTGAAGGATCATGTGTCCGGTTCGATCAGCCGCGTAGCAAGACCTGCGCACTGGAGCTTCTCCATGATTTCTTGTGTGACCCCCGAATCGCCTTTGATCAATCTTGCCTTCGGGGGTGCGCGAAAATGCTAGGCCAAAGTGCTCTAGATCAATTACGGCGTCGATGGCTTCTTGGCACATAACATCGATTGCAGGTTGGTCACCAAGGTAGTCTGAACCCTTAACGGTGTCAAAGGCGTGCCACTCCCAGTAGTCCTCCTCAACATTTGCCAAAGCTGCACACATCCCACCTTGTGCGGCCCCGGTATGAGATCGTGTGGGGTAGAGTTTCGTTAGCACTGCTGTTCTGCACTTGCCTGATACCTCTATGGCGGCGCGAAGACCGGCGCCGCCAGCACCTACTATCACGGCATCATAGCTATGAAAATGGACATTAAGGCTCAATGTAAGTCACTTTCTTTTCTGCGTCCATATCGAACATAAACCATCTTATTACCACCTAGTCTTTTTTGCCATATAGGACGCGTGTCAATGTGACACTTCAGCTGTTATGGTTAGAGATCTCGTACGTTCTATAGCTCTATTGGGTGAGATAGACGGCCCCTATGTCAGTTAGAATTACCCCAACTTTGCGCCGACTAGTTGGAGGTGCTGTCGAAATAACTGCTAGACGGGGGATCGATGTACGCATTTTCTGGAATGCCTAGTAAGACTACTTTAGACGACTCCGCATGGTTTGATCGGGCTAAGTGTAAAGGCGCAAGCAATGCTGTGTTTTATCCTCAGCGAGGAGTCCCTTCTGCGTCGGCTTTAGCCATGTGTCGGAGCTGCGATGTCCGAGTGGACTGTCTTGAATATGCGCTTTCGAACGACGAAGAGTTCGGTATTTGGGGTGGTCTGTCAGAGCGCGAACGACGGAAGCTAAAGAGGGATCGTGAACGCCTGTCAGCGGTGTTAACAACCCGTTTTTCGTAGTAGCTTTCTTCTATCACTTTGAGTAGCCTTTAAAGTAGCGGCGATTCATAACCGTTTGTCAGTCGTGCTTGAAAGGTGTCTTCTGAAAAGATGTCGAGCGTTGGGCGGTACGCAGGTGGAATTTTAGCAAGGTACTCTTCATCGAGAATTCCAACTAGCTCACCACGTATTACTTTAAATGCCTTGCGAATATCGAAGTAAAGATCCATAGGCCCATAGGAAGACGGGTTAATAAGGTTTGTCGATAACTGTACAAACTCACCAACTTTAAAGGCCAAAGCTCTTACGTCAGAAGAGCGTATGCTGCTTGCGAGTCTTCTAACACTTTCAATATCTGCGTCAAGCACTAAGTTGTAGGCTATTAGTGGTGAGCGGACGCCGAGGCATGAAGTACCTAACGTTGGATGAGGAGCAGACGGACCTTTGTCAGGACTGAGATCTTGGAACGCGTGTTTCCTGACATAAGGTAACGAGCGTTCATCTCCATAGTAAAAAGAAGGCACCCCAATCTCGTTACTTAGGAACTCAGCAAACTGTTCGCGTACTTCGACGGCTTCCTCAAACGTTGATTCAAGCTTAGGAATAAACGGCGCAACATCGATGATACCTAGGCGAGGATGAACTCCTTGATGGTTGTTGATGTCGAGGTCCTCAAGGCAATGTCTTGAAAGCTCCTTGAGATCTTCGATTAGATGATTCCCAGCGAGAGAGAGTACTGATCGATTGTGATGAGTATCGAAATGAAGGTCTAACAGACTCCTTTGGGTTACCTTTGCTAAGTTTGATAGAACCTTGAAGTTAGAACCCTCAGAAATATTTACTACGCACTCAATCACAGTGAGATCTCCTTCCCTCTCCAAGCGTAGAATCTCTCTGGATGAGGTTATGCTGATTTAGACTCTGAAACGGATGTGAGTTTGCGTCGACGGTATATTCTCCGTCTTTCGCGCTCTGATGCCCCTCCCCATACGCCATGCTCTATTCGTAGCCTTAGAGCGTACTCTAAACAATCTTGTTTGACTTCACAGGTCTGGCAGATTTTCCTCGCCCTGTCCACGCCCACACCATCGCTTGGGAAAAATACGTTAGGCTCAATATTCCGACATAGTCCAAACTGCATCCAAGAACTATCCAATGTTCCCCCCGTTTAAGGATCATTTAGTTTGTGAAGATCTTCCTATCTTATTACCTTCGAGTAACAACGAGCTATGCTCCTCATAGTTTTTTTCTTTTTGTTATTTGAATTCAAATTGAAGCCGTGTCCGGTCGTTTGGGTTCCCGCCCACGCGAGCGAGATCAGCTGCGTCATTGTCGGTTCTATCAGGTCTTGATCGATCTACGTATGTGCTCTAGGATCATGTCCGTTGGGTGGATTCAGTCTCTGAGTGCTTTGTGGTAGTGGTAAGCGGCTTTGGCCATTAGCGAGAAACCTCTTTGTGATGTCAGCATCACGTAGATCTGATCGTAACGTCCACTCCAAGATGATGAAATTCGACCTTCTCAAGAGGTACATAGACCCTGATTGTCTTATAAAAGCCTCGATTGATAGGCGGTATATCAGACGACCGCTAGTTCTCCAGTCGATAAGCTTCGCTGTAAGCAGTAGTGCGACTGCGAGGGCGAACTGGGCCAAACGTTGAACGATCGATCTTTCGGTGTTTCTTCTCGCAACTAGACGTAGTTAGAAAGCCAGGAGTTCGTTCTCTCCGCTTGTCAGCGGGGCCCACGGAATGCTTTGTCCTTGCCTGTTGTTGCATGGCGCTTATTTACAATCACGGCATCAGCTATGGAATGTTCAGCGAGTAGCACCTAAGTGATGACCACAGTCAAACAGATGGTCTCGAACTCAGCCAGGAGTCCTCTTCCCTCTGCCCCATCTAAGGTAGGAGCTGGGAGTACCGAAATCACTGCGATTTGTAGGGTCTGTGGTCTAACCGATCGGTAAGGATTAGCCACTTCATCTGTACTGAGCTCAATGAGTAGGATCCTTTGTCTGTTCTCTTACCTCCACAAGGGCTTTTGTGTTAAGAGCCTATAATGCCACATCGGTGAGGTCGAGTCCAATTATGCGGCTATAAACTGCGACTTCGTTGGCTATAACTTTACAGACCCCTGCTCGAACCTACTTGTTTCGTCGGGTCCGCGACTGTAGTGTCGGTATCTTATAGCTGCTTAGTCGATGTGCATCAATTGTGTGACTATCTGTTGCCAACCGGACGAGCACGACGTCAAATAAGTCGCGATCTGACGTACGT